>DKAR01000221.1 GCA_002450895.1 Proteobacteria bacterium UBA6921
ATCGGCAGCGACGCCTACGACAGCCCGGGTTATGACCTGCTTGCGCTGTTCACCGGCTCCGAAGGGATGCTGGGCATCGTCGTCGAAGTCACCGTACGCCTGCTTCCAAAACCGGAGCGCGTACAAGTGTTGCTCGGCGCCTACAATTCAGTCGCTGCCGCCGGTGCGACGGTCGGCGCAATTATCGGCGCGGGAATTGTTCCGGCCGGACTGGAGATGATGGACAAGTTGGCGATCCGCGCCGCCGAGGATTTTGTGCATGTCGGCTACCCGGTCGATGCCGCGGCGATCCTGCTTTGCGAAGTCGACGGCACCAACGAGGAAGTCTCAGAAAATGTCGCGGCGATTCGCAACATCATGCTCGCGCAGGGGGCGACGAACGTGCGCACCGCGCAGGATGACAAGGAATGCGCGCTGCTGTGGAAAGGCCGCAAGGCGGCGTTCCCCGCCGTCGGGCGTTTGGCACCGGATTACTACTGCATGGACGGTACGATACCGCGCCGCTGCCTGCCGCAAGTACTGGACGAAATCGCGCGCCTGTCGCGCGAATACGACCTGCCCGTTGCCAATGTGTTTCATGCAGGAGACGGCAACCTGCACCCGCTGATTCTCTACGATGCCAACAAGCCGGGCGAATTGCACAAGGCAGAAGAATTCGGCGGAAAGATTCTGGAACTGTGCGTACACGTGGGCGGCACCATCACGGGCGAGCACGGCGTCGGAATCGAAAAGATCAATCAGATGTGCGTCCAGTTCCAGTCTGCCGAGCTGACGCAGTTCTTTGCGGTGAAGCACGCCTTTGACGCGGAGGGCCTGCTCAATCCCGGCAAGGCGATTCCCACACTTCAGCGTTGTGCCGAATTCGGCGCGATGCACGTGCACGGCGCGCGTGACAAATTTCCGGAACTGGAGCGGTACTGACATGCCGCTTCAGGCACAACGCCCAGGGAGTAGCCCGGATGAAGCGCAGCGAAATCCGGGGTCGTTTTGCCATGCCCCGGAATCCAGCCCGAAGCGGGCCTGCATCCGGGCTACGGGATCGCTGGTATGAACGGCAACCAAAGCGCTGAACTCCAGGAACTCGTGCGCGCCGCGGCCGGCGCGAAGCGCACGCTGCGCATCATCGGAGGCGGAAGCAAGAATTTTCTTGGGCGCGCGACGTCCGACGACGACGTGTTGAACGTCGCGGGGCATCGCGGCATTGTCAGCTACGAACCCGAAGAACTCGTTTTGACTGCACGTGCGGGCACGCCGCTGGCCGAAATCGAGTCGGCGCTCGCAGAGCGCGGGCAGATGCTCCCGTTCGAACCCCCTCACTATGGCGCGAATGCGACGCTCGGCGGAACGATTGCATGCAATCTCTCGGGACCGCGGCGCCCCTTCGCCGGCGCAGCGCGGGATTACGTTTTGGGCACCGACATCATCAACGGTCGCGGCGAGGCCTTGCATTTCGGCGGCCAAGTGATGAAGAACGTGGCGGGTTACGATGTATCGCGCCTCATGTGCGGCGCTTACGGCACACTCGGTGTTTTGCTGTCGATTACGCTCAAAGTACTGCCGCGCACAGCGGAGACGCTTACGTTACGGCACGAATTAGGCAGCGCTGACGCGATTCGAATGATGAATGCCCGCGCCGGACAACCGTTGCCGATCACCGCAACGGCCTATGACGGCGCCACGCTGTATACGCGCCTTGAGGGCACCGCGACGGCCGTGCAGGCAGCGCGGCGCAAACTGGGCGGCGACGTTGAAAACGACCCGGCGTTTTGGGCCAACGTACGCGAACAGCGCCACGGATACTTTGGCGACGCGCGTAAACTCTGGAGGCTATCGGTTGCACCGACAGCCGCCTCACTGAATTTGGGCGGCAAGACTTTCATCGAATGGAACGGCGGACTGCGCTGGCTTTATTCGGATGAATCGCCAGAGGCGATTCGTACTGCTGCACGCGCTGCCGGAGGGCATGCGATGCTGTTTCGTGGCGGAGACGAAGGCGCTGACAACTTCGATCCCCTGACGGAACCCCTGGCCACGTTGCAACGGAACTTGAAGTCCGCATTTGATCCTGCGGGAGTTTTCAACCGCGGCCGCCTGTTTACCGCGATATAGCGCCATGCAAACTTCGCTCACTGAAGCGTTCCGGAAATCCGCGCACGGCCAGGAGGCTGACGAGATTTTGCGCTCTTGCGTGCACTGCGGCTTTTGCACGGCCACCTGCCCGACCTACCAGCTGCTGGGTGATGAATTAGACGGGCCGCGTGGCCGCATCTATCAAATCAAACAGCTCCTCGAAGGCCAACCAGTCACTGAAACGACGCAACTGCATCTCGATCGTTGCCTGACCTGCCGTTCGTGCGAAACCACTTGTCCTTCGGGCGTGCGTTACGCGCGTCTTGCCGAGATCGGTCGGGAGATTGTCGACCAGCAGGTGTCGCGTCCGTTGGGAGAGAAAATCCTGCGCCGCACGCTGCGCTTCTTTCTGCCACACCCGGCGCGGTTTGCACCGTTGTTAAAGCTTGGGCAGGCCTTTCGTGCCGTGCTACCGGCTGCATTCGCACGCAAGATTCCCAAGCGGCAGGCCGCAAAACCTTGGCCGACACGCACTCATCCGCGCAAAATGATTGCATTTGAGGGATGCGTGCAGAGCTGCGCAACCCCCAACACCAGCGCTTCGGCAGCACGCGTGCTCGACAAATTGGGGATCACGCTGCTGCGCGTGCCGATGGCAGGCTGCTGCGGAGCACTGAGTCTTCACCTGAATGAGCACCGCGAGGGCAAGCAATTCATCAAGCGCAACATCGATGCCTGGTGGCCGCACATCCAGGCCGGGGCCGAAGCCATTGTTGTCTCGGCGTCCGGCTGTGGCGCGGTGATCAAGGAATATGGCCTGCAACTTAAGGACGACCCGGCGTATGCGGAAAAGGCGGCGCGCATCAGCGCACTGGCACGCGACCTGAGTGAGGTGCTGGCTCGCGAAGATGTCACCAGACTTGCGGCAGCCAGGAACAGGCGTATCGCGTTCCATCCGCCCTGCACGTTGCAGCACGGCCAGCAATTGAACGGTGCGGCAGAGGCGGTGTTGCGGCGCGCGGGGTTCGAGCTGACTGAATTTCCGGATTCGCATTTATGCTGCGGATCGGCCGGAACCTACTCGATTCTGCAACCTGAACTTTCGCAGCGTTTGCTCAGCAACAAACTGGATGCGCTGCGCACGGGCAATCCGGAGCTTATCGCCACCGCCAATATCGGCTGCGAACTGCACCTGGCATCGCGCGCGCGTATCCCCGTTGTCCATTGGGTGGAGCTGCTCGACGTCTAGTTCGTGATAAGCTGGCGCACCTTGTTGCCGCCTTTTGGATTGCACCAATGCTGACGCGTCACCCACTTCTTCTTTTTATCACTGCCCTGGCGGGCGCCTTGGCCGTTTCGGCATGCGCCACTCAGACCGTCGAGAAGCGCACGCATATCAGGATCGAATCTGAACCCGCGGGCGCCAATGTCCGCATTACCGGACGACTCGTCGGGGTGACCCCGATCGCGCTGGAAATCGACAAGGAATTTCCGCAACACTGGACGTCGAAAGTCGATACTGACGAGGACGGCATCGCGTTTTACCGCCAACTCGAGTTCGTGGAGATCTCCAAGGACGGGTGCGAGCCGGTCACTAAGCGCGTAATGAAAGAAGAACTGAAGTCGGATATCAACGTCACGCTGAAATGTGATCCCGCCGCGCTGACTCGCCCGACGCCCGCAACACCGTCACCGCCGGCAACCGAGTCCGTTGAGGATCGCCTGAAAAAACTGGATGACTTGCATTCGAAGGGCCTGATCACGGACGACGAACACCGCGAGCAACGGCAGAGAATTCTAAATTCCCTGTAATCCCATCCCGCAGCGGCGGGTCGTTGTGCGACAGCGCTCGAATTCACCGCCAGGGCTCTACTCAGGCCGAAGGAACCCGGCAAAAACTTTCCCCATGCTGGCGCCTGAAAAATACAGCTCAATCGACGTGCCCAAATTCCTCGCACGTTTTCTGCCCGCGTGGATCAGTTGCCTGGCCCTCTTTTCCTGCGCAAGCACAACTGCACATCGCGAATGGCACGAGCTGAGTTTTGGCGCATGGATCACGTACTGGGACTTTTCCGCGGGAATGAAATCCGTCGAAGCCAGCCACGCCGTTTTCGACGATGTGTTCTTTTTTGTCGCACAGCTTGATTCCGGCGGGAACCCGGTTTTACACCGATCAGTGACCGACGCGTCGCTGCGCGATGCCAGCAGTCGCATTTCCGCGCTTGGAAAGCGTGCGTGGCTTACCGTAGTCAACGATGTTGCTGCCGCAGAGGCAAACACCATCACGCTTAAGGACGCGGGAGTTGTGAATCAGATCCTGCATGACGAAGAAGCCCGCCGCGCCCACATTGATAAACTGATCCAGCTGACGCGAGACTATGCGTTTTCCGGGCTGGATATCGACTACGAAAATCTGCCTGCTTCCGAGCGCGACGCTTTTTCCGTCTTTGCCGAGGAACTGGCGGCAGCGGCACATGCGTCGAAACTGCGCCTGTCAATTACCGTCCAACCCAAAAAGCGGGAAATGAATTCAATCGGCCCCGGCGCGATGGACTGGCTGGCGCTTTGCAGTGCAACGGATCGCCTGCAGATCATGATGTACAACTTGCACAGTGCAAAAACTCCGCCTGGCCCCATGGCCACCCCGGAATGGATCTCGGAAATTCAGGATTTTGCCGCGACGCAGTGCCCTTCCGAAAAAATTGTCCCGGTCATCAAAGTCAGCGGAATGGTGTGGGGACCAGATTCAACTCGGGGCGTTCAATACGAAGACGCGGCGGCTTCGGCGGAGCGGCAACTGGCGAAGATTGAGCGCGATGCCCCGGGTCAGGCGCCCCACTTCACTTTTTCAGACAACGATTCGCATTACACCACTTATTTTGAAGACGCTGAAAGCCTCGTCGCAAAACTCGAAGCTATCGCCCGACACAATACCGCCTCCGTAATGCTTTGGAGCCTGGGTCGGCACGATCCTGAATTACAACGCCGCGTGGCGCTCTCGCGTACGCCACGCTGAGTTCCCGCGCAAATTTCCAGACCTACCTGATCTGGCGTGCGCGTGTATTTGGCCGTGCTGGAAAGTCGATCGAATCAAAACCGGTAGAGCAACGATGCCTGCAACCCGGATGACCGATAGGCTGGTGCTTCATAGTGAGTGCCCGAAATCTCGGTATGGAAAATACTGCTCCATCGCTGAACGGCGGAGAATTCCAGATTGCCCACCGGACGTGTACCGCGGACATTGTCGCGGGCAATGCCCGCACCGGCACCAATCTCAATGGGAAATCCGGATTGCTCGCGGGACGTATACCGGAGCGTAATACGCCCAATGCGCAGCTGGTCCGGAGAATAGTAGGCAGCACTCGTAAAATCAGTGTCACTGTAGTCCACTTCAAACCTGGCATTCCACACGGGCTGCGTGCGTGTTAACTGATACGAAGCGTTAAAGCGACCATCGAAACGCGTGTTGTCGTCATCGTAGCGACTGCGACTCAACTGAACTACTCCGGTCCAGTTGCGTGTTGGCCACCACTTTGTGCGAAGGCTGGACGTATTTAACTGCAATCCGGCTGAGCGCGCGGCAACCGTATCCACATCTTCGCGGGACCACGAAAGTGCGCTTACGAACGCGTCACGCCGATACTCCAGCAACAACCACGAGTTGGTCGAATCCGGATCGGTTTCCGACTGGCGTACACGAACGTCAACTTGGGCGGCAATCGCATCCGAAGCTTGCCAGCGTGCGCCAGCCCTACTCTGCTGTGCACTCGATGGTTGCGAACCCTTGTCCTCAAAACGTATTCGGCCTACATCGACCTTTAGATCGAAAGGCGCCTTCAAAGGAATAGCAGCGCCGATCGATTCCCAGGTTTGCTGGCGATCATCAGAGTCTTGCCGCGCGCCAAACTCGGAGTCCACACGTGCGCGGTTGCTCCATTCGATCCGCTGCTGTAGCGCACGCGATTTGGGATCCTCCTCCCTGAGTGCGCCCTCATAGTCACTGAAATAACTCAGCGCATCGCGGCGAAGGCCCATCGCGTACGACGTTGCCGCCAAGTAATACTTGCTTCTCTCCGCCAGGCGCGGCTCGTCACGATCAAGCGACTGGAACACCTCGCGCGCCCGCCTACTCTTGCCTTCCCAGAACAGAGTTTGCCCTTTTGCTATACGGGAGATATTTCGTGGATCCGCCTGGGCGAGGTGCTCAAGCAATCGCTCACCATCCCAGTCGCGCGGCACGCTAAAACGGCGTAACGCCAGGGGCGCATCATCGCCAACCGGTACGACGTTGTAGCCGCTGCTGTCTTGCGTAAATCGATAGCGGAACCGTGTAAGCGCGGCACGTTCGTTTACATCGTAGGCGGCGGGCTCATTTCCAACAGCCTCCTGTCCGGCTTCGGAAAAAGGATAAGCGTACGCAACTACGCGCAGATTTCGAAGATGCTCGACCAAACGACGCGACGCCTCGTCATGATCTCGCTCAACTCGCTCACGATATTCGTCAAGAGTTTCCGTACGCCCTACGTCTTCGAGCCAGGCTCGATTCACAAGGAAACCGCCGGTGCCACCGTCGGAGTCGATCAGCAAGGGATCGTGCGCATCGTGACCATGGTTTTGCATGTCCCAACGACCTGTCTCGTATAACTGTCGCAACAATTTCCAATCAGCAAAAAATGGGTGGCCATCCAATACGTGAGCCGTCGGAACAAACATGGTCGCCTTCATTCCGTAGCGACGTAAAACCGGGTCACCGAGTACAAAAGAATCGCGCCGCGCGTCGTCAAACGTAATAACAATTGGGCGCGAAGGAAACGCTTGCTCACCGCGTCTCATTCGGTCGAACTCCGATACCGTAATTGGCGTAAAACCGGCGCCGCGAAGCGCTGACATCTGGTCATCGAAACGTTCGACGGACAAATTGATACTGCGTGAGTGCTTGCTCAACCCGTGGTACAGGAGAAATGGTACGACTGCTGCCGACGATGATGGAGGCACGATTCGGTCAAATAACTCTGCATATCCCGCCTCACCGTCACGAGCGGCGATGATGCGGGCAACTTCAGTAGAGACTTCGTAGTCTTTGAGGAATCCCGCGCGATTTTCGCGCAAAAGTTTCAATGCCTCATGGTATCGACTCATCTCAATCAGCGTGTAAAGCATTCCGGTATACGCTGAGCGATTTCCAGGATAGCGGTGCGCGACTCGCGCGTATTGTTCATAAGCCTCTCGAGAGTGTCCGCGAGCTCGTTCGTTGTCTGCTCTGGCAACCTCAATTGCGGGGTGGTCGGGCAAGACTTTTTGAGCGCGATCCAGAACCGCTGCCGCCTGGTCAAATTCGTCTGCTTGAATGTGCTTTCGGAAAAGTTCCAGCCAATGCGAAGGCTTCGCAGGATCTGCATCAACCAAGGCCGAAAGCCAACGAATTGTCGCCGCGTGATCCGATCGTGCCACGGCGTCTTCCGCCAGAAACTTCAGGATTTTCTCGCTCGGTCCATACGTCTGCAAAAAACGTTGTGCATCCTCGATGGCTTCTTCGTAGTGCCCCACTTCATAGTTTGCCCGGATGAAGTTGTATCGCGCACCGGACGATGACTCGTCCAGGCTCAATACTTTTTTCCACTGTTCACGCGCCGAATCAAATTCGTAAAACTTCATCTGAAGCTCGCCCCAGAAATACTGGATCCCATAGTGCTGTGGATTATCACGTGCGAGATCTTCGGCATATGACTTAGCAGCCTGGTACTGCTGCGTGAAGAACAGCGCTCGCGCCAGTCGTAACTGTTGTTCAGGCTGGTTCGGAGCCATAGCCAACCCTCGGCGTGCGAATTCCAAAGCCTTGTCGTTGTCTTTTCGCCGAACATAAAATTGTGTCAGCACGTTGAGTGGCGCCGCCGAATTGGGCTCTTCGTCCAGATACCGCTTCCAGGTACGCTCACAGTCATCCCATTGCTCCAAGCGCCAGTAAATCCAACCGAGATCTCGCAAAGCTGCGCCGTTGTGTGGACTGACTTCCAATGCCTTTTGCAGGTCATCGCGCGCTTCTGCCAATGCGTTCCTGGCACCAAGGTCGGCCGCCCGAACAATGTACAAACGCGCCACCGCCACACGGGCCTGAGTATTGGCTGGGTCCTGGGCGAGGGATTCAAAAAATTTGATTCCTTCATCCAGCTTGCCATGTTGTTCAAACACATTGGCTGCCCGAAGCCACCAGACTTCCGCCGTGTTTCTGGTTGCCAAAAACTTCGTCAACCAGCGCGCAGCTTCTGACGGGTTGTTTTCTTCGAATGCAGTATCAGCCAGGCGCAAAATGGCGCCCGCGTTGTCCGGATCCGCCTGTACGGCTTTCGTGTACCACTCGCGCGAAGAAATGCCATCGCCCATGTCGAAATACGCATCAGCTATGGCGCGATTCAGTTCATTCAATGCCGGATTACGCCTGAGCGCATCGCGCCATAGACTGATGGCTTCACTGATCCGACCCTGCTTTCGCAAGGCCCAACCAAAATTGACGCGATATTTCTCCTGTTCCGGATCGGTTCCGACCGCCGCGCGATACCGCGCGATGGCTAAATCGAATTTATCCTTTCCGTACAAGGCATCGCCCTCTCTGGCATTTAGCCTAGCAAGCGTGCGATCGAGCAAAGGTGATGGTGCAGTTTCTCGGCGAAAGGACTCGATCGCACGAATCGCTTCGTCATTCCTTCCTGTTCGCTCAAACACCGCCGCGAGCCGAATAATTGCGTCATCCACCTCCTCGCCATCGTTTTTCTGGGTTGCGATCCGATAGTGTTCGAGCGCCCTTGATTCGTCGCCCTTTTGCGCATACAAATCGCCGGCGCGCAGATGGATATGGCCCTGCGCAAAATTCAGAGCCAAGCTCTTTTCGAAGCGCCCGAGCGCTTTTTCCACATCGCCACGAGCTGCAATGAGCTTGCCGGTTTCATTGAGCAGGCTGATGTTTTCAGGCTCGACCTTCAGCACCATGTCCCAGACGCGCAGCGCATCGCTGGTCTCGCCGAGCTGGTAGTGGCTCCACCCGAGATTTTCCCAGGCGCGCGTCAGTCCGGGATCACGCGCAGTTGCATCCCGGAATGCCGCCTGGGCTTCCTGATAGCGTCCCTGCTTGTAAAATGCGCTGCCGGCGTCAAGCGCGTCCTGACCGGGAGATTTCGCCGTCGCTGGCAACGCATGGCAGAGCATCGCAACGGCCAACAGCGTGCGATGGGTCGATGTGAACCAACGTTGAAACAAAGGCATGACTCTTACCTGGCTGATACGGACAGAAGGGAGGAGAGGCTTGCTGCGGAATCTGCAACTTCATTCCGATCGCGCGTGACCAGAAAGCGTTGCCGGCTGGCGCGTATGCGCTTTTCCAGATTCGCAAGAATCGGCGCAGCTTTTCGCAGGTCGGCCGGATCAAGTTCGCTGATATCAAAGTTCAGCCCACCCCACCCTTCCGTACCGGCGCGCGTGACGAGCGCTTCAAGTTCGGGCGCCTGCTTCTCGCTCAGGTTCTTCAATGCCACGCCAGGCACAATTTGCCACGCGTATCGATACTGCAGCAGCGCGAAAAGGTCGTTGTCTATCTGTCGCTCGGTGAGGGAACCGTTGTCCAGCTCAAATTGCGGTCGCGTCAGCGCCGCCGTGCTCTTGGCCTGCGCAGCCGCAACCTGAACTTCGTTCGCCGATGGGAAATTGCTCAGTGCGTTCATCGCGTAGCGTTGTCGAGCGAACCGAACACCGCTCAACGTTAGCTCGCTGTCGCCATCGCCAGCCCAAACCATCCAGCCGATGGGTCCATCCACGGCCTCGACAAGGCGCGTGGGATGTTCGGAAACCGGGCGCCCATCCCACTCAACCCAAACTCCCGAACCCCGCTTGATGATGGCAACATCGTGCCAGGTATCGCTGCTCGGAAACGGGAATGTGTTTGTCGCCACGGTGATGCCGCGCTTCATCTGCTTCAAATAAAGGCCGCCTGCACCACCGCCGAATCGCCACTCTGTCCCTCGCGCAGCATCGCTGTGGACAAACCAGAAATCGCCGTGGGACGGGCGCACACGCGCATTCAGCGTCCAGTCCGTGGCCCACTGACTGCCGGCCAACCACGCCTGCGCATAACGCGGCCCGCTCAGATGCAAAAGGGTCTTTTCGCTGCTCAGGTCGCCGCTGGCGACAATCCAGTGTGAATTGGCCTGCAGCGGATCTCCTTCCGGCGGAAGCTCACGCGATGAGTTGATGCGTCGCATTAATTCGTCCGCGGACCAATCACTGGCGACCCGCAGGCGCTTCAAGTCTTGCGGGTTGCTGTTTTGGTCGTTGACGCCAAAATCATCGTCGGAAAACGCAAGGGGAAACGTAAACGCTCGCGCCTGTTGTTCTGCCAGAAGCAGCGATCCGTTGCTGTAGACACGCGCCGGGGTGCCAAATGGAAAAACGTATCCCAGCACCGGCACATCCAAACGGGATCGGATGAAATCCGCGCTGTGGCTCAGATCCTGCGCAATACGCTCGAAGAATTCCTGGTCACTCTCCGGCCGACGTTCATCCCGAATCCATTCGGCGGTCGTGATAAACGGCGCTTCGCCCTCTTTCGGACCGGTACGCACCGTTTCGCGAGTCGCATGCCCTTGACTCATCACTTCCCAATATCCGCTGTGGACCATGCGTAGCAGCCGATCCCAGTACACATACAAAGAGTCCCGCCGCTCCTGTGCCGCCGTGGCCAGCGATACCGCGGCGCGCCATCCCGTCTCCAGCAGCACCGGGTGGACCGCTTCGTATGTATCAAGATAACCGTGATCGAACACCAGTAGCACCGGCCGGGCCGGGAGCTTTCCGGACGCATAATAAAAATCGTACAGCGATTGAACGCTGATGGGCTCGAAGCCCTGCGCGCGTAGCGCATCAATGTGCGTTCGCAGGCGCTCGGCGTCCACATGAGCTGGATCCGGCGATTTAACAATGCGATCGTACGCCAACACTGTGATACGCGGGTCCGCGGCAACAGCGGCGACGGGTAATGGCTTTCGCGTTTCCGGATGGTTCTGCCACACCTTCCACGCGACAGCAAATCCGCCGATCAGGCAAAACGTGACCATCCACGCGATGACGTCTCGCCTGAACGTCACGACTGCGGCCGGCGATCGCGGGGCGTGCATGATCTAGCGCGTTCCCCAATGATTGCGCCGGACAGTCAGTAAGGCGTAGTACGTCTGCCAAACCAGTACTGTCATGTAGAAAACGCTAAAGGAGATTCCGTAGATCCAAAGTGAATCGCGATAGCGGGTCAGGTACACCAACCCATACATGGATGCCATCAGTACGGCGCCATAGACGTAAAGCCACGAGATACTTCCAAATCCGATCAGCGGAAGGAAAAGCGCATTCAGAACAATAAATGGAGCGATCAAGGGAAACAGCGCACCGAGATAGTAAAAGAACGCCGCCATGGGGTGGCGCCGCCACATGAAGGTGCTGCCGATCAGGCTTTCGCGAATCCAGGATTTCTTCCAACGCAGCTGCTGGCGAAAGAAGACGCGGTAGCTTTCCGGCACGAGCGTCGTGCATACGGCCTCGGAATCGTAAATTACACGATACCGCCGCAGCATGTAGTTGGTCAGGCTGCGGTCGTCGCCAAAGGTGGCCTTGGTTCCCAGAAATGTTTGTTGCAGCCACGTATCGAGGATCGGCATTACGTAGGAGCGGCGATACGCGGCGAGACACCCCGAACAACATGAAACTGTTGATAGCAGCGATTCGGCGGCTTTGATGACTCGAAACGCGACAAAATAGCGGACTTCCTGCATCTTCGTAAGAAAGTTGGCGCGCGCGTTCTGTACGTTGGCGTGTCCGCACACGGCGCCCACCGAAGGATCGGCAAACCCGCGCACGAGCTTTCGAAAGGTATCGGGACGCACAAAGCTGTCAGAGTCGACATAGATCAGGATTTCACCGCGTGCCGCCCGCGCGCCTTCCGCCATACCGTCGCGCTTACCGCGATTGACCGGGAAATCGATGATTCGAAGGCGCGGCTGAACCGACTTTATGCGCTGCATTTCCGCCAGCGTTTTGTCAGTGGAGCCGTCGTTTACAGCGATGACTTCGATCCGATGCGACGGATAGTGTGAGCGGTAAATGCACTCCAGCGTTTCCGCGATCGAACTCTCTTCGTTCTTGCACGCAACGATGACGGAAATTGTCGGCAGTTCACCCTTGTTTTCGTGCGGGGGACGATAGAACACGGCGAGCGCGAAACGTGAAAGGATGTACGCGGAAATCAGCAAGCTGTAGAGATTGAGCCAGGGCTGATACCAAAAGAACTTGATATTGAACGCCTTGAGGTAAACCACGTTCGCGACACCGATAAGGAACATCAGCAACATTCCCACCGGAAAAAGCCGGTAAAGCGCGTAAGACCATACTGACCGTACATCGCTCGCGAATTTTACGCCGTAGGAATAAACGTATCCGGCGTCGTCTTCTGCCTCGCTTGCGCGCAGCCCCGCTTCACGTACAACGAGTGCGCTTCGGTTCCGGGACCAGCGCGGCGCGACGCCTGCATTTTCCCGGGGGTCTTCCAGATTCAGCGTCACCCACTCGCCCACTTGAAGTGGCTGGGTACTGCGAACACACGCTCCGGAGGAACTGTGGTTCGCCAAGATTCCCTGACGCGGCCGGCCTCGGAGAAATGACGGTGAATGGCGATACGTAAATCGGCAACGCGCAGAAATTCGCTGCGCTCCACGCCGATTTATCGTTGCGTCCTGTAACGTCAGAGATGATTCGCCTGCAGCCGAATACAAAGGATCCATGACTCCCCCAGGTACACCAACACCAAAACACGCCAACGGAACGGCAACGTGCCGCCAATGAGCGCAGGGGTCAGTGGATCCTAGTCAAATTCCGTTTCGTGAAGCGGTGCGTCCATGTCTCGCAAATCCTGCACTGCGTCTTTCGCGCCGTTTTGCAGGTTGGGAATCATCGAGCATTGCTTGGTCAGTTTTTCGGCTGAGCGGCCGAAAAGCGGGCGCTACGTTAACATCTCGATTCGAGAAGTTCAAATGCGGGCGCGCCAATCCGACACATCCCGCTGCCTCGCTCAGTCGGGGCACACGGCATGTGCGCGGAACGGCACGTGTCATTCGCGTCGTCAACGGCGCATCCCCCCTGTCGAAAATCAAAAACTTTCAGGACGGGTCTTGCACAGGGCTGAGCATCCATGCTCTTGCGGTTTCCAAAAAAATTTCCCGGCTTCGTAGCAAGTCAACCCAATTGCGAGCGCAACCTACTCGAGGTTTCTTAGATCACGATTAAGAGTCTTAGAGGGGACTGTAGAGTGGAGCGGAGTAATGCGGATGCAATCAGAATGAACCATCGCCGTGAGCGACGCTTTGATCGTTTTAACCTTCGCGAATAACGCGCATGACCTCTTCGAGCGAAGTGCGGCCTTCAAGAACCAGGCGGATTCCATCCTGGCCAATGCTGGGGCTGCTCTTGCGGGCATGGGCGTCGATTTCATGCTCGCCCGAGCCGTCGTGAATCATCGAGCGCATGACATCGTCGATCTCGACCAGTTCGTAGATGCCGGTTCGGCCCACGTAACCCTGGTAATTACACTTTTCGCAGCCTTCGCCGTGATAAAGCGTCGGCGGATTGTTCGCGTCGAAACCGAACATTTCGCAATCCTTGGCGTTCGCGGTGTAGGGTTTTCTGCAGTGCGGGCACAGGCGGCGCACCAGACGTTGGGCCAAGACACCGAGCAGGGTCGATGAAAGCAGGAACGGTTCAACACCCATATCTCGCAATCGGGTGACGGCACCGACGGCACTATTGGTATGCAAGGTCGACAACACCAGGTGTCCGGTCAGCGACGCCTGGACAGCAATTTGCGCCGTTTCCACGTCGCGGATTTCACCGACCATCACCACATCCGGGTCCTGGCGCAGGATCGCGCGGAGTCCGCGCGCGAACGTCATTTCGACCTTGGTATTGACCTGCGTCTGGCCGATGCCGTCGATGTAATACTCGATTGGATCTTCCACGGTCATGATGTTGCGCTTTTTGTTGTTGATGCGCGCCAGCGCTGCATACAGCGTGGTGGTTTTACCGGACCCGGTCGGGCCGGTGACCAGGATGATGCCGTGAGGTCGATGGATCAGATGATCCATACGCTGCAGCGTCTTCGGATCCATGCCCAGCTGTTCCAGCACCAGCCGGCCCGCCTGCTTGTCGAGCAAGCGCAGCACGACGCGCTCGCCCTGCCCAGTAGGAATTGTGGATACGCGCACGTCAACCGCCCGACCTGCAATGCGCAACGAAATGCGACCGTCTTGCGGCAGCCGCTTTTCGGCGATGTCGAGTTTGGCCATGACCTTGATGCGGGACGCGATCAGCGGCGCGAGAATACGCCGTGGCTCGAGCACTTCGCGCAGCACGCCGTCGACACGAAAACGAACGACCAGGCGCTGCTCGAAGGGCTCAATGTGAATATCGGAAGCGTTTTCCTTGATGGCCTGCGTGAGCAGCGCGTTAATCAAGCGAATAATCGGGGCGTCATCCGCGCTTTCGAGCAGATCCTCCGGCTCGGAGAGCTCCTGCGCGACCTCGGCGAGATCCGCTTCCTCGTCGAGCTGGTCAATGACATCCATCGCCGCGCCGGAGCCACCTTCATAGGCTTGTTGCAACATCACGTCGAAGCGATCCGGCTCAACCGGCTGAAGGCGCAAAGGCAATCCAAAGTAGCGTCGCACTTCGGATAACGTGTGCGCCGGCACGCCCTTGCGAAAGAACAGCTTCACATGATCCGCGTGCATCTCGTTGACGAGCACACCGTGGCGCTTGGCGTACGCGAACGGCAAATGCTTGGGCCGACCCGCCGCGGGAGCAGCCGGGGCCGGCGCGTCCGCTGGCGCGGCGCCGGGACTCGAATCGACGAGTGTGGGTATGTCGCGCTCGGCAGCCATGGCGATCGACTAGGGCATCTGTTCCTGAGAGGGTTCGGCGCGCTCCTTCTTGTCGGAAGTTGATGGCGCCATGATGTAATCCTTCATTTCCGGAACGACGGGGACTTCATCATTAGAAATCAGCGCAGCGCCTTCTTCACGCATCAAAAGTTGCTTTGCGCGGATGTAATCGTATTTTGAATTGGTCAATGCCGTTCCCGCTTCAGCATCGCGCATCACTGTCGGACGCAGGAAAACCATCAGGTTTGTGCGCGTCTTGCTGGTCGACGTGTAGCGAAATAATGCGCCGAGCAAGGGAATGTCACCGAGCAACGGCACTCGTTTGTTTTCCTCTTTCAGGTTTTCCCGAATCAATCCGCCGAGCACGAGAACTCTGCCGTTGTCGACCATCACTGCGGTCTTGAGTGAACGTTCATTGGTCAACAAACTGGAGTCCCCCGGGATCCCTGCGCCAATTCCGCTGACTTTTTGCTCGATCTCCAGGCGAATGGTGTCGCCCTCGCTGATCTGTGGTTTTACCTTGAGATCGATGCCCAACTTGGTTCGATTGAACGTCGTAAACGGATTGGTCGGATTGGAGGCGCCATTTGTGGATGTACTGGTGAACGTGCCTGATGGAATTGAAACTTCATCACCGACAAAAATCGTGGCTTCCTGATTGTCGAGCGTCACGATATTCGGCGTTGAAAGTACGTTCGTTGCGCCATCCGTCTTTAGCGCATTGATCAACGCACCGAAGCTAACACCGTCTTGTCTGAAGCGACCGAGTCCGAGCGTGAGCCCGCCTGCCGGGGTGGGTATCGCACCGGTGGCAGCCGAACCAATTGCTCCCGGTAAGCCGGTACCATTGTTTGTTACTAAGGCAGGTGTGTTTCCCGAGGATCGATCCAATGCCGCCCAATCGACGCCCAGATTCACCGCGAGGTTGTCAGACACTTCTGCAATGATGGCCTCGACCATGACTTGCGCGCGTCGGACATCCAACTGACGGATAACGGCTTCCAGGGAACGAAACACGCCCGGCGGCGCAGTGATGACGATGGCATTGGTGCTCTCATCGGCCTGGATGTTGAAAATATCGCTTCCAGCGCCAACCGGGCCACCCGCGACCGGCGGGGCACCAGGAACCGGCGCTCCACCTGCCGCAACAGATCCCTTGGCGGCTTTCGCCTGCGTGGTCTGTACACCGGTCAATACGGGAACCAAATCCTTCGCCTTGGCATAGCGCAGATAAATTACGTGTGTATCACCGACAGTTTCGGTGGGCGTGTCGAGATGCGCAATGATGGCGCGCAATTGCAGGCGATCACCTTTGTCGCCACCGAGAAGAATACTATTAGTACGTTCGTCGGCAACAAGCGTCGGTTGAGATGCCTGTGGATCGCCCTTACGCGACTGTTGTTGCAACGTGTTCAGCACACGAACGACATCGCTCGCCGCCGCGTAGTTGAGGCGCACAAATTCGACTTCGCCGCTCGTGGGCTGGTCGATGCGGTTGATGATGTCGACGAGGCGCGAAATATTGCTGGCGCGATCGGACACAATCAGCATGTTTGACTGCGGGTAGGCCGCCATATGACCTTGCGGCGGGACCAGGGGCCGCAAGATGGGCACGAGTTGCGCCGCTGCGACATTCTTTATTTCAATGACGCGCGTCACCATGTCGTCGCCAACGCCGGGCGCCTCATCTGTCGCGGTCATCCCCGGATGGTGTTTCGCGTCGGCGTCGGGAAGAATCTTGATGACCTTGCCTTCCTGAATCGCCGAAAACCCGTGAACCTCCAGAATCGAGAGGAACACTTCGTAGACTTCTTTTTTGTCCAGTGGGCGCGCCGAGATGATGGTGATCTTGCCTTTTACCCGTGGATCGACGATGAAATTCTTACCGGTAATTTCGGAGACGGTACCGATCAGCGCGTTGATGTCGGCCCCTTTCAGATTCAGCGTGACACTTTCCGCGGCAACGGTGACCTGAATGCCCGCGACACATCCCCAGACCAGGGCCAATATCTTCAGAAACGGAAATTTCATCTTTTTTGGCATAGCAATTCCATTATTCCACTGTAAATGAAAAGTTCTGTGTGACGCCGTTTCGGATCACCTCGACGCTTACCTGCGACGCGGTTTGCAGATTTTGCATGATTTCCAGCCCGCGCATCGGATTATCAAGACGTAACCCGTTTACGGAGGTGACAACATCGCCGGCGCGCAGGCCGAATTTTGAAAGCAGTTGCCGGTCACGACCCGGGCTGATCCGGTACCCGACCAACCGATCCCCTTCTCGATAGGGTTCAGCGCGCACGAGGTCCATGACGCTCTGCGGATCCTGGTTCAAGGCCTCGCGATACTGCCTCAACATGGCTCCGGTACTCCGGTTGTCCGAACTAAGGCTGGGAGGTACAGCCCGCCGCATCGGTGTGTCGGGAGTGTACTGCATGCCCCCACCCGGACGTCCGCTACCCATGTCCTCATCCTGCGGTAAGCGCAGCACTTCAAGCCGATTGTTTCGCCGCAACATGACGTGGTCAGCAAAGATTTCATCAACAGTCGCGCCGCCCGGCACGGGCATCCCGACGGAGTAGTAGTCTTCTGTTCCGCTCGGGTCGCTGATGATCGCTTTGGCGGTCGATTTTGACGTTGATGCGATGACACCAAGCAGTGTCAGGTTCAAGCGCGTTTCGGGGACTTCTACCGGTTGTTCCACCTCGACGACCGGCGCCACCTCAACCTTTCCGAAAAGGCTCCATTGACTGACACTCGTCTGCGCGGTCGGTGTCCGCATTGGACCGGCGGCCGTCAGAACCTCGGGCGGGACGGTCTCCTGAAGCGTCGATACGGGAACAACGCGCCAAGTCAATTCGGCCAGCCGAAAGGCAATCGCCACCGTGAACACGATGGCCAGGGCTCCGGGAAGAAGCTCCAGTGCGCGCGTTCGAGCGACAAAGGATTGAAACAGGCCATTGAGAGACATAAAAATTATCGGAAACCCCAGCGCCGCGAAATTCCTTACCTGAATGCTGACGGCGCCGGGCCGCCACTCGATTCAATCCACCGGTACATCGTCCTTGTTCATCCCGAATCCAAACGGGTGGCGTCTCGCGGTGCGGCAGATTCTACTCGGTTCACCCTCTAATATATAGTTACTGGTCGTCACTTGGTCGGATCGTCCGGTGATCGCCCGGGAAGGCAATTTGCCTCACGGATCAATCAACAATACGCATCCACTACTATTACGGCCATCCGATGCAAAGCCAAAATCTGCTGTCGGGCATTCTGGGCCTTCTGGTATGGAGTTCCGCACACTCGGAAAGTGCCATTGAATATTCACGGTATGCCGGCCTGACCGTCTCCGGAGCCCCAGCGCCAGTCTCGACTCCCCCGGATCTCTGGGCCTGTGTCACTGATCTCGAAACCGGATTGACGTGGGAGTCTCGCACTCATGATTACGGCCCGCATGACTTTCGGCAGACCTACACGTGGCGGAATACGCCGGCGACGGGGTCAGTGGCCCAATGTGAGTTACCGGACTGCAATGCGGATGCTTATATAGCGCGATTGAACAGCGAGCGCTGGTGCGGGTTTGAAAATTGGCGTTTGCCAGACCGGGAAGAACTTCGATCCATTGTCGACTATCGGCGCGAAATAGCCGGCTCCACGGTGTTTTCGGCGATGTTTCCCAACACGGCGGCGCAATTCTATTGGGGAGCAGAAACGGATGTCAGCGATCCGCTCGCCGCGTGGGGAATTGGTTTTGTTTTCGGATTTGACTACGCCTACCCGAAGAACAGCGTCGGTCATATTCGGCTGGTTCGCGGTCGCGAAGCAGAACGGAACGAGACGTTTGAAAGATTCGCTGATGGCACCGTGTTGGATCGTCGGACCGGTCTGGTCTGGAACGAGTGCCTGGTCGGACAAACGTTTGAAGCGGGCCAGTGTCGAGGTGTTCCGAAAGAATTGACGCAAGATGAAGCACTGGCACCAGGAATTTTCGGTCCCGACTGGCGACTTCCCGAGCTTGCGGAGCTGACCTCGCTCACGGACTTGTCTCGCTCGCGGTCGGCGATTCGTCCCGATGTTTTTCCCGGGACGCCACCCGCTGATTTCTGGACATCGACACCCTTTGCGCGCCGACCCACCCAAAATTGGGTCGTAAACTTCACTTTCGGCGAAGGTGCTGTCTCAAGCGAGCGCCAACATGCGCTCGTTCGCACGGTACGAAACGCTCCTCGCCAGGCACCCTTCGGGATATCCCGGTTCGACCTGCCATAACCGGCCGACTTTAGTGTTCGCGCGTTGTATGGAACTGGATATCCGGCCAGCGTTCGATGGTGAGGTCTAGATTCACGCGTGTCGGAGCGATGTAGACGAGATCTCCAGCGCCATCAATCGCCAAATTGTCACTCGCACGGTTGCGGAATTCCTCGAGCTTCTTTTCATTCGCACACGTGACCCAACGCGCCGTCGCGACATTGATGGGCTCAAATACGCAGTCAACTCCGTATTCATGCTTCAAGCGATGTGCAACCACGTCAAACTGCAACACGCCGACCGCGCCGACAATGATGTCGTTGTTGTTCAGGGGTCGAAACAGCTGTGAGGCGCCCTCTTCACACAACTGCTCAATTCCTTTCTGGAGCGCCTTTGCGCGCATCGGATCCTTCAGCCGCGCCCTTCGGAAGAGTTCGGGCGCGAAATGCGGAATACCGACATATTTGAGGTCCTCGCCCTGGGAAAACGTCTCGCCGATCTGGATCGTTCCGTGGTTATGCAGGCCGATGATGTCGCCCGGGTACGCCTCTTCAGTATGCTCGCGCTCACTGGCCATGAAGGTGATCGCCGATGCGATGCGCACCTCGCGACCCTCACGCACCTGATAGAGCTTCATGCCTTTCGTATAGCGACCCGAACAGACGCGCAGGAATGCGACTCGATCCCGGTGCTGAGGGTCCATATTCGCCTGGATCTTGAATACAAAGCCGCTGAACGCCGGTTCGTCGGCACTCACCAGACGTGTTGTCGTGGGGTGCGACTTTGGCGGCGGAGCAAACTCGCAAAATGCTTCCAACAGCTCCTGGACCCCGAAATTATTTATCGCCGAACCGAAAAAGACTGGCGTCAGGCGCCCCGCACGAAATTCGTCCAGATTGAACGCATGACTGGCCCCGCGCACGAGTTCCACTTCCTGGCGAAACTCGTCGGCCAGTCCTTCAAACAGCTCATCCAGACGCTGATTCTGCAAACCTTCGACCAGCTCACCGGTCTTTATCTTTCCGCCGTGCGTCGAGGAAAAAAGATGGACGCGGTCGGTATACAGGTTAAAAACGCCCTTAAATCGGCTTCCCATTCCGATGGGCCACGTCATCGGAGCGCATTTGATCTTCAAAATCCGCTCGATTTCGTCGAGCAGGTCGATCGGCGCACGCCCTTCGCGATCGAGTTTGTTAATGAATGTGACGATGGGTGTATCGCGCATGCGACACACCTCCATCAGCTTGATGGTGCGGTCTTCGACGCCCTTGGCGCTGTCGATGACCATCAAAGCAGAGTCGACGGCCGTCAGGGTCCGGTAGGTGTCTTCGGAGAAATCCTCGTGGCCGGGGGTATCAAGCAGGTTGATGATCCGACCCTGATAAGGGAACTGCATCACGGAACTCGTCACCGAGATCCCGCGCTGCTTTTCGATCTCCATCCAGTCCGAGGTCGCATGTCGAGCCGCTTTGCGTCCCTTGACGGTGCCCGCAAGTTGAATCGCGCCGCCGAACAGCAACAGCTTTTCGGT
>DKAR01000167.1 GCA_002450895.1 Proteobacteria bacterium UBA6921
CGCCCGATCTGCCAGGACACCGGTATCGTCGTCGCCTTTATTAAGGTGGGGATGGGCGTGAAATGGGATACCGACCAGTCCCTCGAGGATCTGGTCAACGAAGGGGTACGTCGCGCATATACCCATCCGGACAACCCGTTGCGGGCCTCGATCGTGGCCGACCCGACTGGAACACGAAAGAACACCGGCGACAACACCCCTGCCGTCACCCATGTTGAGCTCGTTCCCGGGGATTGTGTGGAAGTCACCGTCGCCGCCAAAGGCGGGGGCTCGGAGAACAAAGCCGTTTTCACCATGCTCAACCCGAGCGACAACATCGCGGATTGGGTCCTCGACGTGGTGCCGCAAATGGGCGCCGGGTGGTGCCCGCCGGGCATTCTGGGCATCGGCATTGGCGGAACCGCGGAAAAAGCCATGCTCCTCGCCAAAGAAGCGTTGATGGACCCGATCGATTTTCAGTCGCTCATTGCGCGCGGACCGAAGACCAAGCTCGAGGAACTGCGACTGGATATTTACAACAAGGTCAATGCGCTTGGCATTGGCGCGCAAGGTTTGGGCGGCCTCACCACCGTGGTCGACATCAAGATTCGCGATTACCCAACGCATGCGACCTCAAAACCTGTTGCGATGATTCCGAACTGCGCCGCCACTCGCCATGTGCATTTCACGTTGGATGGATCGGGGCCCGCGAAGCTTCCCATCCCCAAACTCGACGACTGGCCGCAGATTGCGTGGTCCGCAGGGCCGAATTCAAAACGCATCAATCTCGACAGAGTGACGCCACAGGAAATCCACACCTGGAAACCCGGCGAGACATTGTTGCTCACTGGCAAATTACTCACCGGCCGCGATGTCGCGCATCGCCGTATCGCCGAACACATCAATCTTGGCGAAGCACTACCGAATGGCGTCGATCTGAATGGAAAGTTTATTTACTACGTCGGACCCGTTGATGCAGTTCGTGACGAAGCTGTTGGACCGGCCGGACCGACGACCGCGACGCGCATGGATCGCTACGCCGAGTTACTGCTCAGCAAAACCGGATTGCTTGGCATGATCGGCAAAGCGGAACGCGGCCCGGAAGCCATCGCGGCCATCAAGAAACATCAATCGGTTTACCTGAGCGCCACCGGCGGCGCAGCCTACCTGATTTCCAAAGCGATTAAACACGCGCGCGTTGTTGCGTTCCCGGAATTGGGCATGGAAGCGATTTACGAATTTGACGTGGAGGATATGCCCGTCACCGTGGCCGTTGATTCGCGCGGCGAATCGATTCATGACACCGGGCCGGCGAGGTGGCGTGGCAAAAATTTCCCGGTCCCCATCGTGCGCGGCTAAACAAGACCTCCGCCGCCATCTGTTCGGTAAACCAACATGAAAAGCCTTTGGAACGACGACGAAGCCGCCAACTTTTCCGGCGATATCAACCAGCGCGTTTATACGTCGCGCTTGTTGGGGCGTGAACCCGCGTTGGTTCTGCACGGTGGAGGCAACACCTCGGTCAAGATTCGTGAGATGAATCTCGTCGGTGAAGATGAAGACATCCTCTATATCAAAGGCAGTGGCTGGGATTTGGAGAAGATCGAAGCAGCCGGGTTTGCGCCGGTGCGCTTGGATCACCTGATCAAGCTGGCGAAGTTGCCGCAGCTTTCTGACGCGCAGATGGTCAACGAGCTGCGCACGCAGATGACGCGTGCATCCGCACCGACGCCGTCGGTTGAAACAATTCTGCACGCGACGCTGCCGTACAAGTTCGTCGACCATACGCATTCAGATGCGATCGTTGCGATCACGAATACCGCCAGCGGGCACGAGCGCATTCGCGAACTCTACGGTGACACGGTGGTGATCGTGGGCTACATCATGCCGGGCTTCGATTTGGCGCGACAATGTGCAGAGCAGTTCGCGCGCGAAGCAACACCCAAGACCCTCGGCATGGTTCTGCTCAATCACGGCATTTTCTCGTTTGGCGCCACTGCGCGCGAATCTTACGAGCGCATGATTGAGCTAGTCACCCGCGCCGAAGAGTATTTGAAGTCGCGCAAGGCCTGGGATATTTCCGTTCGCGCGACGCCTCCGGATAATTTCTCGCCGCGCGATATCGCAACACTGCGGCGAGACATTTCGACGGCGGCGGGAAAACCGATGATCGTCGCGCGCACACAGAACGAACGGACAGCGGGTTTCATTTCGCGCCCCGACATCCAGCGCCTGTCACAACAAGGCCCGGCCACCCCGGATCACATCATTCGCACCAAGCGCGCGCCCCTCCTCGGTCGCGACGTCGCGAGCTATTCCGCCGCGTATCGCGCTTACTTCGAGCGACACGCGCCGCAGGCGCGCGAGCCAAAAACAATGCTCGACCCCGCGCCACGCGTCGTGCTCGATCGCGAGCTAGGCATGCTGTGCGTCGGAAATACCGCCAAGGATGCTCACATCGTGCGCGATATTTACGAACGTACGATCGATGTCATTCAGCAAGCCGAAGCGCTGGGCGGCTGGGTTGCGCTCCCGGAAAAGGATCTGTTCGACATGGAGTACTGGGATCTCGAACAGGCCAAACTGCGCAGCGGCTCAAAGGCGCCGATGTTCACCGGCGAAGTGGCGCTCGTTACCGGCGCGGCGTCGGGCATTGGCAAAGCCTGTGTCGAGTCCTTCCTCGCGCGCGGCGCCGCGGTCATCGGGTGCGATATCAATCCGGAAATCACCACACTCTACAAGCGCGCGGATTTTCTCGGCATCGTATGTGACGTCACGCGCGAAGACGACATCGCAAACGTTCTGCGCGCGGGCGTTGCTGCGTTCGGCGGAATCGACATGGCGGTACTCAACGCGGGCGTGTTTCCCGGCGGCAATCGTATTGAGTCCCTGTCTACCGCTGATTTCAAGCGCGTGCTCGATGTGAATCTCAACGCCAATCTCTCGTGGATGCGTGAGCTACACCCCTATTTCAAACTCGCACCGCGCGATGGGCGCCTGGTGGTTCTCGGCTCCAAGAACGTCCCCGCCCCCGGTCCGGGCGCTGCGGCGTATTCGGCGTCGAAAGCCGCACTGACACAATTGCTTCGCATCGCGGCGCTGGAATGGGGAATGGACGGCATTCGCGTGAACGCAGTTCATCCGGATGCCGTCTTCGACACCAGTATCTGGACGCCCGAAGTGCTCGAAGCGCGTGCGAAGCACTACGGCATGACGGTAGAACAGTACAAACGCAAGAATGTGCTGAAGACGGAAGTCACCCGCCGAGATGTTGCAGAAATGTGTGCGGAGATGTGCGGGCCATTGTTCGCAAAGACCACCGCGGCGCAAGTACCGATCGATGGCGGTAACGATCGAGTGATCTGATTTCAGTCGGGAGTTACGGAGCGACAGGCGCGGGCGTTGTTGCGGCTTTTTGCTGCGACTCGGTGCGGGCCTTGATGGCGGCGTCGCGTGCGGCATCTGCATTCTCACGCGCACCGGTATAATCATGGTCGGCGAGATCTTGTTCCGCCTTCTTGAGCAAAGTTTCGGCTTGCTGATAGCTGGATGGGGCGTGTTGGTCGGCACCCACGGATTTTGCGGCGTCGAGCGCCTGTCGCGCGTTGCTCATTTCCTGAACAGGCGCGGTTGCGCACGCAGTGACCAAAGCGGTCGTCGCACACAGGAACATCAAGAAATTTCGCAATTTCACGTGAGACTCGGCGATCCTGTTTGACGCACGATTTGCGCTGAAACCTAGCACCCACCCCCACCCCTGTCAAGAAAGCGACTGATCCGTATAATTTCAAGTTCGGCAGCAGCTTGGAGCCACATCATGAAGGTGACGATTTACCACAATCCGCGTTGCGGAAAATCCCGAGAAACGCTGCAACTGTTGCACAAGCGCGACATTGAGACGACGGTGGTCGAATATCTGAACACGCCGCCGACCACAACAGAGTTGAAGGGCCTATTGAAGAAGCTTGGTCTCAAACCGCGCGAGCTGATGCGAACCAAAGAAGACATCTACAAGAAACTGAAACTCGCCGATCCAAAACTCACGGACGCGCAACTGATCGCCGCCATGGTGAAACACCCGATTCTTATTGAGCGTCCCATCGTCATCCGCGGCAGTAAGGCACGTCTGGGCCGCCCGCCGGAGCAGGTGCTGGAAATTCTGTAGTTACTGAACAAGGCTCGCGCAATCAGATCAGATCGCGCACAAACGGGATGGTCAGACGCCGCTGCGCGGCCAGCGACGCAAAATCCAGTCGATCGAGCAACTGAAACAGGCTGGTTGTATCGCGCGGACAGCGGCGCAGTAAATACGTCGCGACGTCATCCGGGAGTTCAAACCCGCGTCCTTGCGCCCGTTGCTGAAGCGCCAACACGGTCTCCGCTTCAGTCAAGGCAACCAACTGCAGTACCAGGCCGGATTTTAACCGCGATCGCAGATCGGCAAGTTGAATCGCCATTTGTTCCGGCACCTCACGCGCCGCACAAAAAAAAGCGTGGCCCAGTTCGGCGGTTCGGTTAAAGAGGTGAAACAGTGCCTCTTCCCACGCGGCGTTTCCCGCGACCGCTGTCACATCATCCAGACAGATGACGCGACAATGCTCCATGCCTTCGACGATGTCCGGATTCCATTCCTGATAGCCCGAGAGTGGAAGGTATGCCGCTGCATCTCCGCGTTGCGTCGCGGTATGACACAAGGCGTGTAGCAGATGTGTTTTGCCAACACCGGCCGGACCCCAAAGGTAACCGACGCGCGATCCGCTCGTGTCCGGCGCGCTGGTGAGGTGCGCCACGACTTCCGCATTGGGCCCGGCAAAAAAATTGGCGAACGAATTGGAATCTTTCGCGGCAATCCCGAGCGGGAGTTGTTGCGGTTCGAACGCACTCATACAGAAGGCGGCAACTGGGACTCAGGAACGTTCGCGCTGCTCGCCCGCGACGCATAGAGTGAACTGCCGACATAGCGCTGGTGAACGTCCCGCAACATAACAACCAGGATTGCAGCAACAGGCAATGCGATCAGGACGCCGACGAATCCGAAGAGTTGCGCGCCAGCCATCACTGCAAAGATTACCGCCACCGGATGCAGCCCAATCTTGTCGCCCACCAGCTTCGGCGTGAGCACCGTACCCTCGAGCAATTGGCCAATGCCGAATACCACAAAGACCCAGATCAGCGGCAGCCAATCCTGAAACTGCAAATAAGCCGCAATACATGCCGTCGTAGCGCCGACGGCAAATCCGAGGTAGGGCACAAAGCTGACCAGGCCAGACAACATGCCGATGAGGAAGGCCAGATCCAGACCGACAATCCAGAGTCCCAGCGAATAGACCACCGCGAGCGCGGCCATCACGGAAAGCTGGCCACGCAGGAACGCGCCCAACACGGAATCCACTTCGTTGCCAAGGCGTGTTATCTCAGGCTCAAGCCGGCGTGGCAGCAGTTCGCGGACTTGCGCGACAAGACGATCCCAGTCCCGCAGCAGGTAAAAAGTAACGACCGGGATCAACAGCAAATTGGCCAGCCAGCCGAACAGAGCCAACCCGGACTTGGACACCGATGACAAAACAGTCGTCGCAACGCCGCCGGCTTCCTGCCAGTGAGAGGACAATGCCTTGGTGATCTGCCCGATCTTGATCGCGGCCGGATCCAGATTGAGTGTCTGCGCGATGCGTGGAACGACCGTGGTTTGCACCCATTGCATGTACTCCGGCCATTTCCGCACAAACGAATCGACCTGATCCGCCAACATCGGAACAAGCAACAACACGAACAGCGCGATGGCTACAAATAGCACGGTGAATACAATGATGACGCCCCAGGTGCGCGAAACGCGCCGCGCTTCGAGTCGGTCGACGAGCGGGTCGCCGAGGTACGCGAGCACGGCGCTGACCAGAAACGGCGTAAGAATGGGCGCGAGCAAATAAAGCAGAACGCCAGCCAACATCGTTGCGGCAAGTACCAACCATTTCTGGGAATCGGTCACGGTCGCTCGAGATTTCCGCGCAGTTGATTCTTCGCGACCCGGCGGTCGCACCCGCTCACTAGTCTACACGGTTGAATAGATCAGGACTTGTGGTGTCGCCAGGCATTGCGCCCCCACACCAGCACGTAGTGCACCCCGCTGGCGATCGTCGTCGAAAGCACGACCCACCAGCCAATTTCGATCATCCACCACTTTGGAAAATCCACGACCTGCGACAGGATGATGCTCAGCACCAGGCTGATTTGCATCAGGGTGTTCAACTTGCTGACCAGCGACGGAGCCATCTCGTAGCGGCCAATCACCACGTAGTACGCGACCGCGCCCGTCACGATGATGATGTCGCGCCCCAGAACAGCCACCACCAGCCACGTCGGAACCAGTGCCAGATAGCCCAACGAAAGGAAGGTCACCACCAACAGCAGCTTGTCTGCGATCGGGTCGAGTACGGAACCCAGTACGCTGACCCAGTTGTAGTGCTTGGCGAGAAAGCCATCCAGCGCATCGGATGCGCCGGCGATGAAGACGAGCAGCAGAGCCCAACCGAAGTTGTGCTCCAGCAGCATCCAGGACAGGGGAATGACCAGCAGTATCCGAATCGTCGTGATGACGTTCGGCAACCAGCTGAGCTTCATCGCAGCAGGCGATACCGGAAGGCCGCTTCCTGCGATTCTCCGTTGGTGGTGTCGACGGGTTCAGAAACCAGCGTCTTACCGAGTCGAATGTCGTCCGCCAAACGCTGCACGCCTCCCTGCGCGTCGACGCGGAACAACATGGTGGTTCCCTCGATGCGCAGCAACTGCACGCGCTCTACTGCAGCCAGCGAAGAAAGGTACTTGGTGATGCGCGCGTAGTCATCCAGCGTGCGGACATCGATGATATGCATCAACGAGCCGCCGCCCGAACCCGCGGACGTATATCGCTCGGCAATCGCGTCGATGGCGCTGTGCAACCCGTCAAGTACCGCGGCATCGCGGGATTCCGCTGGCGATTTCCAGTTGATCTGACCGTCGTGCTCGAACAGCGTCCATGACCCCGTGAATGCGCCCGCTTGTGCTTCAATGCGCCCGACAATGATCGCTTCGGAAGGGTAACGGGCGGACGCCGACTTGATGTCGTCGTACGTCCCATTCCAGAGATCGACAGTCATCATCGCCGCAGAGTCCTGCGAATCCATCACTGGAAGCGCAATCGAGACACCGCGCGTCTTTGCCACCTGATCGATGAATTCTTTCCATTCCGGGCGCGTCGACTCGCCGAGCACAACGTGCTGCCCGGCTTCCACCAGGTCCAGCCACAGCATGACGGCCGGCCGCGCCTTGCCCCAAATTCCAATATTTGCCTGGCGCAATAAGCGATTCAGCGCGTCGCGATCAAAGCGCACCCAAAGCACACGACTCGTCGTCGCCGGAGTACGCACGGTGCCGGGCGCGGGCGGTGCGTTGCGATAGACATACTGTTGAACGTATTGCGGCGCATTCTGGATCAGCTCGGCCACGCCGGACTTCCGTCCAATTGCACGGTCCCCAGAAACCTTCACAAGCACTTCGGACAGCGCCGCCTTCATCGCGTCCGTTCTCTGTGCGGTGTCCTGGCTGGTGACCGGAACTTCCGATTCGTACAGCCCCTGAATCTCGACCGCCGATCCCATCTGGGGAAGCCAGAAAAAAATGGCCGCGGCAAAAATTCCAATAAGCTTCTTCATAGTGAAAAGACCGTATGCGAGGGAGTCCGGCAAGTCAAGATTATGGCGCTGGATTTGTGCACACGCACAGACCCAGCGCCAGATTCTGCCACAGAGTTATCGGCGCGTGCGCGCGTTACCCCACCTCAGTAGTCCAGGTTTGTAATTGGGTGCTTGGCGGCCGCACCGTTGATCGCTTTCACCAGATCCCCGATCAGGTCGACCGCATTGTCAAAGCAACCGTGGCTGCTCTTGATTTTGCGCGGCCCCACACTGACCTGGCGGTCGGTCAGCACGAGCAGATTTTTTCCGGCCGAGGGATTCGCGTTCTTCGCGAAACCGCGCGGCGGCTTCCCTTGCCAGAAAAACGATTGCCAGTCCTTGATTTGCGCAACGGTGTCAGTGTGCCAGTGCTCGTCAGACGCGAACGCACCATCGAACGACGCCGCCATTCCCAGCAACGGCGTCTTGTGCCATCGCTCGAGCGCGCGGCTGACCAAATAAAGAAGGGATTTTCGGTACGGACCGACGCTGTCATCAAGCTCCAGCGTGTCGGACAACACCCGAATGCGGAACTTGTCGCGCGCCAGTTGTTTGTTTTCAACGGCGGGCTTGTAGTGCTCCAGCGCAAAACCAATATCGCAGGCGGGAGCGAACAGCGTGCACGAGTCCACCTTGATACTGAGCTTGCGCAGCTCCGTCAGCAGTCGGCCGCAGACAAACGACCCCGCCGAATGGCCGACCAGATGCAACTCAAACGGCGCGTTCGCCTGTTTCGCACTGGCGGAAAGCGCAGCGAGCTGCTGGGCGAGCATGTCGATGCCGCGGCCGGGATTGACGGCGCGTGCGACGTTCTCCTTCATCTCCGACCACATACTCTTCACCAGCAGATTGCGCACGATGACTTCCAGCGCGCGATCCGTCGCTTCGACGATCGCATCACCGAGGCCGCGTGCCGGCGGCGCACCGCCGAACACACTTTTGGCGCCGTCCGAAAGAATATTGCTCAGCGTTTCCAGCCAGCCGCTCTTCCAGGTCGTGAACACCGGATAGATTCCGTTGTCCTGAAATGCCGGCCCGAGAATGCGAATTCGTTCGATCGAATCATTCTCGGAATTCAATCCACCGTGCGCATAAACGGCGAGTCGCCACGGCTTGCGTGCGCCCTGCTTGGCAAACCAAATTGTGGGATTTTCACGGCACACCAGTTGCGCGTTATCGGCCTCGTTCTTCACATGCAGCAGACGATTGATCACGCATCCGTCGTTCCCGGTGACCAGCGAATGACTGTAAGCGTCTTCTTCCGACCACACGTCTTTGCGACTCGCCAAACTGTCCCGCCCGGCACCCAGCCAGGTCGAGCGATCGGCTACCCCCGTAGAACCCGCAGGCTTTGATACGTAGTGGCGCGGCGAAGCCGATGCCTGGGCACGCGCGCTGCCGCGCACGCCACTGGATACCGGCGCGCCAATTGAAACAACCCACGCGTCGGTGCCGTTCTCCACCCAATCCTCGTAGGTCATCACGGCGAAACCCGCCGCGCCCCACCCCACGCCCCACGAATTCTGGATAACGAAACCCTTGTCGTTGTAACCGACCAACGCGAATGCGTGTCCGCCGGTGGCTTTGGACTTTGGGCCGAAGTCGATGACGGGCAAGGTCGTATGTTTCAGCTCGCTTCTTTTGCCTTTGACCATGTCCCAACCGGAGTGAACACTCGCGGAAACGTACACGGCACCGGTCTGAAAAATCGCGGCCTGAATGTCGACCACGGACTTGCGATCAATGCGGTAGTAGACGCCGAGCGGACGCGCCAGCGCGTCAACGTCCCATCCGTCCTTCGGGCGCACAAACCCGATGCCTCCTTTCGGATCGTTGTAGGGCCAGAGGGTTTCGCGACAGACACCGTGGCGGTGCCAGCCCTTCAGCGCGCCGCGGCAGCTCGAACCTTCGTAGTCTTCGCCGGGCCACTCGTCGTAGAAGCGCGCGAGGTGATAAAGCATGCGCGGACTGACTCGATCCTGCTTCTTCATCTTGAATTCGGATCGCGCCCACAGCAGGTAGTTGATCGTGCACGCGAGGCCGAACCCGGTGCACGCACCCTCTTGCCCCTGATCCAGCACCATGCCCGCCTTGATATAGCCCGGCAGCAGGCGCTTCACATCCCTGTCACTCGGAAAAACCGGATCCAGAGATTCAACCGGCGGACGGTACGGCAGGTCGCGGATATCAAGACGATCGGGGCGGGCATCAAGCGTGATTTCACGGCCGGCGACTTTCATGGCGCGTCGTGGCATGGGCGTCTCCTTTTTCTAGTGTTCATTTTTCCGAAAGCGCCGATGGCCAGACGACGCGCAGGCATCGACTGACCTGAGTGTGCTCGCGGCGCGGCTCGGTATTCAATTGGAATTTTCACGGATAAACCGAAACGGCGATGCGCCGCCGCGACGTGCGGGGCGCGTTCCGGTGTGTGTTTGCGAAAAGAATTCGCGCGCGGAAGGCAAACAGGCAAGCCGCGCCGGACGGTGATCAGTACCGCCCGTGCGTCTTGTTGATGTAGTTTGTGAGCTGCTGCGTTTCCTGGTTCATGCGCATCAGGTTGCGGTGCGTGATGCGGAACAGCGCGCGCATGACTTTGTAAACCACGCGTGGATGCGCGGTCAGCAGCGATTCGAATTTTTCGGGTTCCAGTGTGTAAACGGTCGTGTCGCCGACGGCACGCAGTGTGGCCTTGCGCGGGCGTCGATCCACAAATGCGCGTGTACCGGCGCACTCCCCCGGGCTCATCGTGTAGACCGGCACATCCTCACCCTCGATCCGGCTGAGCACTTCCAGCCGTCCGTCGATCAAAATAAACAGCGTGGTGTTCGAGTCATTTTCATTGACCAGAACATCCTTGTCGCGCATCTGCGCGACGCCCATGACCGAGGCCAGCGCATCCGCCTCCTGCTTTTCGAGTTCATCGCCGAGTTTCGTCAGGCGAACCTTGCTTCCTTCCGCGGCCTTCGTCATACCATTGGCTCCTGTACTGGAGAATTGGGCTCGACTTCAAATTTAGCCAAAAAAATGGGCCAGTGCCCAGTACCACGGATGACGAAATGGGCCCGGTCTGGTAAATCTCACCTTCAGAAAGCCTCAAGGGAGTCCGCGCATGGCAAAAATCCGGCTGATTGCTTCCGGGAACCGTGGCCTTTGGACCGCGGCCATCCTGGCGGGCGGAACGCTGTTTTCGTGTCTTGCGTTCGCCGAGCAGCAATTCCCCGACGTGGTGTCAGTCGAGGTGCATGCGCGTGGCGACAATCAGTTCGATTTCGACGTGACGGTGTCCTCGCCCTACGACACGCCACAGCGCTACGCCGATGCCTTTCACGTCATGGGACCCGACGGCAAGATCTTCGGCGAACGCAAGCTGTTGCATGACCATGCCGGCGAACAGCCATTCACGCGCGATTTGTATGGCGTGGAGATTCCGCCCGGAATCAAGAAAGTCACCGTGCAGGCACGCGACAAGAAATATGGTTACGGTGGAAAAACCGCTGACGCGAATTTGCCGGATCGCTGACATGCTGGAACTTCGCCCAACCTGCGAACACTGCAACAAACCACTTCCGCCCGAGTCCACGGACGCGCGCATTTGCACTTTTGAATGCACGTTCTGCGCGGACTGCGTCGACAATATCCTGTTCAACGTGTGCCCCAATTGCGGTGGAGGTTTTGAACGCCGCCCGATTCGCCCCAAGACCAACTGGAAAGGCGATAACAACCTGGAACACAACCCTGCGAGTCGCACGGTAAAGCATCGGCCCGTCGATCCGTCGGCTCACGCAAGTTTTGCGCAACGAATAAGCAAACTGTCACCGCAAGACCGCTAGGATTTTTGCCTGGGCGCCTGATTTCACAAAAATTTTCTTCCGGTCGCACGCTGTTGCGTCGATAGTCACTGTTTATTCATTGGTCCAGGTGCAGCGGCACGATGCATTTGATTTCCTATATCAGTGACTACGCTGGCGACGCAGATTCCATTGATTCCGTACTGGATGACATCGTTTCAGTCTCCAGACGATTGAATCAGCTGTCCGGCATCACCGGCGTGCTGTTTTTTCATGGTGGCAAGTTTGTGCAGGTCATCGAAGGCGAAGAACCTGACCTTCGTCAGCGGATAGCCCGTATTGAACGAGACCCGAGGCACCGCAATCTCACGTACCTCATCGACACACCGGTCGAAAAACGCGGCTTTGCCGATTGGAACATGGACTCCTTCAATCTGATGCACCGCGACCTGATCAGCTCGGCGGAATTAATGAAGATTCAGGACGCCTACCGGGCCAATCTAATCCCTCGCTCCAACACCCTGGTCGACATCTACAAGTTGTTTGTCAAACAAGGCATTTTTCGGGACGACACGCCGAGATCCCGATAATTCGGAATTTACCGGGCAAACACCGAAATCATTCGTCGCCCGCTTGCTCTCTTGCCCCAGCCCCTTAAAATAGCGGCTCCAATTTTCAGGTGCCCGCCGTGACCAAGCCCCCTTCAGACTCCCTGACGTACAAAGACGCTGGCGTAGACATCGACGCCGGTGATCGACTGGTGGATAACATCGCGCCGTACGCGGCGAAGACCAAGCGCGCTGGCGTGCTCGGCGGCCTGGGCGGCTTCGGAGCCCTCTTCGAAATACCTCTGCACAAATACAAGCATCCGGTGCTGGTCTCTGGCACCGACGGCGTGGGCACCAAGCTCTTGCTGGCGCAAACCATGAACAAGCACGACACGATCGGCATCGACCTCGTGGCGATGAGCGTCAATGACGTTCTCGTTCAAGGCGCAGACCCGCTGTACTTCCTGGACTACTACGCCACCGGAAAACTCGAAGTGGACGTCGCCACCGACGTCATCCGGGGAATCGCACTGGGATGCGAACAAGCCGGTTGTGCACTGGTCGGCGGAGAAACCGCGGAAATGCCCGGCATGTACGCGCCAAAACACTATGACCTTGCAGGGTTTGCGGTGGGCATCGTCGAGAAAGAAAAAATCCTCGACGGCACCGCCGTTCGCGTCGGCGACCGGATCATCGGACTGGCTTCGTCGGGCCCACACTCCAACGGCTACTCGCTGATTCGCAAGATCATAGAAACCCGCAAGGCGAATCTCTCAACGGCGCTGGGCGACACAACGCTGGGCGAGGCCTTGCTGGCCCCCACGCGCATTTACGTCAAGCCGGTATTGAAGCTGCTGGAACGACTCGATGTGCACGCGCTTTGCCATATCACCGGTGGTGGGCTCGTCGAAAATCTTCCACGGGTTCTGCCGCAGGGCACCATTGCACGTTTGCGCAGCTCTGCCTGGACTCAGCCGCCCGTTTTTCAGTGGTTGAAAGAGCAAGGCAACGTGCCCACCGAAGAAATGTATCGCGTGTTCAACTGCGGTATCGGTATGGTGGTCGTCGTCGGATCCGCGGATGCGGAATCCGCCATGGACTTGCTCGCTGCACAAGGTGAAAGCTGCTACCTCATCGGCTCCATCGAGCGCGGCACGGACGGCGAACCCCACGTCGTTATCGAGTAATGACGAAGGACGCTTTCCCGGTCGTTGTCCTGATTTCGGGATCCGGCTCCAACCTGCAGGCAATGATCGACGCGCAGGCGCGCGGCGAACTCCCCATCGAAATTCGCGCCACGATCAGCAATGATCCGTCGGCACCCGGTTTGGAGCGCGCGCGCCGTGCGGGTATTCCGGCCATCGCGATCGATCACAAGCAATTTTCATCTCGCGAGTCGTTCGATGCGGCGCTGCAAGCTGAAGTAGATCGTTATGCACCAGAGCTCGTGGTACTCGCCGGCTTCATGCGCATCCTGACTCCGGAGTTCGTCGCGCACTACACCTGCCGCCTGATCAACATTCACCCGTCCCTGCTGCCCAAATACCGCGGACTTAACACGCACCAGCGCGCGATTGACGCCGGCGATGCGGAACACGGAACCAGTGTTCACTTTGTAACGACGGAACTGGACGGCGGGCCCATTGTGATTCAGGCTCACGTGCCCGTTCTTCCAGCGGACACCGCGCAGGCGCTGCGCCAACGGGTGCAAGATCAGGAACATCTAATCTACCCGCTCGCCGTCCGCTGGATAGCGGAAGGCAGGTTACAATGCCAGGGTAATCGCATCACGCTGGACGGAAAGGAACTCGCGTCACCCATTCGTTACGGATCCTGACAACTCATGGAGCGCGCTCCGGGCGGCACGGAGCAGGAAATGCGACTTTATGGACCGAACAAGAAAGTGCCTTCTTACCCTTTGCGTGCTGTGCCTCGGCACGGCTGTGCCTGCCGCGTCGCAGCCCGCTGACGCGAGCCTGGCCAGCAAGACACGCAAGCTGGATGAACAAACGCAATCGCTGAAGCGCGAAGTCCTCGAACTCGGACGCAATATTGCGTATCTCGCCTGGGTCGGCGGCGTCAAACCGGTGGGCGATCCCACACAGAGCGGCAAGACGCGCTACAACCTGAAAGCACTTTCCGACGAAACCGTGCATATGGGCCAGACACTGGCCCTGCTTGAAGATGGCGTCCTTTCTCCACCCGGATTTCAGCTCGTGGTGTTCACCTCGCTCGAGGCGAAGGAGGATTTTGATCTCGAGGAAATCACTCTGAAAATCGACGACAAGATGGTGATGCGGCGCAAATACAGCGATGAAGAAACCGCGGCGCTTCGGCAGGGCGGCGCGCATCGTCTCTACATCGGCGACCTTCCCGACGGGCAACATCAGCTGACGGTTTACGCGATTGGCCGGCGCGGCGAAAAAAAGCGCCAGCAGGAAAACACGACAATCAAGTTCAACAAGGTCCACGAACGCAAAACCATTGAACTGCGACTGACCAGCTTCATGGGCGGCATGCGAATCAATCCCAAGGAGTGGGACTAGTGCGCACTGCGTTTGCCGTCCTCGTTCTGCTGCTTGCCGCCGCGACGGCACCGGCATCCGCGGAAGACATTTCCGTCGATTGGGGGGAACTGCAAAGTCCCTATCTGCGCGAAGTGAAGTTCGACTTCGACCGCCATCGCTATTTTTCCGCCTTGGGACACCTGCTCGCCGAACGCATGCGCGGTACTTTCAAAGGCGAAAAGCTCAAGTCCGAATTGATGCTCGCCTACGCCTATCTGGCGTTTGGAATGCACATCGACGCCAGCGTGGTCATGCAGCAGCTGCCCGCCGATGCCATGAATGACGATTTGCGCAATCAGGTGTTGATGGAACTGGCCAACATTCGCTACGAGCGCGGTGATCTGCCGGGCGCGATCAAGCTGATGCAGCGTGTTTCCAACAACCTGACGACGCCGGATCTCGTGCAACGCAAGCAAACCTTCGATGCCGTCCTGCTGTTGCAACAGCAGCAATACGATCAGGCGATCGAGGTATTGGAAAAGATGCGCGGCGATTCAACCTGGGCAGGACTCGGTTATTTCAATCTGGGAACCACACTGCTGCGTATGAACCGGCAAAGCGATGCCGAACAGGCACTCAAGCGCGTGCTGTCCATCTCACGCGAAGATCCGGAGGTGGCCGCGCTGAAGGATCGCGCCAATTTTGTGCTGGGTTTTAATGCACTGCGCAAACAGTCGGCGTTGGCGGCGAAGAGTCATTTCCAGGAGATCGCGCTGAACAGCCCGTTTTCCAATCGTGCCCTGCTCGGCGTGGGCCTCGCCTTTGAATCACTGCGCGACTACAAGCAATCACTGGCGGCATGGCTTGAATTGATCGACCGGAACCCGGCCGATCGCTCGGTGCTGGATGCACTGATCGCGGTACCGTATGCCTACACGCAGTTGGGCGCACACGAACAGGCGGTGACGCGCTACAAATCAGCGTTGGAAATTTATCAGTCGGAACTCAACAACGTGGAAACCATGATGGGCGACGTGCGGTCCGGCAACACCGCCGGTGTTCTCGTGGACAAGCTCACTCGCACCGATGTGGAAGCCTTCAATGAATTCGAAGCCTTTCCCGCAATCCCCGAAGTCCGCTATTTTGGCCGGCTGCTGGAAAGCCACGCCTTCCAGAGTGCGCTCCGGAATTACCGTGACCTGAAGATCATGCAGGAGCAGTTGTCGGGCTGGGCCAAAGCCGTATATTCCATTCCGAACATGTCGGAAACCTTCATCAAGGTCTATGTGGACCAGATTGCGGCAAAACAGACTAAACTTGCGGTGGCCGCTGAGGAGATGAAGCAGTACATCGGCAGCCTGGCCATGGCGGAGCTGGAAAAGCGCCGGGTTCTGCTGCAGGGATACGTGAAGGAAGCATTCTTCAATCTCGGCGTGTCTTACGACCGGGGCGCGGATCGCTAGCGATCATCCGATCAGGCGCACCACACCAGGGTCCGCCGACAACGGTCGTGATCGACAGCCACGTGGACCCACAACCGATCCCGCAAATCCCCAGTGAATTCCAAAATAAAAATCTTTCTTGGCGCGCTGATCCTGATCGCCTTCGTCGTTGCCGTCGAACGGTACATCGGTTGGGTCGAGTTGCTGCGTCCATGGCAGAGCGCATCACCGGTTGAGCTGGCCGGTGCCATCGCTCTCACCTTTCTGACTTACGGGTTGCGCGCCATGCGTTTGCACGATTACTTTTCCACGCTGCTGCGCGGACAGTTCGCCGCGAATATGAAACTGACCCTGCAGCACAACCTTTTGAACAATCTGCTTCCGATGCGCGCCGGCGAACTCAGTTTTCCAGTCCTGATGTCGCGTTACTTCAGTGTTCAACCGGGCGTTTCCATTCCGGTTTTGTTCTGGTTCCGCCTCATGGATCTGCACACGTTGATCGCCATCGCGCTGTTCGCTGCGGGCGACTTGTGGCTCGACCACCGCTACGTGTTGCCGCTGGTATTTGCGTGGCTCACGCTCCCGGTGCTTTCGTTCCACGCGCACCAACGCGGCTCGCGCGTTCTGCGCGATGCGGACGGGGGATGGAAGAAGTTTGCCGCCAAAGTGCTCGCGAGTTTTCCGCAAACCTCCACCGCGTTCTGGCGGGCCTGGTTCTGGACGTGGGTCAACTGGCTGGTCAAATTGGCGGTCTTCGCGTGGGTGCTTCGCATGTTCATCGACTCGCCCTGGTCGGCCGCATGGTTGGCCGCCATTTTCGGCGATGCGACCAGCGTCCTGCCCATTCACGGCGTGGCCGGTGCGGGCACGTATGAAGCCGGCGTTATCGCTGCGTTGGCGCCGGCCGGGATCGACATGAACACGGCTGTGCGCGGCGCGGTGAACCTGCATCTCTTCCTGCTCGGATCAACGCTGCTGGGCGGCATCGCCGCCGCGTTTCTTCCCGCACCGGAACGCAAGAACGGAAATTCATGAACGACCTGCAACTGCTGCTGGGTTTTCGGGACGTCGCGTCGTCGCCGCCGCTCGACGTCTTCTTTGCGTGGATTTCACAAACGACCTGGTTCTCGTTGCCCCTGCTTGGCATCGTGCTTGCGATTCTATGGCGCCAGCAGGGGCGTGACGGCGCAAAACTGTGGCTTGTACTGGTGGTGGCGACCATTGCCGGCGACCAGCTCGGGGCTTTGCTGAAGTACATCATCGGACAGATGCGCCCCTGCGCCGAACTCCCGGACCTGATCCAGGTCCCGCAAACCCTGTTCCACGTCACGTGCAGCAAAGGGCTCAACGGCATGCCGTCCAATCACGCGTGGAACTTTTTTGCGACGACCGCGTTTCTGGGGATTACGCTTCGTTCCGTCCGCTGGACCGGGATCTTCGCAGTTATAGCGTTGCTGGTGTCGCTATCGCGGGTGTATCTGGGCGTGCATTACCCCTCGCAGGTCGTGGTGGGGGCCGCCCTTGGCGCAGTCTACGGGTGTCTCGTCGCCTTCGCCGCGCTACAATACCTGCCGTTTGCACAAAGAATACGAAACAGAAAGCCAGCCGATTCATGAACGCGCCGCTGCCCAATACCACCATTGCACATCGACTCTCGGTCGTTATTCCGATGTACAACGAGCAGGAGAACGTGTCGCCCATGCTCTCGCGCGTGCACGAGGCACTGGCGGACTACCGGCATCCCTGGGAACTGGTCGTCGTCGATGACGGCAGTACTGACGAAACCGTCGCGCGGTTGCGCGATGAAATCCCCCGCTACGGCAAGCACGTTCGCATCGTGCAGCTGCAGAGAAATTTCGGGCAGACCGCTGCGATGCAGGCGGGCATCGACGCCGCGCGCGGCGAAGTCATCGCCACGCTCGATGGCGACCTGCAGAATGATCCGGCCGACATCCCGCACATGGTCAAGCGACTGCTCGACGAGGATCTGGATCTTGTCGCGGGATGGCGCCAGAACCGGCAGGACAACCTGCTGCGCAAGATCCCGTCACGCATCGCCAACAGGCTGATTCGGCGCATTACGCAGGTCAACCTGCATGATTACGGCTGCTCGCTGAAGATATTTCGCGCCGATGTCATTAAGCACGTGCGGCTGTACGGCGAAATGCATCGCTTCATTCCGGCGTGGACAGCGACACACACGACGCCCGCGCGCATCAAGGAAGAAGTCGTGCGGCATCATGCGCGCCAGTTTGGTCAATCAAAGTATGGCATCGGTCGAACATTTCGCGTCGTACTCGATCTGCTCGCGGTGTACTTCTTCATGCGATACCGAAGCAAGCCGGGGCATTTTTTCGGAAAGATCGGTTTTATCTTCGGCGCGCTGGGCGCCCTCGGTCTGTTTTACCTTACGTGGGTCAAGTTTGTGCTGGACGAGAACATCGGCCAGCGTCCCCTGCTGCTGATCAGCGTGTTGTTCGTGATGCTGGCAGTGCAAATGATCACCACCGGTGTGATGAGCGAACTTATTTCACGCACCTATTACGAATCCAGCGACGTGAAATCGTACACAGTGCGCAATGCGCAGGAGCTGACGTCCGCCATCTCCACGGAATGGAAGCACCCTGAATGAATTCCAGTCCGGTGCCGGCGCACCGCGACGCCGCACCGCTCCTACTGCTCGTTACGGCCACGGTTGTCCTGTATGCCGTAATTTCCCGTCTGGCCGGCTTCGAGCTTCATTACGACGAGGCCCAATACTGGGAATGGTCCAAACAACTGGACTGGAGTTATTACTCCAAGGGTCCGCTGGTGGCATGGGCCATCGCACTTTCGACTGCCGTATTTGGCGATGGCGAGTGGCAGGTTCGATTACCCGGCTGGATTGTTCACGGCCTGTTTCTGGCAGCGATCTACGGTTTTGCGCGCGATCTGCAACTGGAGCGCCGCGCAGCATGGTGGGCCGTGGCGATTGCCTTCACAACTCCGATGTATTTCGTGCTCGGCATCGTGATGACCACGGACAGTCTTCTGTTGCTGTTCTGGACGTTGGGGCTGTGGTCCCTCTTTCACGCCTTGTTCAAAAATTCGAACGTGGCCTGGTACGCCGCCGGCGCTGCCATCGGCATCGGTGCGCTCACCAAATTGAGCATCGGCCTGTTACCGGCGTTCAGCGGCATCGCGGTATTGCTGAATCGCGAGCTGCGCCCGCAATTGCGCAATCCGCATCTGTGGGGTGGCATGGTCGTCCTATTCGGATGCATGTCGCCGGTACTGATCTGGAATGCAACGCATGGCTATGTGATGTTCTTGCATGAAGTCGGACACGTCACGTCGACCGAATCGAAAATTTTCGAACGAACGCTGGAGTTCCTTGCCAGCCAGCTCGTCGCCCTTTCCCCGCTGATGGTGGCGCTGGGCGTCATGACACTGCGGCACAAGCCGGAACAACCGGGCCGGCGATTTATCTGGTCCCTGTCGTTCGCCTGGTTTGCCTTTTTCGTCGTGAAGTCCTTCGAAGGGAAAATTCAGGTCAATTGGGCCGCGATCATATACGTGGGAATGATCGTCTTGCTGGCGAGCCGAATCGACCAGCTGACACGACTCGGACGCGCCCTGCTCGTGGGCGGCATCGCCACTTCGATCCTCCTGGTGCTGATCATGCTGTATCCGCAAGGAGTCGGATTGCATGCAAGCCAATTTGCGCCGATCAAGAAGCTTAAGGGCTGGCGCGGACCCATTGAGTCGATTGCCACCCAAGTGGGCGATATTGACTTCATTCTGACGGATTCTTACATCACCGCCGCCGAAGTGGCCTTTTACTGGCCCAAACGCGTCCCGGTCTACGTGATGGGCTCCACGGACCGGCGCTTTAACCAGCACGATCTCTGGCCGGGCGTGGATCGTGAGCAATCCCGGAACGCGGCGATTATACAGACGGATTACACAACGCTGCCTGAACCGGCGATCTCGGCATTTGAACGATGCAGTCCGACCAGTTTGGTGGACGCACGGGATGACGGCGGGGTATTGCGCACGTTCAGCGTGAATCGATGTGAGAACTACCATCACATCGATTGGCCCAAACCGCAGTACTATTAACCGGTGGATTGGCTTGCGCGTCCGTAGTGATTCCGCTAACTTGCAAGAGAAATGCAAAGAATGCGAATGCGTTTTCCTACAATGAGAATTTTCGCCGCGTTGGTTGTCGCGCTGTATTCCGCCTGCGGCGTGGCCGGGGCATTTCCGGAAAAATTCACCGCGACCTACATCGTGAAAAAAGGGTTCATGGATATCGGCGAGGTCCAGCGAACGCTGACTCCGCAGGGCAACGGCAAGTACATCTTCGAATCGACGACAACTTCGTCCGGCGTGGCATCCCTGGTCGTTCGCGGCAAGATCACCGAACGCAGCACCTTCTCATTCGAAAACAACGTCATCAAGCCGATCGAGTATTTCTACCAGCGCACATTCGGCAAGGGAAAGACGGTCCGGCTTGAATTCGACTGGGAAAAAAACACGGTCACCAATGACGTCGACAAAAGTCCGTGGGTCATGCCGCTCGAGCCGCAGACGCTGGACAAGCTGGTCTACCAGATTTCGCTGATGCAAGACATGGCGCCGGGCAAGAAAGATTACACCTACAAAATTGCCGACGGCGGCAAGCTGAAGACCTATCAGGCCAAGGTGATCGACGAAGAGGAGACCGAAACTCCGTATGGGAAGTTTCACTCCATCAAGATCAAGCGGGTCGGTGACAAGCGCGGCACCACGCTGTGGTGCGCACCCAAACTGAATTACCTCCCCGTTCGCATTGAACAGACGGACGACGACGAATTCACGGCCGTGCTGAAATCCGTTACCGGTATTCCAGGAAATTAATCATGGGCACGATGAATTTCATCTCCAGCCGCATCGCTGTTTCCTCACTGATTCTCGTGCTGGCATCCAGCGCGAGTTATGGTGCCGCGAGCCCAGGGCTGACGAAGATCTACGAATCATTTATCGTTTCGAAGATTGCGGCAGAGCGATGCGGAAAGATTGACGCAGACACCCAAAAGAAATTCCTGGCCAACTTTGAAATGGTTTCCGTCTTTGCGCGAAAAGAATTGAAGGCGCGGTTTCCAGACTCCACGGACCAAACCGTCGAAGTTGCGCTGAAGGATCAGGCCGCCAAGATTGCCGAGCGTGTCGACGAAATCGTTAAGGCGGACGGCTGCGGCGATGAAAAGATCCAGAAGTTGCTCGACGCCTATCGCTATCACGCCAATTGGAATGCGGCGGATCCGCCAAAGGAATAGCGTCTTCGCGCTACTGACAGCAGGGTGTCAGTAGCCCCCTGCCAGAGTTCACCCTGCCTTGCCTGACTCGGAACCCAATCCGGACAAACGCCATGAATGCCGCGAACGCACGCACCGGGCTCATCGCGTCGATCCATCGCAAAGGAACCACCCCATGAAACGCTGCCTCTGGCCGGGCGACGACCCGCTCTACATTTCATACCACGACAAGGAATGGGGCGTTCCGCTGCACGACGACCAGCGACTGTTTGAATTCCTGGTCCTCGAAGGCGCGCAGGCCGGACTTAGCTGGATCACCATCCTGCGCAAGCGGGACAACTATCGAAAAGCGTTTGATCAGTTCGACGTCGAAAAGGTCGCTCGCTACACACCGAAAAAGATCGAAAAGCTGTTGCAGGATCCCGGCATCGTACGCAATCGCCTGAAGGTTGAATCTGCGGTGACCAATGCCCGCGCCTATCTCGAAGTGCAGGAAGAATTCGGAAGCTTTGATGCCTACAGCTGGCGCTTTGTGGACGGCGCGCCGATTCAGAACCGCTGGAAATCCCACAAGCAGATTCCCCCGCGCACCAAAGAGTCCGATGCTTTCAGCAAGGATTTAAAGAAACGTGGCTTCAAATTCGTCGGATCGACGATCGTTTACGCGCATATGCAAGCCTGCGGTATGGTGAACGATCACACCGTCGATTGCTTTCGGCACAAACCGCTGTCGTAGCTCGCGCAATCGTCGCCCCATGCGCAAGGAAGTGACCCCGGACTCGATACTTGCCGATCACTCCCCTGCAATCCGAGATCTTTGCAGCCAGTTGCGCGCACTCGCGCGAGAGGTGATGCCGAATGCCACAGAACATGGTTACTCTGGATGGCATGCTATTGCATTTCGTCATCCCGCCGCGGGTTACGTGTGCGGCATCTTTCCATTTGCCGAATCCGTTCGATTTTTGTTCGAGCACGGCGTGCAGCTCCACGACCCCGAGGGCATTTTCACCGGCGGCGGAAAACAAACGCGCTATATTGAATTGAAACCCGGCGATTCCGTGCCGAACGATGCCTTGCGCATCCTGATCGCCGAAGCGATTGCCTTGCGCTCCAAACCGGGAAAACGAAAATGATCACGGCTGGCTTGCTCGCCTTCGTCCACCATCTCTGCTTCTACGCGATGATCGTCGCACTCGTGGTTCAGATGTTGCGCGTGACGCCGGACATGACGCGCGCCGACCTCAAGCGTATACGTGCCGCCGATGCGGTGTATGGCGTGGCCGCCGTCCTAATTCTGGTTGTGGGCGTCCTTCGCGTGATGTACTTCGAAAAAGGCACCGATTACTACCTGCACAACGCTCTATTTCACGCGAAGATCGGATTGTTCATCCTGGTCGGAGTGATGTCCCTCTACCCCACGCTTCGTTTTTCACGCTGGGCGAAAGCGATGGATGCAGGAAAGGCATTACCCACGCCCAATGAATTACGTACGGCGCGACACATCGTTCACGCAGAACTGACTGGACTCGCATTGATCATGCTGTGTGCGGCGTTATTGGCGAAGGGCGTTGGATAGTTGAGGAAACGAAAGAAACCCAATGGCCGGAAGCGAACTTACAAAGTAGAGAAGATATACAAACATTGACCGCGTAGCAGTAATGGTGAAAACACCTCGCACCCACATTGCCCACCTGCCCCTCTGCACTGATTTTGCTGGCTCGAAATCCTTTCCTGTACGAACATTCTTGCCGATATACGGTCTGATTTAGTGAACTGGTCTCGGTAATTCAGCGTTAACTGGACCCCGCTTTTGCGTTTATCGTTATCGTCATGCCCCGCAAATCGAATACTCGAACATCCACTCGTGAGGAACGCAAGAATCGTAAGCGTCGTTCCCGCTTCGCCATTTTTTGGCTGAGCACGAGTTCGCGGCGGCATCTGTGGCGAGCCCTCCGAGCCCGGCATGGCTTAATTCAGGCATTGAGCCTTGCTGTGGTGGTCATAGCGGTGTGGGCGGGAACGAATTGGGCGTATCAAGTGTTGCGCAAACCGACTGAATTGCTCTTTCCAGTAAGTGACGCGCTTTTTAAAACACCGCCCGAAACCTGGCGCACCTACCAGTCGATTTTCCAGGAGCATGCGACAACCGTAATCACGCCCGAATTTCTCGCGGCGTTGGCACAGGTTGAGGGCTCGGGAAATCCGATCGCTCGCACCTACTGGCGCTGGCAATTCTCGTGGAACCCGTTTGAAATGTATCGCCCCGCCTCAAGCGCGGTTGGAATGTTTCAGATTACCGATGCCACGTTTTCCGAAGCCAGGCGCTACTGCATTCATGACCATGTCGTGGTCAGAGACGGATCCNNGCACGCGGTGGAATTGACCGCCGCGTATCTGGATCGACAGGTCGCCAACGTGCTGGAGCAGAGCCGCATTGTGAACATCAAAATAAATCAGCAACAAAACTTGGCCGCGGTAATTCACTTATGCGGAACGGGAGCAGGCGATTCCTACGCCAGGCGCGGCCTTCAATTGATGGCAGGGCAACGCTGCGGGGATCACGACGTACGTTCTTATCTCAAACAAGTCATTGCCATGCGAAATTTATTCTTGCGCTTGGCAGCCACTTACAAGGGGGATTGACCCAGCGCCTTGTATTCGGAACCCGAAATGGAGAAACAGCGCTGAAAGTTACAAACCGGCCA
>DKAR01000125.1:0-34112 GCA_002450895.1 Proteobacteria bacterium UBA6921
TTGATGTTGGTGAAGATCTTGAATTCATCCGCGCAGCGCACGTCGTATCCGTAACTGGACGTGCCGAACGAGATCACTTTGCCTTTGGGTGTTTCACGCACCTGGCCGGGCTCAAACGGTTCGATCATGCCGTTCGACTTGGCCATGCGACGTATCCAGTGATCCGACTTGATGGTCATTTGGGGCTTCCTGAGTTTCAGCCACAGATGAACACGGATGAACGCAGATGAAAGAAGTACTTCTTCAAATCATCTGTGTTCATCCGTGTTCATCCGTGGCGATTGGCTTTTGGGTTGTGGTTCCGGCAACGATTAGGTGTTTTGAATTACGATCTTCGGGAACTTCGCGCTGAAGTCTTTTGCCTGCTGCGACAGCTTTGCGCCCACGCGGCGTGCGATGTCTCGATAGATCATGGCGATGCGCCCGTTCGGATCGGCGGCAACGGTCGGCGTGCCGCCGTCGGTGGATTCACGGATCGTGATGTCGAGCGGCAGGCTGCCGAGGAACGGGACTTTGTTCTGGTCCGCCATGCGCGAGCCGCCGCCGGCGCCGAAGATGTGTTCTTCGTGACCACACTTGCTGCAGATGTGCGTGCTCATGTTTTCGACAATACCGAGGACTTTCACGTCGACCTTCTCGAACATCTTGAGACCTTTCACCGCGTCGAGCAGCGCGATGTCTTGCGGCGTGGTCACGATCACGGCGCCGCTGACTGGCACCTTCTGCGCGAGCGTGAGCTGCGTATCGCCGGTGCCCGGCGGCAGGTCGATCACGAGGTAGTCGAGATTATCCCAACGCGTGTCATTGAGTAATTGCGTCAGCGCCTGCGTGACCATCGGGCCGCGCCAGATCATCGGAGTGTCTTGTTCGATCAGGAAGCCAATCGACATCGCCTGCAGGTTGTGCGCAGTGATCGGCTGTAGCGAACGGCCATCCTCCGACTCCGGCTTGGCATCCATCACGCCCAACATGCGTGGCTGACTCGGGCCATAGATGTCCGCGTCGAGAATGCCGACGCGCGCGCCTTCAGCGACGAGCGCCAGCGCGAGGTTCACCGACAAGGTGGATTTGCCGACGCCACCTTTGCCGGACGCAACAGCGATGATGTTCTTCACGCCGGTGATGGGCTTTACGCCCTTCTGCACGGTGTGCGACACGATGTTCGTGGTGATATTGACGACGACGTCGGTGACGCCCGAAACCTTGCGCGCGCGTTCCGTCAGCGCGGCCGTCAGATCGCCCTGATACCCGGCGTTGGGGAAGCCCAACTGGAGGTCGATGGTGGCTTTGCCGCCATCGATCGCGATGTTTTTCACGGCGCCCGCCGCCACCAGATTCTTTTCCAGATAGGGGTCGGTGTAGTCCTTGATAGCCGCTTCGACGGCTGCTCGGTCTGCGCTCATGTGCTGATGCTCCTGAGTAAATTCGTGCCGCGATTCTACACAACTCGACCCGCAGGGGCATTCTCCCGAACGGGAGGGTCCCGCATGGGTAGCGTGGGATTTGCCAAGCTGATAGCCTTATTCGCCCGGCACTTTTGGACGCCGGGCGGCGGTCTGAACCCCATCCGGAGCAGGGTCACGTCGCATGGATCTAGGCACCTTCAATCAATAGCCCCCTTTCCCGACCGGAAAGAGCAGCACTGACAACCATGGCCGCATCGACACCCCGCAAGATTCTTGTAACCTCGGCACTGCCCTATGCCAATGGCCCGATCCACCTGGGCCACATGGTCGAATACATACAAACCGACATCTGGGTGCGTTTTCAAAAGATGGGCGGGAATGCCTGCACATACGTCTGTGCTGACGACACGCACGGCACGCCGATCATGCTGAAGGCACAACAGGAAGGCATCACGCCGGAGCAGCTGATCGCGCGCATCAGTGTTGAGCATCAACGTGACTTCGCGGAGTTTGGCGTCGGGTTCGACAACTACTATTCCACGCACTCGCCGGAAAATCGCGAGCTGGCGGAGTTGATCTATACGCGCCTGCGCGACGCGGGGCATATCGCCAAGCGCACCATCAAACAAGCCTACGATCCAGTGAAGAACATGTTCTTGCCGGATCGCTTTATCAAAGGCGAATGCCCCAAGTGCGGCTCGAAGGATCAGTACGGCGACTCGTGCGAAGTGTGCGGCGCCACCTATTCGCCCACGGAACTCAAAAATGCCGTTTCAGTGGTCTCCGGTGCGACGCCCATTGAAAAAGAGTCAGAACACTATTTCTTCAAGCTGGGTGATTTCGAGAACACGCTGCGCCAGTGGCTGTTCCCGCGCGAACACAAAGATGCGCGAGACATGCACGTGCAGCCCGAAGTGGCGAACAAACTGGACGAGTGGTTCAACGCCGGTTTGCAGGATTGGGATATCTCGCGCGATGCACCCTATTTCGGTTTTGAAATTCCGGACGCGCCCGGAAAGTTCTTTTACGTGTGGCTGGACGCGCCGATCGGGTATCTCGCCAGCTTCAAGAATTACTGCGCCAAGAAGGGCGTGAGCTTCGACGACTATGTTCGACCGGACTCGGAAACCGAGCTCTATCATTTCATTGGCAAAGACATCCTGTATTTCCACGCGCTGTTCTGGCCGGCAATGCTGTCAGGCGCGAAGTTTCGAACGCCGACCTCGGTGTTTGCGCATGGTTTTCTCACGGTGAACGGCGCCAAGATGTCCAAATCGCGCGGCACTTTCATTATGGCTCGCACGTATCTGGATCATTTGAACCCCGAATACCTGCGCTACTACTTTGCCTACAAACTCGGGCCGGGCGTTGACGATCTTGATCTGAACTTTGACGACTTCACGCAGCGCGTAAATGCAGACCTAGTCGGCAAGGTCGTCAACATCGCCAGTCGTTGCGCCGGATTTATAAACAAACAGTTCGGCGGCAAACTGGCCACGACGCTGGCAGAGCCGGCGCTGTACGAAAAATTCGCGAGCGCGAGCGAATCGATCGCGCGCAGCTACGAGCAGCGTGAATTTTCCAAGGCAATGCGCGATGTCATGGCACTCGCCGATGTCGCCAACCAGTACATCGACGAGAAAAAGCCGTGGGCACTGGCCAAGCAGGCCGGCAAGGAAAACGAAGTTCATGCCGTGTGTTCGATGGGCGTCAACTTGTTCCGCGTCTTGATCGCGTACCTGAAACCGGCGCTGCCGCGCACGGCAGCGCAGTCCGAGGCTTTTCTGAACATTCCCGCGTTGAGCTGGCACGATACGGCCACGCCCCTGCTTGGACATACCATCAATGCCTTCACACCCTTGATGACGCGTGTTGAAGCAAAACAAATCGAGGCTGTCATGGAACAATCCAAATCCACACTGGCTGCAACGACCCCTGCCGCGCCGCCCAGCGCATTGGCCGAAGCGATCAAACTGGAGATCAGCATCGACGATTTCAACAAGGTGGATCTGCGCATCGCGAAAATTGTGAAAGCGCAGCATGTTGAGGGCGCGGACAAACTGCTTCAACTTACGGTCGACCTGGGTGAAGGCAAGACGCGCAATATCTTTGCCGGCATTCGCAGCGCCTATGAGCCCAAAGATCTCGAAGGCCGCTATACGGTCGTCGTCGCGAATCTGGCGCCGCGCAAGATGAAGTTCGGCGTATCCGAAGGCATGGTGCTGGCCGCGGGACCCGGCGGAAAGGATCTTTGGATTCTGTCACCGGATTCCGGCGCCCAATCCGGAATGCGCGTGAAGTGAGGGTATTTTCAGGTGATGCCATGACGTCTGAAATCCGGCCAACGCTGCCAATGCCCCGAGACCCGAATCTGCGGGTGTGACCCGTCATGTCCGACCTTGTTGATCAGATCGACGCGCTCTTGCCGCAGACTCAGTGCCAGCGCTGCACCTACTTTGATTGCTACGAATACGCGAACGCCATCGCCAATGGCGAGGCCGAAATCAACCAGTGCCCACCGGGCGGGGATGAAGTCATTGCAAGCCTGGCACAGTTGTTGGGTCGAAATGCTCTCCCACTGAATACAGACCACGGCGCGCACCAGCTCCGCCATGTGGCAGTGATCGATGAAACCACCTGCATCGGTTGTGCGCGGTGCATCACGGCATGTCCGGTGGATGCGATCCTCGGTGCGTTCAAGCTGATGCACACCGTAATCGCCGAAGAATGCACCGGTTGCGAGTTGTGCCTGCCGCCCTGCCCGGTGGACTGCATCGTTATGCGGACAGCCCCACCGGAGAGTGCAGTCATCGACGCGGCGCGCGCGTCACGCGCGCGGATCCGCCACCGGTTTCGCGAAGAGCGCCTCGCGCGAATGGAGCGCGAAACCGATGAAAGGCTTCGCGCTAAGGCCGGGATGAGCGACCAAAAAACACCGACTTCGGATGCAGTAAAGGACGCCGTCCAGCGCGCCCTGTCCCGTAAAAAAACGCCCCGCGAATAGATCCCCGCGTTCCCATTGGCGACATATATAAGGAATCACGCGCCCAACGGCCGTCGATTGTTGGCCTCGCCGCGTAGGCCGGCGCCACACCGCGGCATCGAAATGTGAATCCATTCACAGGCCGTTTGCCAACTCGCTCGAACTTCGCCGCCCACGAAACATAACTTTGTATTTGAGCTGGAACACGCCGATCCAGCCTTCCTGCCATTTACTTCAGCTGTTTAGCAGTGAGACCCAGCGCTCATTTCGCGCTGGATTGCCCCTTCGATACGACTAGCGCGGCGGGCGGTCCGACGGACGGTACCGTACCGCCGACCGTATAACGACGGCGGTCCGTAGAATCATCCGATAACAAGACAGGATTTGTTTTATTGCGTCTTGCAGGTCGACCCGGTGAAACGTGACGCACGTCAAATTCGCAGACGCGCGGACACAGGGGCGACGAAACCCGCGAAATGAATGAGTGACTGGGTAGTGGACATGAACAACCGAATGCTCCAGGCAAAGATGATGCGCCAGCCCTCGCGGCAAGCGGGCCTGACGCTGATCGAAATGATGACGGCCATCCTGATTGGTTCCGTGCTGCTCGCCGGAATGGCTCAAGTCTTTGTCGCCAGCCGCCACAGCTACAAGCTCTCTGAATCCCTGGGTTATCAACAGGTGAGCGGTCGACTCGCCTTGTTTGCGATCACTGAAGATCTGCGTCGCGCCGGTTACTGGGGTGGTAACGCCGACGTGACTTCGTTCTTCGGTGGTTCCATCACGCCTGTCACGCCGGACACCGGAAACTACGACAGCTGCCCGACAGGATCGAACGCGTGGGCCATCATGCTGCAGCAGCGCGTGTTCGGAATGAATGGTAAGTCAGCGAATTTCTCCTGCATCCCGTCCAGCGGGGACAACGCATATACCCAGGGTGACGTCGTTATCGCCCGATTTGCGGATCCGGATACCGTCGCTGACGCCGACCTTGAAGACAACCGCCTCTACATCAAGACGTCCCTGTTTGAGGGCCGCCTGTTCCAGGGTTCAGATGTGGGAGCGAATACGGTCACGCCCAAGGGCCCGGTCAATAACCACGCGCTGCAGGCACGTGGCTACTACATTGGCCGCACCGGCGAAGTCTGCGACGGCGTCGAAATCCCCTCACTATTTGCTGTCAGCCTCAAAGACGACGGTACACCACGCGTTCAGGACCTGGTTTCCGGAGTGGAAGATCTTCAGGTCCAGTTCGGTCTGGATACCAACGGCGACGGCGTACCAAACCAATATGTCAACGCTGACACGATTCCAGCCGCACAGTGGAACTGGGCGGGCATTAGCGCCGCGAACACCGTGATCAGTGTGCGCGTTTGGGTCCTCGCACGCGCCGAATGTCCCGATCCGACGTACACCAATGAAACCGTATACAACTACGCGGATCGCGTTAACTACAAGCCGGCCGATCATTTCCGCCGCCAGCTCTACAGCACCACGATTTCATTGCGAAACTGATTTAGCGAGCACGATGCCATGACAAATCTCATGAATCACAAGCCACCACAGACTCAGCACGGTGCTGCACTTGTCGTAGCGCTCGTGATGCTGGTGATCCTGACGCTGATCGGCGTCGCAGCAATGAACAGCTCAACGATCGAACTGATCATGGCGGGCAATACGCAGCTTCAAACGCGTGCACTCGCCGAAGCCGATCGCACCTTGACCACTGCAGAAACGATGGCAAAGGGCTTGACGGTCGTTTCCGATTTTTCAGAAGCCGGCTACTACAACATCAAGAACGAAGCGGCGCCGGACATTCGCACGATGACGTGGACTTCGGCGAACTCACAGCAGGCGGATACCGATATGAATCGGTATGTCGTCGAATTCACCGGGAATTTCGCAATCAGCGGCAACTCCGAGGCGTGGGGCGTCAAAGGCACCGCCACGTCGGTTGACGTGTTCAGAATTACGTCGCACAGCGAAGACGCGAAGGGCGCCGTTCGCATGGTGCAATCGGTTTACGTACGGTAGTCAGGAAGTCAGAGGAGGCGTTTATGAAAACGCGCAAGTTGTCTCGAAATCAACGCATTGCCGCAGGCGTTTCAGTCGTAGGGGCCATTGTTCTCGGCATCTACGCCGCATCAACGTTTACGGCGAATTCACAACCGGTTGGCTACCTTGGCGGCATCGCGCTAAGCACTGACTTCCTTATGCAGGATGCGACCAAGAATCCAACTGGCGGCGGCTTCATGTATCGCCCCTGGTTCGAAAACGGTGCCTATCAGGGTGACCTGATCGAATACACCCTTTCCGCCTCGGGGGATGCATCCACAACAATTGATCTGAGCACAATTCCTCCGACGAATACGGGCACGCAGGAAAACTGGTCCGCTCGTCTGCAGTTCGATGCCATGGAAGCCGCGGATCCTACGTGGTGGAGCGTCTCTCGAAAAATTATCACCAATAATGGCGGCCAGGTGCCGTTCCGCTGGGGCAAGCTGTCCACCGATCAGCAGACCGCACTCGACTCTGTAAACGTCGGGCAATCTGACAGCACCCTTCTAGACTTTATCCGTGGCGACCGCACCAATGAAGGCCCCACATACCGCACACGCTGGAACGTGTTGGGCGACATCATTCACTCGACGCCGGTATATGTGGGAAAACCGCGCGAACAGTACACTTTCGACAACTATCCGACTTACAAATCGGACAACGCGTCCCGGGCGGGCCGTGTTTACGTCGGCTCCAATGACGGCATGCTGCACGCATTCGACGCCGACACCGGCGATGAAGTGTGGGCCTATGTTCCGTCGATGGTCATCGGCAATCTCGGCACGCTGAGCGTTGCGCCGTACTCCCCGAACCATCACTACTTTGTCGACGGTCCGATGACCGCAGGCGATGCCTACTTTGGCGGCGCCTGGCATACGGTACTGGTGGGGACGCTCGGTGCTGGCGGCAAGGGCGTGTTCGCCCTCGATGTCACTGATCCTGACCTGTCGGCGGAAGATGCCGCGTCCGGAAGCGACGCGAAAATTCTTTGGGAGTTGACTGCCACTGGCGACGACGATTTTGGCGACTCTTACAGCAAACCGGTGATTGCGCGCCTGACAGACGGCAAATGGTATGCGGTCTTTGGCAATGGCTATAACAGCGTCAACGGCCTGGCCAAGCTCTATATCGTGGACCTGGAGACCGGCGCGATTCACAAAAAGATCGACACTGGAAGCGGTTCCGCCGGTTCGCCGAACGGCCTGTCCAGCCCGGTTCTCGTTGATAACGGTTTCTTCGAGGCTGCCTATGCCTACGCAGGTGACATCGACGGTCACGTCTGGAAGTTCGACCTTTCGACCGAAACCGTCGCGTTGAGCGGCGCTCCGCTGTTCTCGACCGGAAGCTCCCTGAAACCGATCACGACACGCCCCGACATCGTCAGCCATCTGAGCGGCTATCTGGTGTACTTCGGCACTGGACGAATTCTGTCGTCGAACGACTATGGCACCGACTTTAATGGTGACAACGTTCCGGACATTCAAACAGTCTATGCGATCTATGACAAAGGTAGCGCTGTCGACGAGTCCAGCTTGGTCACTCAGACGCTTTCGAACGATACGGCGTATTCCGGCAACGGAAATGTGCGCACGGTTCGCACCCTGTCGAACAACACAATCGACTGGACAACAAAGTTCGGGTGGAAGATAAACCTGTCCGCCGGTGAGCGTCTGGTCACTGATCCGGTCGTGCGCGCGAAGCGCGTTCAAATGATCACAACGATTCCGAATTCCACTTCGACCGTGAACTGGATTTTCGAACCCCACTACGTCACGGGCGGTCCGCCGGAGCAAACGGTGTTTGATCTGAACGTCGACGGTGTTCTGGACAATAACGACAACATCGATGCCGATGGAGACGGCCTGTTGACCAGTGCGGTTGACGTTGTTGCCGCCTGGAAACTGGGCGACGGCGTAGCATCCGGACCGATCCACGCCATTATCGATCAAACGTCGAGCGGAACAATCGATACCGTCTTCTATAACAACCTGACACCTCCGGTGGAGCTGGTATGTACGGACGACTGTCCGTTCCTGATGGGCGACCTGGACGTCATGACCGACTCACCGTACGGCCCGAAATATGAAACGCAGGGCATCGACGGTGTTCAAACGACGACCGGCGGTCTGGGCGGGCACCCGAACGGCCATCAACACGCCTATGACAAAGTTCACGGCGTCGTCTACGTCGACCTCCTCGGCGCTGAAGCACTTTCGAATGACCCGCCGGACGACGACAGCGTTAGCCGTTACGGCAAGATGGAGCCACGCCGTAATCTGACCAGCCTGCGCTACGAGGACAATCTCGGTACGGCGAAGCAACGCCTCAATAGCGCTGAGGAAGCCTATACCGTGTCTGGAGGACCGACGGTCCTCAGTGGCAGCACCGAGTTCATCGTCGTGCTAACGAATGCCGACCTTTCGACGGGTGGCACGATCAAGATTGGGGCAAAAGAATGGCCCGTGCAGACGTATCAGGACATGGTTGCCACCAAGTTGCTGGCCCTGAATGGCGCTGCGGCGACATCCGCAAATTTCAAGGACAACGAAGGAGTTTCGCTGGTCTTCACGCTGGATCAGATCAAAGCCGCGGGAACGCTGCGCATCTCGTTCGATAACCGCAGCATCATGAACGGCAAGGTTCATCCGACCATGCCGATGTGTGTCAGTGGCGACAAGGAACCTTACAACTACACGCAGCCCTCTAACTCCAATGTGCACATCACGAAGGTTCCGTCCGGCGCGTCGAAAGACCCGAATGCAACAGACGGCTATCGCTGGCGCAATGGCGCGCTAACGGTACAACTGCTAAAGGCTAACGGCTACGTGCTGCAGCCGAAAAACAACGGCCTTTCCGGCGCCAACCTCAAACAGTGGTTGCCACAAAAGAAATCGGGCAGCACTTACACCGTCGTGGGTGGCGTGTACGCGAAAAAGTTCTCCGATGTTATTAACGGCGGTACTTCGACCCAGACGATCACTGAGTTGGAAGGCGCAAATGAAAGCGGCCTGCTGTACGAAGCCTCCATGTTCTGGCATTTCGGCGACCTGAATGTTTTGCGCAATGGTGGCCAGCAAAACCGATGCTATGGCTCGAGCAACTGGCAAGCGGCCAAGAATATTGAACTCGGCGGCCTGACCCTGGGCGAATACAACAAATTGCTCAACGGGCTGACCGATACGAGCGCTGAATTGCTCGCCTACGAGGCCGCGTGGGAAGAGGCTTATTTGTGCAAGAACGACCCGAACTGCTCCGAAGCGAAGCTGGATGAATATATCAAGCTCCTCAACGCAGCCATCGATCCGATTGCGGACTACGTGAAGATGCGTGGCTATGCCCCGGGTCATATTCCGGATCAGCATCTGCTGCAAATCGACAAGCAGCTTGGAGAATCAGCTGACTCCACAGATGAGGCGTCAACGGATACCACCCTTGTCGGCGAAACCGGTAACAGTGTCGGCCCGAACTATCGGCCGGGCCGCCGTACCTGGATCGACATTTCGCCAGAGTAGATAGCTACCTAACTCGACCGTGTAGTGGGTGGATGTTCACCCACCCGCTACCCGGACTCGAGGCGGTCTGTGATGGAGTACGCAACTCCGGCCTGGAAGGCAACATGTCTTGACCAACGGAATGAATCGCCTGACCGGCGGTAGTTCGAGCGAGGTCTGTACCGCGGTTATGTCCGTACAATCAAGATATTGGATGGCACGGACACAGCCGTGAAACGTGAACCCGGTCACATTGGGACCGGAGTGAAACTGGGTTGAGGTGATGTATGAAAATGCTCCATGCCGCGAGAATATCCGCCCAACGTGGCCTGACGCTGATCGAGTTGCTGACCACCGTTTCGGTTATCGCAATCGTTCTCTCCGTTGGCGTTCCCTCGTTCAACAGCATCGTCGCCAACAATCAGATTACCACCACGACGAACACGTTCGTCGCGATCATGAATGTCGCGCGCAGCGAGGCAATGAAGCGCAGCCAGACAATCAAGGTATTACCAGACGCGGATGACGCAACCCATCGTCGCATCCTCGTTACGGTCAATAGCACTGGTGAAGTTATCCAACAAATCCCGCTGCCCGCCGACATGGAAATCACGGCGAACATCGACGACGTTTCGTTTCTGCGCACCGGATTTATCGACAAAGCGGAGCCCCCGACAATCCAGGTGTGTGACAGCACCCGAAATGGAGAAACCGGCCGGATCTTGACGATCAGCCTGTCCGGGCGGCTCAACATTACCGAGACCACGTGTAGCTAGATACGCGAGCCAGGAAGCCAACACCATGAACATGAATCGCGCACTCTCAATATCCGCCATGCGGCAACAGGGATTCACCATTGTCGAAGCCCTGATCACATTTCTGATTCTTTCCGTCGGATTGCTCGGTATGGCGGGTTTGCAGACCAAGAGCATTCAGATGGACCAAAACTCGTATCAGCGTAGCCAGGCGGCCATGCTGGCGCAGGATATTAACGACCGCATGCGCTCCAACGTCGAGGCGACGCGCGATGGCAGTTATGCGATTGGATACGGCGACGCGGCTGCGTCAAGCACGGATTGCGTCCACGCATCTTGCGATGGCGCGCAACTGACCGAATTCGACCTGGCACAGTGGAAACAGAGCCTTGCCTCCCTGTTGCCTTCTGGCGACGGAAAGATTGAAGCCGCCGTTTCGGCCACCTCGGCCCCGGCAATGGATGTCACGATCACGATTTACTGGGATGAATACCGAAGTGGAGCAACAGGCACCAATTGTCCGCCGCAAAGCAAGGCGGACCTGTCCTGCTTTACGTTTCAGTCGACTCTCTAGACGAAGAGCCGAGCGGACACAGGGTAGATTCAAGTTTATACAACCGAACGACGAAGACATAACCAAGAGAACGAGAGATAAACGACCATGAAGACCGCCTCCACTCCAATGTCTCGCCAGCGCGGACTGACCATGATTGAGTTGCTAATCACGGTAAGCATCATTGCCATCCTTGGAGCGATCGCGTTTCCGGCGTATGAACGCCAGACGATGAAAGCGAAGCGCGCCGACGGAATCGCTTTTCTCATGGAAATCGCTTCAAAACAGGAGCGATACATCGTGGACAATGGCAGCTACGCGACCAGCCTTTCCGCTCTGGGATACAGCGGATCGACGTCTGACAAAGGCGTTTACGACGTAAGCGTCGCTACCGCGAACAATGACCAGCAGTTTACGCTCACGGCTACGCCACAAGGTGCGCAGGCCAATGATGAGTGTGGCGCGTTAATTCTCGACAATCTGGGTAATCACACCTGGGAAAACGCCGCCGCAACGAAGTGCTGGTAATCGAATTCGATACAACAGAGATCGGGGCCATTATCGAGCCCCGGCACACAGGCACCCGGTAACGGTTCCCCCAACAGGGGCCGATAAGGTGCCAAGGGCAAGGGTCTAGGGGGCCGCCTCGCGCTGCGACGGGGTCTGCTGTTTCGCTGGAACCCAATTCACACTTACAATTTGACGCTGGTCACAAATCCCTATGATCCGCGTCACAACTTTGTCGCTTGGGATTATTTAGAATAAACCGGAACAAGCTTATCTGACCGAGGAGATGACAATGACCTCTCAAAACTTCCGCCGGCAATCCGGGTTCACAATGCTCGAAGTGCTCGTTGCGGTTGCCGTCACGATCATCGTCCTCGTGATCGCTGTTCCAAATTTCACCGGCGTCGTGCGCTCCAACAAGTTGACGTCGGCCGTGAATGATTTTGTTTCCGCACTTCATCTCACGCGAAGCGAAGCCGTTCGGGCGGGAGGCGCGACAATTTGCGCCACTGACAATCAGGCGGACTGTAACAGTACCGACTGGCATGACGGCTGGATTGTGTTTTCCGACTTCAACTCGGACGGTGTACGCGACACCGATGAGCCGATTATCCGTGCGTCCGACGCGCTCCCGACATCTGTGACTATCAATGCTGACAGTCCGGTAATCACTTATGGCCGGAACGGCTTTCTGTCTAAGCCTGGAGCAACGGAATCGATTGTTTTTTGCAATGAAGGCGCCAAGGATCTGGAAGGTCGCGAAGTCAAGGTCAATTCGGCAGGACGCCCCAACACTGATACATACAGCAGCTGCACCTAAACGGTCAGCGTGCGGGTTGCAGGGGGTCAGGTTCCAATGAAGCCCAGTTTGTCTCAGCAGAACTCCCAGTCGGGCGTGACGCTGATTGAAAACATGGTTGCACTGCTGATCCTGTCCTTTGGTTTGCTCGGGATGGCGGGACTCCAGGTTTATACGCTGCGTGGCGAGTCCAGTTCTTCCGCGCGGATGTTGGCCATGCGACAAGCTCTCGATATGGCCGATCGAATCCGATCCAATCTGCCGGCCGTTTACGGAAACGCGGCCGGACCGCAGTACCTCAACATTAATCCGTCGTCGTCTCCCAGTCTGGGCACGAACCCGGACTGCACAGCCGCTGAATGTACTCCTGCACAGCTCGCCGCCTTCGATGTTTATGAATGGCAAGTCCAGAACAACGGCCTCTTCTACGGCGACCATGACGTCGTCGGGGGATACATCGTTGGCACGCCAATTACCAACGCCAACAACAACATGATTCCCCTGTACTCGGGAACCAGTGGCGTAGGCCCAAGCCGGATGCGGTACACCATTACGATGCGCTGGGATGGTGAAAGAACCGGGTCAACCAATACCGACTGCACTGGCAAGGTTGACCCCAAGAACCCGAAAAACAATCCCCTCACCTGCTACGTTCTTGTGGTGGACCTATGAAAACGTCCGCAATCAGACCGCAGGCAGGCTTCACGATCGCGGAGTTGATGGTTGCACTCGCCGTTGGTCTGGTCATTATTGCCGGGGTTGGACAGGTCTTCATTTCAAATAAGAATGCCTACCGCTACATCGACGGCGTTTCCACGCTACAGGAGCAGGCGAACTACGCTCTGGATTTTGTTTCACAACAGGCGAATGCGGCAGGCTTTGTTCCTGATGCCTACAAAATTGGGACGAACCTGGACACCAAGGTGCAAATTGAATCGCTAGCCTACGGAAAAATCTTACCCATCGACGGAACTGAAGGTGGAACCGACAGCGATACCTTGATTATCAATACCATTCCGTCTGCTCCTGTACTGCTCGACTGCACGAACGCGCCGGTCGCCGCGGCATTCACCGCGCTGGCAGGTCGTCCGGGTGTGACAAACACGCTCGACATCCAGACCGGCGAATCTGGCCAGCCTGCGTTGTTTTGCAACGGCATCGAGATCGTCGAAGGCGTTGAGAATATGCAGGTGCTTTACGGGCGCAGCACGGTAAATGGAACCGGCCAACGCGTCATTCAATACTTTCGCCGCGATGAACTTGGCGACAACGATATGCTCGAGGTTGTCAATCTGCGCATCGCGCTTCTTGTTTCGACTGTCCAGGAGCGGCGTCCGGGCGAAAATCCGGACAACACGTATGACCTGCTTGGCACATCGGTCGCCGCGCCGACAGATCGCCGCATGCGACAAGTTGTTTCGACGACGATCCGCCTGCGCAACCGTTGCCAAACGCTGCCTCCGACAAGTGGAGCGACAATATGTACGTGAGATACCCACAGCGGCGTATGTCGAACCTCCCTTTGCATCAGCGTGGCACTGCGCTCGTTGCCGGGCTGGTATTCCTCATCATTCTGGTACTCCTCGGTTTGAGCGCAAGTAGCGCAGCAATTCAGCAGGAAATAATCGTTCGCAACATTCGCGACGAGAACCTTGCCTTCACCGCGGCGGAAGCGGCCTTGCGCACTGCCGAAACCTGGATTCGAAATAACAGCGGTCCGGTACCCGTCACGATTTCCGGACTCTTAAGCGGCGATGCCGCGATTCACGATAGCCGCACAACACCTTTTTGCGATCGAAAAACCACTTGCGAATATGGCAACGAATCCTGGTGGACATCCAAGGCCGTTTCTTTGAGCGCGGATAAAACGAATCCTGTTTTTCCGGACCCTGATGTTGCCGACCAACCCGCTTATGTTATCGAGCTGATTGAACTGAGCTCACCGCCGCTAAGTATGGGCACGAGTGCGCCCCCAACGCGCATCTATAGAATCACGGCGCGCGGCATAGGAATGAATTCGAAGACGGTAAGAATTGTTCAGAGTATTTATCGCTTTGGCTAGACGCTAATTTGGGTGCAATGAACTGTTGGCTATGAGGACGATGTCATGAAGAACCGCAAGGTGCCTCACTATAGAATCAGACCGCTGGTTGTCGCCGTTACGTTGGGATTGGCGTCGATTGCGGAATGCAGCCTAGCTGCGGAGTGGAGCCTTTCAACGCGCCCGCTCGATCTCGGGAATTCAGTACCCGCGAATTTGATGTTTGTGGTCGACGACTCCGGCAGTATGGACTGGGAAATTATCAGCAAAGACGCCGCGAATGACGGCAGATTCACGGGACCACAGCAGGATGGAAGCTCCGTGGCGGGAGACGGCGGAATTCTGGGCAGGTCCGGTTGCGGAAAGACATTCGCGTATGGAATTCAATTCAATTCCAACCAGTCGGGCGGTCTCTGTAACGTCGTCGTAAACAATGAATGGCGCTTCCGCAACTCCGATTTCAATGCGTTCTATTTCAACCCGAAAAAGCAATATGTGCCGTGGGCTGGCGTCGATGACAGTGGCGCCAAGTTTGGAAACATCTCACTAGCGCAAGCCTGGGACAACGCGTTCACGAAGAATTATTCCGGCTCCGGCGAGTGGATCGACCTTGGCACCAAGGGTCCGGAAAAATCTTCTACGGCGAACGGTGACAATCACACTTCAGCAACTGGCGGCTTTCGCTTTTATACGTGGAAGGATGACGGCGATAAAAAGTTCGAGAATGGTGAAGAAACCGGTTACTCCATCGGTTCATTGGCGTCGGTTCCAAGTGGCTGGTATGGATCGACTACCGACGACGTAAAGACAAATTTTGCGAACTGGTTTAGCTACTATCGCGGGCGCGAACAGGTTGCCAAGGCCGCATTCGGCCGGGTCGTCTCGGAAGTCAGTGGCGTCTACATGGGATTGATGACGCTTCATAACAACAACAATGTTGCGACCCCATTGACACTAATCGATCAAACGGCAACGGGCGAAACCAATCGCGCCAAGTTGATGCGCAACATTTATCGCATCTCGTCGAGCGGAAATACACCACTTCAACAGGCGATGAAAGATGTCGGCGAATATTTGTCGAACAACACACCTTCGTCTACAAGTGGACTACCGAAAAAGTCGCCGTTGTCGGCCGCGCAAGGCGGTGAATGTCAGCAGAACTTTGTCGTTGCGATGACCGACGGTTATTACAACGGAACATACAATGACAACAACCCCGTGATCGGGAACGCCGACAAAGATGGCCCCGGCCCGTTTGACGGTGGAGCGTATGCGGACAGCTACTCCAAAACGCTCGGTGATATCGCGATGTACTACTACGAGAACGACATCGACAGCACCAACGCAAACAAGGTGCCGACGATCAAAGGCGTCGACGAGAACTCCGCCCAGCACGTGGTTACTTTTACCATCGCGTTTGGTGTCAACGGAACGCTGAGTGCAGACCCAACTGATCCTACGAAGGCGTTTGCGTGGCCGGATCCAACCTCTTCAGATGCCGCTCGCGTTGATGACTTGCGACATGCTGCCTATAACGGCCGGGGCGAGTTCCTGACCGCACAGGACCCCGATGAATTGGTGTCCTCGTTGAACTATATGCTTGGCAGCATTCAGGCACGTTGGGGTGCATCGGGCAACGTATCATTCAATTCCGGTACGCTGCGGGCGAATTCGCTAGCGTTCGAGGGGCGTTACCATTCTTCCGACTGGCATGGTGAGTTGCTTTACCTCCCTATCAATGGCGCTGGGGCCATCGGGACGCCGATCGCCGACGCAGCGAAAATCCTGGCGGACGATACGAAGACCAATATCAAGAAGCGAGCCATCGTCTCCTACGATCCGGACTCTGCGGCTGCAATTCCGTTTGAATGGACCGAATTGAGCAAGAGCGCCACTTGGGCCGGCTCACTGGGATCTTCCGCAGTCGTCGACTGGCTGCGGGGAAATCACGAGTGTGAAATTTCAAGCACGCTGACAACCTGTTCGACCACGAAGTCGTTGCGAAACCGCAACGGCGTTATCGCCGGGTTCCGTCTGGGCGATATTGTGAATTCATCGCCTGCGTACGTCGCCTCACCAAACGCGAATTATGATTTCGACGATTACGCGACATTTGTTGCTGACAACAAGAGCCGCAAGCCCGTCGTTTACGTTGGCGCAAATGACGGAATGTTGCACGGATTTGACGCCACGATTACTACGGACGGTAAAGCGACGTCGACCACCGCAACCGAAGTTCTCGCCTACGTGCCGAGCGTCCTTGCACCCAAACTGAAGAAGCTCAGCGAACCCGGATACGTTCATGATTTCTTTGTGGACGGATCACCGACCGTCAGCGACGCCTATTTCGGAAGTGCGTGGCATTCCGTGCTGAGTGCGGGACTGCGTGGTGGCGGACAGGCGGTGTTTGCGCTGGATGTCACCGATCCTTCGAAATTCGCGGAGAACAACGCGAGCGAGATCGTCTTGTGGGAGTTTACCGACAAGGACGACGCTGACTTGGGATACACCTACTCGCAACCGAACATTGCGAAGCTGGGCAATGGCCGATTCGCCGCCGTGTTCGGAAACGGATATAACAGCACAATCGCCGACGGACATGTCGGCTCCGGAAATGCGGTCCTATTCGTTGTCGATCTCGAAACCAAGTCAGTGGTCAAGTTGGATACTGGCGTAGGCCCGACGCTCGACCCGCAGGGCAAGAGTCGACCCAACGGATTATCAGAAGTCTCCCTGGTCGATGTCGACGGTGACCATGTGGCCGACTTCGCCTATGCAGGCGACCTCTTTGGCAACCTGTGGCGATTCGATCTGACGGAAACCGATAGTGCGAACTGGTCGGTCAGTTACGGTGGCAAGCCACTGTTCACCGCCTCATCGCCTGAAAAGTCGATGCAGTCCATTACTGCTCGCCCCGCAATCGGTCCGCATCCGTCGCAGCCGGGTTACATGGTCTATTTCGGTACCGGCAAGTACCTGGAGCCGTCAGACAATTCGACCACAGGTCAACCGACGCAGACGTTTTACGCGATCTGGGACAAAGCGACGAAAGAAAATCCGCCGTCGTTCGTCAGTTTCAGTCGCAGCAATCTTCTGGCGCAAAAGATCCTGGATCAAAACAGCAATACTCGCGTCACGTCGGATACTGCAGTTGACTGGGCGAAACACCAGGGCTGGTACATCGATCTGGTATTCAACAGTGTAAACAATGGCGAACGCATTATTACAGAACCCCTCATTCGAAACGGACTGGTTCTGTTCACCACCATGTCTCCGGAAACAGTGATTTGCGGCAGCGGCGGCTCGGGATGGATCATGGCGCTCGACGTAACCAACGGAGGCTCTTTGTCCACGTCACCGTTTGACGTCAACGGCGACGGGCAGTTTTCGAATTCAGATCTGGTCACACCGCCCGGTGCGCCTCCTGGAACCAAGGTCGCGATCAGTGGCGTGAAAGTGAGCGGAGGCATTCCGTCGGGCCCGGCGGTCATTGAGGGCGCCGGTGGAACTGTCGATCTGATCGCAGTCAACATCAGTGGCGGTTNNCCCCGCCGTTCTGGATCGTCTCGCGAAGTTCGGTGTTCAGGGACGTTTGTCATGGGAACGACTCAAGTAACCACCGCATAACCAATACGAGGTGCTTCGATGACGTCTGTAAAAAGATTCGCGATCGCGGTGGGTTTCCTGGCATTTGCGCCGTTTGGATTAACTAATGCGGCGGATATCGGCACCACTCGCTTGAGTGGTGTCGTAGATCAGGTTCCGAATCGGAACGATCGCACCATAATCGTGAGTGACGTCGTATACAACGTGCCAACCAGCATCGTTGTCCATGCGACGGCAACCCGAACGATTTCAGTGGACCTCGTTCGTGTGAAACAGAAGATTCAATTTGTCACCAACGGCGGCGGACCCGGCGTGCGGGCCAACATCACCGAAATCTGGCTTCAGTAACCGTATCCCAATGCCTCGTCTTGCGGGTCAACGCGGCTTTACGCTGCTTGAATTGATGGTGACCGTAGCGATCATCGCGATCATCGGGACCATTGCATTTTTCACTTACGAAGATCGTAGTCGGAACGCGCGACGCGTCGATGCCATCGTTGCTCTGGAACGCATCGCACAGGCCGAGCAACGGTATTTCACACAAAACAATACGTTTACTTCCAACATCGGGGATCTCGAACCGTTCGGAATTACATCTGACACGACGGATGGTGGTTACTATGATCTGGCGCTGGAAGCAGGCGTAGGTGGACTCACGTCGATCGTGGAAATGGTAGCAACTCCGGTGTCGTCAAAATCCCAGGCCAAAGACGTCTGCACCGAACTGCGAATCTCTTCCAATGGCACTCGTGACGGACTCCCCGACCGCAAGACATGTTGGGGTAAATAAACAGCATCAACCCCGCTGCAACACTTTCGGAAGCTGAAACACCACGCTTTCGCGCTGCCCGTCCGTGTTCGCCACTAACACCCCACCTTCGCCGACCAGGCGAGCGACGACATTTTGGACCAATACCTCCGGCGCGGACGCACCAGCCGTCACTCCGACTCGCTTTTTTCCCCGAATCCAGGCCGGATCGATTTGTTCGGCGCTGTCGATGAGAAACGCGCTGCAACCAAAACGCTCGGCAACTTCTTTCAGGCGATTCGAATTGGAACTGTTCACGGAACCGACCACCAACACCACGTCGCACTGCGGCGCGAGCGACTTCACCGCATCCTGGCGATTTTGGGTCGCATAGCAGATATCGTCTTTTCGCGGTCCCTCGATCTTCGGGAATCGGCGGCGAAGTGCATCAATGATCTCGAGCGTGTCATCCACAGACAACGTTGTCTGGGTAACAAAAGCGAGTTTTTCTGGTTCACTCACCTTCAGGCCGGCGACATCGTCGAGATTCTCGACCAAGTACATTTTCCCGCCACCCTGACTGCGATACTGCCCCAGCGTTCCCTCGACTTCCGGGTGACCGGCATGCCCGATGAGAACGACCTCGCGATTGCTCTTGCCATGCTTGGCGACTTCGAGATGAACCTTGGTGACCAATGGACAAGTCGCGTCGAACACACGGAGACCGCGCCGCTCTGCCTCTTCCTGCACATCAAGAGATACACCGTGGGCGCTGAAAATCACTGTGGAATTTTCCGGCACCTCATCCAGTGACTCAACAAAGACAGTTCCTTTCGCTCGCAATCCATCGACGACGTACTTGTTGTGCACGACTTCGTGACGCACGAAGATCGGCGCGCCGAACAATTCGAGAGCGCGCTCCACGATTTCAATCGCACGATTCACGCCCGCACAAAACCCGCGCGGATTGGCCAACAGAATTTCCATCGATTGCTCCTTCACTTCATTCGCGCCGCATTCGGCAAATCGCCGCGCATCCCCATTGCGTATTCCGCGATCAGATTCTTGACCAACGGCAGATTCTGAGTTGCACGCATGCCGGCATTCCGCATCCATACGACAAGGGGGTTTGCGGTGATATATAACTTTTCAAGCGCCGCGACGGTCGTTTGCATGGCGACGTTATGCCCGCGGCGTAGCCTCTCAAACGGGCGAAGAACGGTCAGGTCACCCATGTCCCTTTTTCTCAATCGCCCCTCTGCAACGGTTTGGACCAATGCCGCGGCGTCGAGCAAGCCCATATTGACGCCCTGCCCCGCCAGAGGGTGAATGCTGTGCGCCGCATCGCCGACCAAAGCAACCCGGGAGGAAACATACTGATCCGCGTGCGCACGCTGAAGGTCGAACGCCGCCCGCGAACTGGCGGCGACCAGGTCTCCCAGCGGTTTTCCAAACGCGAACTGCAGGGCGGACAGGAATTCGCGATCACCCAGCGCGATAAGTTCATCCGCACGATGTGACGGCACACTCCAGACTAGCGAACTTTGACCATTGGCCAAGGGAAGCATGGCCACCGGTCCTTCGTGCGTGAATCGTTGGCGGGCCGTCGCCTGATGCGGGAGCGTCGTCGTGATGTTTGCGACAATTGCGCGTTGCCCGTAAGAAACTGTCGGATACGGCAAACCCACTTGTTGTCGCACCCACGAGTCGCGACCATCCGCACCAACCACAAGTGCGGCGTTGATCCATTCTCCGGATTCCATCGTCAGCGTGGCATGATGGGAATCTACCCTCAGCATCCCCGGTGCTTGGGGCGCGAGAAATGAAATCTGCGGGGATTTTTGCAGCGCGTCATGTAATGCCGACTGAATAACGCTGTTCTCGACGATGTATCCCAAGAGTTCCTGACCGACTTCAGCGCTGTCGAAAGTAATATCTCCAGTTCCGGATTCATCCCACACATGCATATGGCAAAACGGGCACACGCGCTTTCCGGAAATTTCAGTCCAGACACCCAGATTTTGGAAGATATGCTCTGATGCGCGGGTAATTGCGCTTACGCGAAGATCATAGCGATCCGGATCAAACGTAAATTTCGGGCGCTGTGCGTCGACGATGGCGACCCGCATCCCCGAGCGAGCCATTCCCAAAGCCGTTGCAGCCCCAACCATTCCGGCGCCAACGACGATGACATCGAAATTCTTTTGATTCACAGCGGCAGTCCGCGCGAGAGCCGGGTCAGTCGTCCTCCAAGCCCCATCGCGCCACGCGTAATCTGGCGCCGCAGTGGGGGAAAGAGTTGTGTGGCCAGCAGACCCAATGGCCGCAATGGCGCGAACCACTCCGCGTCGAACACGCGCGCCAACACGTCTGTAAACAAAACGGTTCGTCGCTGATCCGCCATCCGCTCGCGCGAATAGCGCTGCAGGAGCGCATCGGCGCCAATATCCGCGCCCGCCCGATGTGCGTCCACGATCAGCTGCGCCAACAGCGCTACGTCGCGCAGGCCAAGATTGAAGCCTTGCGCGCCGATGGGATGCAGCGCATTCGCTGCATTGCCGACCAGCACGGCGCGCGTACGCGCCAGTTGTGCGGAGCGCGTCAATTTAAGGGGGTAGCGAAAACGTTGGCCCACGTTCGAAAACATTCCGAGGCGCCCTGCGAACTCGTCGTGCAATCGCAAGGCGAACGCGTCGTCCGACAAGGCCATGATGCTTTCACCCACCGCACGATCCAGCATCCACACGATGCCGTACCGTTTTCCACCGTTGGGCAGCACGGCAATCGGCCCGTGCGGTGTAAATCGTTCGTACGCTGCACCATCCTGGACGTTCTCGACGTCAACGTTTGCGACTAGCGCAATTTGGTCGTAGTCATGCACGGTTGCGGCGATGCCGAGCAGTTTGCGTACTGTTGAGTCTGCGCCGTCGGCACCTACGACAAGTGGAGATTGAAGTGTGCGTATTGCGTCGCCCTGCGTGATCGATACTGCAAGCCCAATCTCGCCGTCTGAAGGCGACTGCAGCGCCGTCACTTTTGCCGGACAATACACGCGCACCTTGGGCTCGCTGGATACGGCGTCGTTCAGAATGGTATTGAAGGCGCGCGCGTTGACTACGTACCCGAGCGCATCCACATCCAGTTCGCTGGCGTCCAGGCGAGCACTGCCAAAGCGTCGCGCTTCGGTAATCTGGATGGTGCGAATCGGCGTGGCATGGGCCGCGATGCGCGACCACAGACCCAGCGTTTCATAGATTCGGGCCGAGCCGAAAGAAAGCGTGATGGACCGTTCGTCAAAACCAACATGCTGACGCGCCGCCGACGCGGTCGGTTCGATTTGCGCAACCTCCAGTCCGCTGCGCGCAAGTGCATACGCCAGGCTCGCCCCTACCATTCCGGCACCGGCGATAACGACGTCATGTCGCGTTGGGTGGCTCATCCGTTGGCCATAATTGCTTCGATTTCGCGTACCGTTTTCGGCACCGCATCGGTGAGTACCTTGCATCCATTTGTGGTCACCAGGACGTCATCCTCGATGCGCACGCCGATGTTCCACCATTTCTTTGCGACACCCCGGCTGCCCGCCGAAATGTACAACCCGGGCTCGACGGTTAATACCATGCCCGGCTCGAGCTTGCGCCATTGATCGCCGGTCTTGTAGTCCCCCACATCGTGCACATCCATCCCGAGCCAATGCCCGGTACGATGCATGTAGAATTTGCGGTATGCGCCATCTTTGATGAGTGACTTCAGGCGTCCTTTCAGCAAACCCAGCTTCACCAATCCCCGGGTCAGCACTTCAACAGCGGCCTCGTGAGCCTGATTCCAATGCCGCCCCGGACGAATCTGGGCGATGGCCGCGTGTTGCGCGGCGAGAACGAGTTCGTAAATCGCCTTTTGTTCTTTGGAAAACTTTCCGTTTACGGGAAACGTGCGCGTGATGTCTGAGGCGTAGTAATCAAACTCGGCGCCGGCGTCGATCAGCAACAGGTCGCCGTCGTTCAATGTCATGTTGTTCTCGTTGTAGTGCAGGATGCAGGAATTCGCACCACCGCCCACAATCGGATTGTACGAAGGCACGCATCCGTGCTGGCGAAACACGTGAAGCAACTCCGCTTCAACCTGGTATTCCATCATGCCTGGACGACAGGCGCGCATCGCTTTGACGTGGGCCAACGCTGCCACGTTACCGGCGTGACGCATCGCGCGCGCCTCCGCCTTGCTTTTGAAAAGCCGCATTTCGTGCAGATGGTGGTCGAGTGCCACAAATTCGGCCGGCGCATGTACACCCGCGCGAGCCCGCTTGCGAAGCTCGTTTACCCACGCAATGACACGCTGATCGAATTCACCCTGCTGACCCACTGCATAAAACACACGCTCGCGGCGCTCCATCAATCGCGGCATCAATGAGTCGAGTTCCTCGATGGGGTACGCTTCGTCAGCGCCGTAACGGGCCTTGGCCCCTTCCATGCCCGCACGCCGTCCGTTCCAGATTTCAGCCACCGGATCATTCACGCGGCAAAACAGAACGTATTCACCTTGCTTTCGGCCGGGCATCAGCACAGCGACCGCTTCCGGTTCCGGGAATCCGGTCAGGTAATAAAAATCGCTGTCGGGGCGGTATGGAAATTCAGAATCCCTATTGCGCAAGCGCGCTGGCGCGGTCGGAATAATAGCGATCGAACCTCGCCCCATGTGCGCCATGAGGTTTTTGCGACGACGAGCGAATTCTGCGGCTTCAATATGCATAACGTGACTTTTAGCGTTGGAATTCAAAATTCCGGAGGGACATCACCATCATCGTTCGCAACGTGCTGCGTTTCAACACTCAGAATATCGACTTCAAAAATGATGTCGCGACCGGCCAACGGATGATTGAAATCCACCTGAACCTCGCTAACGTCGAAGCTTTGCACGGTCCCATGCAGGTATTCGCCGTCCGGAAGTTCAAATCCCATTACCAGCCCCGGCTCGAGGTTGATATCCGCGTCGAACACCTCGCGTTTCAAAGTGTGCACATGCGCGGGATCACGCTCGCCGTACCCTTCGGCCGGGCTGATGCGCAATGTCTGTTTGTCACCCGCCTTTAGGCCGAACAGGGCGCGCTCCAGGCCTTGAATCAAGGCGCCGTCACCTATTTCAAATTCCACCGGCTCACCGTTCCGGCTCGATTCGACTTCCGTGCCATCGTCGAGTCGCAGCGTAAAGTGCATACGAACTCTGCTGCCCGGAACGATCACGCCACTCACGATTGGTTCTCCGCACGCGCCCGCGCCTTTTCTAGAAACACAGCGTCAATCGCCAGCATTACGGCACCCACCGTAATTGCAGAATCTGCGACATTGAATGCGGGCCAATGCCACTCACCGTAGTAAAAATCGAGAAAGTCGATGACGTAACCCAAGGTCATGCGGTCCCAAACGTTTCCGATCGCGCCACCCAGAATCAGCGTCAATGCAATCGAGAGCCAGGGCTGCTCACCGCGCAGTCGCTTGAGCCAGAGCGCGATGACCGCACTGACCGTGATGGCAATAAGCGTGAAAAACCAACGCTGCCATCCGCCCGCATCGCTGAGAAAGCTGAACGCCGCCCCGGTGTTGTGGGCGAGCGTGAAATTGAACAGCGGAAAAACCGCGATCGACTGATGCATCTGTAACATATTTGAGGCGATGATTTTGGTGAGCTGGTCGAGTGCGATGACGAGCAACGACACCCACAACCAACGCAAGTTGCCGAACCGGGCTGCGAACGCGCTCATCAAATTAGCCTTCACTCACAATGAAACTACGCATAGCGCCGCCGTTCACCCGCGCCTTCCACGTTCTCGACGCAGCGACCACACAGTTCGGGATGCTTGGCATGCTTGCCCACGTCGTCGCGATGGTGCCAACAGCGCACGCACTTCGCATGTTCACAGGGCTTTACCAGGACCCACAGCCCATCGACTTCCGTCACTACCGTGCCATTGGGTTGCGATTCCGCCAGATGAACGCGGGCATAGGACGTAATAAAGGCAAATCGTAATTCGTCTTCGAAACGCGACAGCAACTTGTGCACGGCGGCGTTGCAATAAACGTCCACTTCCGCGTCCAGCCCTGAACCGATCGCGCCCGCCACGCGCAGGCGTTCCAGTTCCTTGTTGACCTGAGTGCGGACGTCAATCACGCGCCCCCAATCATCGAGCGACAGCACATCCGCCGGAAGTTCGGGCAGGATGTACCAGGTTTCGAGAAAGACGGACGGTCCGCGCTCACCGGGAATGGATTTCCAGATCTCATCGGCGGTAAAACTCAGAATCGGTGCAATCCAGCGTGTCATTGCCTCGATCACGTGGTACATCGCCGTCTGACATGAACGCCGCGGCAAGCCGTTGGCCTGCGTCGTGTACTGGCGATCTTTCACGATGTCGAGATAAAACGCGCCCAGATCCACGGCGCAAAAATTATGGACCTTCTGGTAGATCTGATGAAACTCGTAGCTGTCGTAGGCAGCAATCAATTCACGCTCGAGTTGCGCTGCGCGTTCCAGGATCCAGCGGTCGATCGCAATCATCTTTTCGATGGCCACGCGATGCTGCGCGGGATCAAAACCATTCAGATTGGCGAGTAGGAAGCGCGCAGTGTTGCGAATGCGGCGATAGGCGTCCGAGGTGCGCGTCAGGATTTCTTTCGACACACTCATCTCGCCGCGATAGTCCGTCGCGGCCACCCAAAGGCGCAGCACGTCTGCGCCAAGCGAGTTGGCAACCTCTTGCGGCGCAACCACGTTGCCTTTCGACTTGGACATCTTCTGTCCCTGGGCGTCTACGGTAAATCCGTGCGTGAGCACCGCCTTGTACGGCGCCTCGCCCTTGATCGCCATTGAGGCAAGCAGCGACGACTGGAACCAGCCGCGATGCTGGTCAGAGCCTTCCAGATACAGGTCTGCCGGGAAGTGCAATTCTTTGCGCTGATCCAGCACGCAGAAGTGCGTCACACCGGAATCGAACCACACATCGAGGGTGTCACCGATCTTTTGATAATTTGCCGCCTCAGCGCCGAGCAAATCGGTCGGGTCGAGCTCAAACCACGCATCAATGCCACGCTGTTCAACGCGAAGCGCGACTTCCTCCATCAACTGCGCCGTTTGCGGATGCAACTCGCCGCTGCGCTTGTGCACGAACAAAGCGATCGGCACGCCCCAGGTACGTTGTCGTGAAATACACCAGTCGGGGCGACCGCCGACCATACCTTCAATGCGCGCCTGTCCCCAATCTGGAATCCACTGTGTTTTCTCAATTGCCTGCATGGCCTGATGGCGCAGATTGCTCTGCTCCATGCTGATGAACCACTGCGGCGTCGCGCGAAAAATGATGGGCGTTTTGTGGCGCCAGCAATGCGGATAGCTGTGCTGAATCTTTTCCGCATGTACGAGCATGCCCTTGCCCTTCAACAATTCAACGATCTTGTCGTTGGCCTGCCAAACGTGAAGTCCGGCAAAGAGCTCTGTTCCCGGCAGGAAGCAGCCGTTGTCGCCCACCGGATTGTCGACCTTGAGGCCGTAGCGCTGGCCGACTACGTAGTCGTCCTGGCCGTGTCCCGGCGCGGTGTGTACGGCGCCTGTGCCCGCGTCTGTCGTGACATGCGTGCCAAGGATGATTGGAACTTCGCGCGCGTAAAACGGATGCTGCAGTTTCAGGCCTTCGAGCGCCGAACCGCGTGCGTAGGCAACGACGCGATAGTGCTCGACATTCCAGCGCCCCATCACATCCTTGATCATCGGCTCGGCGAGGACGACGCGCTGGCCGTCCATCTGCACGACGGCGTAGTCGAGGTCAGGATTCAGCGCAACCGCCTGGTTGGCCGGAAGCGTCCAGGGCGTCGTGGTCCAGATCACCACAGACAAGGGCCCGTCGCCTTCCTTGCCTTCGACGTGATGGCAACGCTCCATCAAGGTCTTTTCATCAAGTACATCAAAGCGCACATCAATTGCTGGCGAACTGCGGTTTTCGTATTCGACTTCCGCTTCCGCCAGTGCGGAGCCGCAGTCGACGCACCAATGCACGGGCTTCACACCCTGCTGGATGTGCCCATTCGAAACAATGCGCGACAAAGCCCGAATGATGTCCGCCTCGAACTTGAAATCCATCGTGAGGTAGGGATGTGCCCAATCGCCAAACACGCCGAGGCGTTTGAAGTCAGCGCGCTGTCCGTCCACTTGCTTGGTGGCGTAATCACGGCAGGCCTGGCGGAACGCGGCCTTCTCGACCTTTACACCTGCCTTGCCAACTTTCTTTTCGACCTGCAGTTCGATCGGCAGCCCGTGGCAATCCCAGCCNNGATGAACTTGTTACGTCCGGCACCCTTGGCGCGCATCTGGGCATACAGATCCATCGTTTCCCACTGCTGGACCATCCCCGGCTCGCGCTGCGCCAGGTTCGCTTTCATGGGGAAATTGGTATTAGGAAGATTGAGCGTCTGCTTGTAATCAGTCACTGATTTGTCTCACCCGCTGAGTCGTCGGTCTATGCGTGGGAGCGCCGCATCCAAATGCGGTGGCTTGGAACTGCGTATCTTACCGGGTGGTGTTTTCCACCTCAATAAAATCCGGGCGTTACCGCTACTTAGTTCGCCCGACGTCCACCGCACAATGACGGGCGAAACTGGCACAAAAGTTTGCTAAACCAACGCGATTTCGTACCGAAAAATAGGCGAGCGTCACTAAACATCGACTTTCGCCGGAAATTCGCACCCCATGCCGCATAAAGCCTTAGTCGCCGAGCCGAGCCGCGTGTTCCGCGAACTGCTGGTCGCGACGCTGGCCAAGAACGGGTTTGAGACCACGACAAGGGAAAACCCCTTTGAAGCTCTCACCTTGGCCGAATCAACTCCGTTCGACCTGGTCGTGAGTGCCCTGCATTTATCCGGGCTCAGTGGCATTGAATTCTGCTCCCGATTGAGCCGCCAACCTATCTCCGGAAAGCGATCCATCGTTCTCATCACGTCGGACGACGACCGCAAAACTCAGGAAGAAGCGATGCGAAGCGGCATCACCACATTTTTCAGCAAAAAGGAATTCGCCCAGTTCGCCTTGTACGTCGAACGAAACTTTGGGGCAGCGTCTCGCGCAACCGCACAGTCCGGGCGCGTACTCTACATCGAAGACAATCGATCGGAGGGCGCCCTGATCGAAGCCCAACTCAATGCGAATGGTTTTAGCGTGGTGTTTGTCAACAATGCCAAGGACGCGCTGGATCGCTTTACGGATGAACCGTTTGATCTGGTTATCACAGATCTGGTGCTCGGATCCGGAATGATGGGCGACGGACTCGTGAGTTCGATCCGCAATTGCCCCGGCCGGGCCGGACAGGTACCGATCCTGGTCATTACCGGATTCGATGACCCGATGCGCAAGGTGAAGTTGCTGCAGACCGGCGCGAACGATTACGTGGCCAAGCCGGTGCTGATCGAGGAACTGGTGGCGCGTGCCGGCCTTCTGGTCACGATGCGAAAGCTTCTGGACTCAAATGAAGAACAAAAATCAAAGCTGAATGAATTGGCCATGCGCGACCAACTGACCGGACTTTACAACCGGCATTACCTGGTCGACACGGCACCAAAAATGATTGGCGAGGCCTGCCGACATGGCCTCCCGCTGAGCCTGCTGGTCATCGACATTGATCATTTCAAACAAATTAACGATACCCACGGTCACGCGACAGGCGATCTGGTCATCCGAGCCGTCGGCGACTGCATCGAAAGGACGAGCCGCATCGAGGATATTGCGGCGCGCTTTGGCGGCGAGGAATTCGTACTGCTCTTGAGCCATTGCGACGAAAGCGCCGCCGAGCAAAAAGCGCAATCCCTTCGAATAAAGCTGCAGGACCTCGCTCCCGACGGTATCCACTTCACGGCCAGTATCGGCGTCGCTACGCTGCCACTGGCGAAGCCCTGCTTGTTTGACAAGCTGTTTCGCGCGGCGGACAAGGCAGTATTCGAGGCAAAACAGAACGGTCGAAACTGTGTCGTCGTAGGCAAGGCCTGACGACTTCCAACCCGCCTACAAACCGAAATGTCCGCGCGCTGTGGCGACATCAATCGCAATCTGATCGCGTAGCTTTTCCAACGAATCGTATTTTTCCTCGTCGCGCAACTTATTGAGGAAGTCCACGTGAACGTTGCGTCCGTAAATGTCACCGTTGAATTCGAGCAGAAAGACTTCGAGCAGGCATCGCGTTCCATCAATTGTCGGGCGAGTACCGACATTCGCAACTCCGGGCAACGGCTCGTCGTCCAGTCCAAACATTTCTACGACAAAGATTCCCTGCACGGCCGTGACGTGGCGGTGCACGAAGATATTTGCGGTCGGAAATCCGAGTTGGCGGCCGAGTTTGTTGCCGTGAGCCACGCGCCCCGACATCCGGTATGGCCGTCCAAGTAATTTTTCCGCGAATTTCATCTCGCCGCCTGCAAGCGCCGCGCGGATGCGCGTACTGCTCACGCGTGCTCCGTCAATGTCGAAGGTGTGCATGTGCGTCACGTGGAAACCAAGCGTCTTGCCGGCTTCCTGCAACATCGTGTAGTCGCCTGTTCGATGGTGACCAAAACGAAAATCATCGCCGACCACAAGAAATTGAACGCCCAGTTTTCGCACCAGAACGTCCTCGATGAACGCCTTGGCGGACATCTGTGCAAAGGCGTGATCAAAATGAATGCACAACACGCGGTCCACAGCGAAACGTCGCAATCCGAGCAACTTCTCACGGAGCCGGTTCAAACGCGCAGGTGCTTTTGCGGGCGCAAAGAACTCGTTGGGTTGAGGCTCAAAAATAATGACGAGTGAAGGCAAATTCATCTCGCCGGCTTTCTGCGCCAGTTGGCCAATGACCGCCTGATGGCCGAGGTGGACGCCATCGAAGTTGCCGATGGTTGCGACACAACCACGATGGTCCGGTCGTATATTGTGCAATCCGCGAATCAGTTCCATCGGAATTCAGCTTAGTCGCGCGCGTGCAAAAGTGCGTGCAATTTTAACCCGGATACGCGCAATACACCGAAATACACGGCGCACGCGCCGACGATAATGATGGCCAACTGCCCAATGCGCTGCATGGATCCCCACTGAACCCAGACCTCAAGAGACGGTGTGAACCACCACAGCACGCCGGCCATGGCGACATTGCCAGCGAACAACTGCGCGAATCGTCGCGCGCTACCGGGCGCTGCCAGATAGATCCTGTGCCGGCGCAAGTAGGTAAACATCAACCCCGCGTTAACAAATGCAGACAGTGACGTCGCCAACGCAAGCCCCGCGTGCGCGCCGGGAATGGCCAGCAGATGCATCGGGATCGAAAACGCAACAGACAAGACCATATTCGTGGCAATTGCGATCATTCCGATCCGCACCGGGGTACGCGTGTCCTGCCGCGCATAAAAACCCGGCGCAAGAATCTTAACGCCGACAAATCCGACCAGGCCGAGCGCGTAACAGGACAGCGCCAGCGCCGTCATGCGCGCGTCTTCCGCGCCGAATGCCCCGTAATTGAACAACGTAATCAGAATGGGTCCTGCCAACATGACCAACCCGATGCTGGCAGGAAGTGCGATCACCAACGTAAGCTGCATCGCCCAATGCAACGTGTGGGCGAAATCTTCGGTCGAATTTTCTGCATGCTGCTGCGATAGTTTCGGGAGGATCACCGTGGCCAACGCAATGCCGAACACGCCGAGTGGAAATTCGACGAGACGATCGGCGTAGTAAAGCCAGGACACACTTCCCGCCGCGAGAAATGACGCGACGAGCGTGCCGAACAACACATTGATTTGCGATACGGACGACCCCAACAGTGCGGGCAGCATCAATCGCGCGATGCGACGCACTCCCGCATCGTTCTTTCCCCATTGCGGCCAGCGCAGCAACCCCAGCGCTCGCAACGCAGGGAGTTGAAACAGTAATTGCGCCACTCCGGCCACCAGCACCGCGAGCGCCAGCGCCATGACCGGCTGCGCAAAGTGAGGCGCGACGAGCAAAGCCGCGCTGATCATTACCACGTTCAGCAAGACTGGCGTGAACGCCGGAATGGCGAATCGCCCATAAACATTGAGCACCGCGCCGCACAACGCCGTCAGTGCAATAAATGCCAGATATGGAAAGCAGACACGCAACAAGGCGACGGTGAGATCAAACTTGTCGGACTCATCGACGAATCCCGGCGCGAACACGTAGATGAGGGCTGGTGCGGCCACTATTCCCACAACGGTTACGACCGCCAAAAGAATCGCAAGCGTTCCGGCAGTCTTCTGAATCAAGCCAGCAACGGCATCGTGGTTCTGTGTGGATTTGGTTTCTGCCAGGACCGGAACAAAGGCTGAGGAAAACGCCCCTTCCGCAAACAGGCGGCGCGCCAGATTGGGAATTCGAAACGCCACAAAAAAGGCGTCCGTCGCCCCGGTCGCCCCGAAGACCCGTGCCAGGACCATGTCCCGGATGAATCCCAGTATCCGCGACAGCGTGGTATGGGTACCCACGACGAGCGTGGGGCGGAGAAGCCCTTTCGGCATATGGTCTTATCGACTTTCGCGGTCTAAAAACGCGCATGGTACCGCGTTCCTTCGCGCGCCCCCACACGCTTGTCCCGCGTAGGAACCGGGCGGGCAGGGCCCAGCCCAACCGTTTTCGGGCTGCAATACGGCCTAATCCAGCCCCGCTGGCTTGACTTCAGGGCCGGAAACCCGCATAGTTTGCCCCCTTCGAATTCCGGCAAATCTTGAGTAGGAGCAGTCCCTTGGCCAATATTGCATCTGCCAAAAAGCGCGCCCGACAGGCGATCAAGCTTCAGGAACACAATGTGACGCTGCGTACCCGCGTCCGTTCAGCGCTGAAGAAAGTCATCAAAGCGATTCAGACCGGCAAGAAGGATGAAGCGAACGCTGCATTCCGCGCCGCCGTTCCGGTTATCGACGCCATGGTCACGAAGGGCATCGTTCACAAGAACAACGCCGCGCGTAACAAGAGCCGCTTGAACGCTCGCATCAAGGCAATGGCGTAAAAGAGTTTCTGCATCAAGCGAAAAAGCCGGCGACTCCGCCGGCTTTTTTATTTTGGGTTCCTGCGATTGAGCTTGCGTCCCTGGCGAATGGATTGACCTACTTTGTAGTGAGTACCAGGTTGTCCCGGTGAATCAGCTCGGGCTCATCGACGTAGCCGAGCAACATTTCGATGCGTTCCGAAGGTTGACCCATGATTTTTTTTGTCTCGTCGGACGTGTAGTTCACCAGACCGCGCGCGATTTCGCGTCCCTGCAAATCCTGGCACGCGACGACTTCGCCGCGCGAAAACTCCCCTTCAACCGATTTCACGCCCACAGCCAAAAGGCTGCGGCCGGACTCGCGCAGAACACGGGCAGCGCCGTCATCCACGACCAACTTGCCACGCACCTGCATATGGCTGGCGAGCCATTGCTTGCGAGCGGCAACGGGTGCCTGACTGGGAATGAAGAGCGTGCCGACTTCGTCACCAGCGGCAATTGCATCAAGGATCCCTGCACTGCGGCCTGGCGCGACAATCGTGCTCGCGCCGGAACGCGCGGCGCGCAATGCCGCGCGCACCTTGGTAACCATGCCACCGCGGCCGACCTTGCCGGCCGTTCCGCCCGCCATGGCCTCCAGCATCGGATCCTCCGCTTTCACTTCATTGAGCAGAACCGCACCCGGATTGCTGCGCGGATCTTTGTCATACATCCCGTCCTGATCGGTCAGTATGACCAGCATGTCTGCTTCAACGAGGTTGGCAACGAGCGCGGCAAGGGTATCGTTGTCGCCGAACCGGATTTCTTCCATGGCGACGGTATCGTTCTCATTCACGACGGGAACAACCTTGAGTTTGAGCAACGTTCGCAGCGTGCTTCGCGCATTCAGGTAACGTTTTCGATTCGAAAGATCGTCGTGTGTTAAAAGCACTTGCGCCGTTCGCAGCCCAAAGCGCTGAAAACTGGTTTCGTAGGTTTGCACCAGTCCCATCTGGCCAACGGCGGCGGCAGCCTGCAATTCGTAAAGGGCATGCGGCCGATCACTCCAACCCAACCGCGCCATGCCTTCCGCCACCGCGCCCGAAGAAACCAACACCAGTTCCGTACCGCGCTGGCAGAGGCGTGCCATCTGGTCAACCCACGCTTCGATCGCCGGGCGCGCCAAACCCCGACCTTCATCGGTCAAAAGCGAACTTCCGATCTTGATGACCCAACGACGCGACTGACCGAGCTGTTTTCGCTTGGTGGACATTGGAGATTACTCTTCAGCGGCAGGTGTTTCCGGATCCAAACGATGGGCGTCGAGGTAGTTCATGATCTCTTTCATCAGCGCCTCGGTGCCTTCGTGGGCCAAACCTGATATCTGAAAGACAGGCCCGCGCCATTTCAGCGCTTTCACGATGCGATTGCAATGCGCTTCCCGCTCATCCTCGGCGATCAGGTCGATCTTGTTCAAAACCAGCCAGCGTTCACGCGCCGCCAGTTCCGGGCTGAACTTCTTCAGCTCCTTGGCGATAACACGGACTTCTTTGACTGGATCCGTGTGATCACCCAGCGGCGCAACGTCGACGAGATGCAACAACAATCGCGTGCGCACGAGGTGCCGGAGAAATCTCAAGCCCAAACCTGCGCCTTCGGCGGCACCTTCAATAACTCCGGGAATATCTGCAATCACAAAGCTGCGCAGGTCGCCCACGCGTACAACGCCCAGATTCGGATGCAGCGTGGTAAATGGATAATCGGCCACCTTGGGACGCGCNNCGCCCGGCTGGCCCGGCGTCGACTGGCGCGGCGCTCGGTTCGTGCTGCTTTTAAAACGCGTATTTCCCAAACCATGACGACCGCCTTGGGCGACCAATAACTCCTGGTCCGCTTTCACCAGATCGCCAATGAGTTCGCCGGTATCGGAATCGAAAACCAATGTGCCCATCGGCACACGAATGCGTTTGTCGTCGCCGCCCTTTCCCGTGCAGTCACTGCCCATACCGCCCTGACCACTTTCCGCACGGAAGCGACGCGTGAAGCGGAAGTCCGCGAGCGTATTCAGATTCGGGTCCGCGACGAGGTAGACACTGCCACCATCGCCGCCATCGCCACCATCCGGTCCGCCGAGCGGAACAAATTTTTCGCGACGAAAGCTGACGCAGCCGTTGCCGCCT
>DKAR01000125.1:34166-38843 GCA_002450895.1 Proteobacteria bacterium UBA6921
CTCGCCGCCGAAGCGCTTGACGCCGAGTCGTTTGGCCTGTGAATCGCGACCGTTACGGGAACTACCGCCTGCTTTTTTATGTGCCATTGCTACCTGCCTCGATTAGCCGGAGATATTAGTGATTTCCAGCTCGGTGAAATACTGACGATGCCCTTGTTCCTTATGGTAGTGCTTGCGGCGGCGGTGCTTGACGATGCGAACTTTGTCGCCACGTCCGTGCGCCTTGACCGTCGCAGTGACTTTGCCACCGGCAACATAAGGGGTTCCGACTTTGATGTTGTCGCCATCGGCGACCATCATGACTTCGTTGAAATCGACATTGGAGCCGACGTCTGCCGTCAGCATTTCCACGCGTACTTTCTGACCGGGCGCGACGCGATACTGTTTGCCGCCCGTGGCTATAATTGCGTACATGATTTGACGTCTCCGGAAGTCCCATCCATAGGGGGTGGGACGCGTAAAGGGGCGCATTTTAGCGTTTGCGAATAGGCAGGTCAAACGACATAATGGACCGCCTTTTTGCCTAACCCAGCGAGCCGTATGAACCCGGTCACTGCGATCCCATCAGCGCATCACCCTTCGGTCGAATCTTCGGCGCGACCGGAACTTAGCTCTATTTATCGGCTGATTGATGCGGATATGCGGGCCGTCAACGCGACCATCCAGCACCGCTTAAGCTCCGAAGTTGCCCTGGTTAACCAGCTCAGCGGGTACATCATTAATAGTGGCGGCAAGCGGGTACGGCCGATGGTTCTCCTGCTGTGCGCCCACGCCATGCGATATACCGGGATCCATCATATCTCGCTGGCGGCAGTAATCGAATTCATTCATACCGCCACTTTGTTGCACGACGACGTCGTCGATGCGTCCGAGCTGCGCCGGGGACAGGATACCGCCAATGCCATTTGGGGTAACGAGGCGAGTGTTTTGGTCGGTGACTTCCTGTATTCCCGCGCGTTCCAGATGATGGTCGAAGTCGGGAATATGCGGGTACTGGAAATCCTGGCCGAAGCCACCAATACCATCGCCGAAGGCGAGGTCATGCAGCTGATGAACTGCGGCGACCCGGAGACGACTGAAGCCAACTATTTGAATGTTATTCGATGCAAGACCGCCAAATTATTCGAGGCGGCCGCTCGGATTGGCGGCGTTATCAGTGGTTGTAGCCGCGACCAGGAAGATGCCCTGGCCCACTACGGCATGCATCTGGGGACAGCGTTCCAGCTCATCGACGATGTGCTGGATTACAGTGGCGCAACCCCCGATATCGGAAAAAACATTGGCGATGACCTCGCCGAGGGAAAGCCGACCCTCCCGCTTATCCGTGCGATGTCGGTGGGGTCTGCCGAAGAGGCTGCTTTGATCCGCACGGCAATTGAATCCGGCAGCCGCGACAACATTGCCGCGGTCACCCGCACCGTTGAATCAACGGGCGCCCTCGCGTACACTGCGCGCACTGCGCAGGATGAAGCGGATCGCGCAATCGCGACCTTGGCGGATTTTCCCGACTCCCCCTATCTGGAAGCCCTTCGATACTTGGCGTTGTTCGCCGTCCATCGCAGTTACTGATTTAAATATTTCGGGGTGTAGCTCAGCCTGGTAGAGCACTGCTTTCGGGAGGCAGGGGCCGGAGGTTNNAATCCTCTCACCCCGACCAGTCATTTCACTTCCACGAACTTCGCATGGGCATCGTCCGCGTACTTGCCATTGTTGTCGTTCTTTTCATCGTCCTGGTACTGGTCAAGCGCGTTCTTGCACCGGAAAAACCTAAAGCCGCCGCCAGGAAAACTGCCCCAAAGCTTGTGCAGTGCGCGCACTGTGGTGTGCATGTCGCGGAAACAGAAGCTGTCGTCGCGAGAGATCGAACGTATTGTTCGGAGGAACACCGTCGACTGGGAGAAACTCCCAAGAACGGATAGCTCCTCAGCTTAATCTGGCGCCTGCCGATTCCATTAGGGTATGCCTAAAAACGCCACGCCTTTCCATTTCTCCGGCTCCGCCGCTTCAGCGCGGCCTGTCGAGCAGTACGGCCGAACCTGGAAACCGTTGGCCTTTCTGAATATCTATCGCCTCGGTCTGGCCGCCACATTCACGGTTCTACTGCTCGTCAAATCGAAACCGTTCTATGTCGGTTCGCTGCACCCGAACTTGGCGCTGTCGGCGATGGCCATCTATTTGGCATTCGCGTGCGTGTGCACGATTTCCATCTACCGCCGCTGGCCCGGCTTTGAACTGCAGACCTACCTGCAACTTTCTGTCGACGTGCTGGCGATTACCGTTCTTATGTTCGCCAGCGGAGGGGCCGCAAGCGGCGTCGGCATGCTGCTGGTTGTCGCGATCGCCAGCGGAAGCATAATTCTCGCGGGAACCACGGCCTACCTTTTTGCAGCACTCGCTGCGATTGCCACATTGGCCGAGGAATTCGTCGCCTTTGCAACGGAAAGTTTTGTTCCGAACTACACGCAGGCCGGATTTCTCGGTGCCACGTTTTTCGCTACGGCGCTGTTGGCATACGTTCTCGCGAAACGTGCGCGGGAAAGTGAAGAACTCGCTGCGCAACGCGGCGTGGATCTCGAAAACCTGACCCAGCTGAACGAACATGTCATTCAGCGCATGCAGTCCGGGATCGTCGTCGTGGATTCCGAGAGCCGGGTGCGCCTGATGAACGAATCAGCGTGGCATCTGTTGGGCATGCCGACCGTCCGCGACCGGGCCCGCATCGATGAAATTGCGCCAGAACTCGGACAGCAACTGCATCGCTGGCGTGAGAATTTTGGTTATCCAATACAATCGTTTCGCGCGCTGCCCACAGGGACCGAGTTGATTCCTCGCTTCACGCGCCTTGGCTCACCCTCTGCGCCTGGCACGCTGATTTTTCTCGAAGATGCCACCATGCTCGCGCAGCAAGCGCAACAAATGAAGCTGGCATCACTGGGTCGACTTACCGCCAGCATCGCCCATGAAGTTCGAAATCCGCTGGGAGCCATCAGTCACGCGGGGCAATTGCTTTCCGAGTCCCCCCAACTCGATTCGGCGGACAAGAGGCTGACGGAGATCATTCGAAATCAGTCCCGGCGCGTGAACGGCATCATCGAAAACGTTCTGCAGCTCAGTCGCCGCGAACAGTCGAATCCGCAGCCGATCGACTTGCGCCAGTGGCTCGAAAGTTTCGTACAGGAGTTCACACTGGTTCAGCGAGTCGACGGACGCGAAATTGAAATCAATATCAATCCCGCAAACACGGTGATCCACATCGACCCGACGCAGCTTCAACAGGTGCTGACGAATCTTTGCGAAAACGCGCTGCGTCACTCGACCAACTCACCGAATACGCCGAAAGTGGAATTGCGCGGTGGAATCACGCGGGAATCCGGCGGACCGTATCTGGATGTAATTGACCATGGGTCGGGAATCTCGCACGAAAACGTCGAACACATTTTTGAACCCTTTTTCACTACGGAGGCGACCGGCTCAGGTCTCGGGCTCTACATCGCGCGCGAATTATGCGAAATCAACCGGGCGCGATTACACTACGTGCCGTTGGCCACACGAGGCGCCTGTTTTCGAATCAATTTCGCAACCGTTCCGTCCCAATAAACGTTCCGGATCATGAAGAAACCATTGACACTGATTGTTGACGACGAGCCGGACATCTGCGAGCTGCTCGAACTCACGCTGGGGCGCATGAACATCGAAACCCGTGCGGCAGTAAATCTCTCTGACGCGCGCAAACTTCTTGAAAAAGAGCCATTCGACTTGTGCCTGACGGACATGAAACTTCCGGACGGCAACGGAATTTCACTGGTCGAGCATATTCAGAAGAACTTCCCGGACACACCCGTTGCAGTCATTACTGCGCACGGCAATATGGAGTCGGCAATTGCAGCACTGAAGGCGGGCGCGTTCGATTTTGTGTCAAAGCCCGTTGATCTTACAGTGCTGCGCAACCTGATCAATTCATCGCTGAAGCTTGCCGATCACTTTCCGCACAAGGATCGGCGTTCGCGCGATGTATTGCTCGGCGAATCGCCGGCGATGCGATCGCTGCGTGGCACGATCGCCAAGGTGGCGCGCAGCCAGGCGCCGGTATATATCAGCGGTGAATCCGGAACCGGCAAGGAACTGGTCGCCCGCATGGTTCACGAGAAGGGTCCTCGTGCTGAAAAGCCGTTCGTTCCAGTGAACTGTGGCGCGATTCCCAGCGAGCTGATGGAAAGCGAATTTTTCGGGCACAAGAAAGGCAGCTTCACCGGCGCGACGGCGGACAAGCAGGGATTGTTTCAGGCCGCCGACGGGGGAACCTTGTTTCTCGACGAAGTCGCTGACCTGCCGCTGCATATGCAGGTCAAATTACTCCGTGCCATTCAGGAAAAAGCAGTTCGCCCCATTGGCGATGCGCGCGAGATCTCCGTTGACGTTCGCATTGTTAGTGCGACGCACAAGGATCTCGCCAGCCTGGTGGCCCAAAGCAAATTTCGGCAGGACCTGTTTTACCGCATTAATGTCATTGAACTTTCCGTTCCACCACTGCGGGCCCGCCGACAGGATATCCCCGCATTGGTCGAACACATCCTGAACCGGCTGTCTGATGAAATCGAGATCGGCAAACCCCTCTTGGACGCTGGCGCATTAACCGCGCTGAACGCCTACGCGTTTCCGGGCAATGTGCGCGAACTG
>DKAR01000178.1 GCA_002450895.1 Proteobacteria bacterium UBA6921
TCCTTCCATGTTCGGGGGAAGCTTCTTGTTTGACGAAGCGCGCCAGGTGTCGCCGCGTGATTTGAAATCGATTCGCGCGATCGTTTTTCCGTGGTATTCCCAAACGTGGGTATAGCGCCTTCCAACGGAGTGTTTCAGTTCGGTATAGAAGTGAAGTTTTCGCGTTTGGCCGTGTGAAGGGTAGGATGATTCAACGGGTGCTCCGGGAACGCCGCCACGCATGGACTCCGTAAGCAATGCATGAACCACTTCGTTTTCAGTGCCGGACTGTTGCGGTGGCGTGGCGGGATGTGGCGCTACGCCGCCGGGCGCCATTTTTTCATGGTTCGAAGCCCCTGCGGCTACGACTGCTTGATTCGCGATCTGGGAAGGCACGTCCGCCGTCGGGTCCTGGATCGATTCCAGTCGCGTTGGCTCTACGGCGGTCCCGTCCATTTCTTCCACGTCATGTCGAAAAGCCCAACTCGCAATCGCTAACACCACGGCCAGCGTAAGCGTGCCCAGCATGGTCATTCGGCGGAACGTTACGCCGGGAGTAACCGGGTGCTGCAGGCGGGCGAGATGTTCTTCCGGGGTCAGGGCGGACTGCGGTATCCGAACGCGAATCGTGAGTTTTTTCTGGTCCGGCGGCATACGGCTCATGCCGCGAAATGTAGCGGAAATGGGCGGGATTGGCCACTTCGGGAAACAAAAATCCGGATCTTCGAGGGCCGCGTTCGGATCGCATTTGCGGCGTGACCCGGGTCCCGCTTTTCGGTGTCCTCCGGAAACTGATTCTTAGGCCCAACTTAAATGTGAAATCACGCAGTCGAACTTTTGCGATTGCGCTCTCATTTAGTTGATTCAAAGCCCTAAGGTGCGCGCGAATCACACCGATATGTCCAGCACGAAGTCCGTGCTCAGGTGCGGTCCGTTTGTCCTGGTAGCGTGCGGTTATGGCAAAAAACAAAACACATATCTCTGTCGGCGTTGTGGATCTTCCGGACCATGAGCGCGTCATCCTGAAACTCATCTTCGCGGTTTCGCATAAATCCGCTGTCCGGAATTTTGCGTACTCGCTTTCAGATCTCGAGCACGCGAACATTGTGCTGCGCGATGCCAGCTCTGAAACGCCGGTAACGGCGCAGCCGGTTCTCAACGTCATGGATTCCACCGCCAAACACGACGGCGGCGCACCGACGATGCTGCGTCCGCTGATTGCGACGCGGGTTCTTGCGATCCTTGATGATTATTTTGCCCAGCAACAGTCCGCGCCGGTTGAAACGGAAGGCAGCCACGATGTGGCCATCGTGAACGATCGCGCCGACGACGGAACGCAAGGCGATTCAGACGCAACGCGCCATATCGCCCGCGACATTTCCCTGATCGATGATGCATTGCTAAACGAAGATATCGTTGTTCCTCCGCCACGAACTGCAGATGCTCCGAAGGTCGCACGTAAACGCGCCCTTGTTGTGGATGACAGCCCGGCGGTTCGCAAACAGCTTGAAATCGAGCTTGTCCACTTCGATGTTGACGTTGATTACGCCGCCTCGGCACGCCAGGCCATTGCGATGATCGACGCGAACGAATACGACGTTGCATTTCTCGATGTTGTTCTTCCCGATATGGACGGCTATCAGATCTGCAAGCGCGCCAAGGCTCGCTCGCGCCGAACCAAGGTTGTCATGCTGACCGGCAAGGCGACCACGGAAGACAAACTGAAGGGCACCCTGGCCGGTTGCGATGCCTATCTCGTGAAGCCGGTGGGTCGTCTCACTTTCCAATCCACCGTAAAAAATTTCCTGCCGCTGTCAGTTGGCGCGCAGTCGCTGAAACTCTAAAGGAACGCCATGACCATCAAGACTGTACTGGTCGTCGATGACTCGCTTACCGAGTTGACACATATCGAAACGATTGTTGCCGCTACGGGGTGTACGGTCCTGCGTGCATCGACCGGTCGTGAGGCTCTGGAAATTGCCCGGGATCAGCTGCCGGACATCATTTTCATGGACATCATCATGCCGGAGATGGATGGGTATGAAGCGACACGCCGCCTCGCCAATGATCCGCTGACCTGCAACATTCCGATCATTTTCGTAAGTAGCAAGCGGCAGAAGGCAGATATTGTGTGGGGGCAGTTGCAGGGTGGCAAGGGCTACATTACCAAGCCATTCAGCCCCAGTCAGATCGTCGACCAAATCAAGGCGTTCAACTAATGACACCGCCGCAACCCGTTCGCGCGAACATCGCGACGCACGACGGCAGTGCCGGGGCGGCAGCGGCAGTTGCGCCTGGTACGCGCTACGGCTTTATCGTTTCGAGTTTCGGGATTCTTGTTCCGGAGCGTGTGCAAAGTGAAGTTGTATTGCAGCCTGCATTGTTCCCGATGCCGCTGGCTCCGGCGTGGCTGCTTGGATTAATGAATGCGCGCGGCAACGTTGCTCCAGTGTTTGACCTCACACAGCTTCTTACAGGGACGCCGCATCCGCGGCCAACCGCCGTTCTGCTGCTGGATCAGGGTCCCTGGATGGTCGGACTTGTGGTCGACAAACTTCCGCACGTGATTGACGTGCGCGACAGTGCACTGGAATCAAACCCCATTCCGGACAGTATGCAACCGTATTTTATTTTTCGCGGCGAAACGGCAGGGCAGGCGTGGTGGGAGTTCGACCATCGCGCCTGTTTCGCCAAACTGGCCGCACAAGACCCGTACTGAGGAAGCACCATGCTGAACCGCCTGAACATCGGACCGCGCCTGGTCGCCTTGATCGCCGTACAGGCGATGGCACTTTGTTTTGTGGCTGCCGTCGCCGTTACCAGTCTGCGCAGCGCGGGTGCCACCACGGAAAAGCTCAACCGCGTCACCATCGAGCAGGTTTCACTGAACCATATGAGTGAAATTCTGCGCGACGAGATGTACGGATCACTCAACAATCTCGCCATGGGACAAATTGGCCCGGATGTCGCTCAGGCGAACATTCTCGCGGCGAAGAATGTCCTCATGAGCGATTGGGATGAATACCAGACCGGGAAAACCCCGGAGGAAATCGACGCCCTGCGCGATACCCTCGCAAAACATTTCAACAGCGTCATCATGGCCATGGATGATGTCGCGAACCTGCTGCGCGAATACGATTCGACCAGGATGATGATTTACATGTCGACGCAGCTGAACCGGAATGTCATGCCGTTCCTGAGCCAGTTGAGTGACCAGATTGCAGAGCAGCAATTACAGTCCGAGGCGTTGTTCAAGGAGTCGTTGCACAGCAATGTATGGGACGTTGCCTGGACGGTTCTCGCGGCAGTACTTGGCCTTGGAATTGCCGGCACCCTCGGTTATTTCGTCTACTTATCAATGCGGGCGCCGATTCAAAAGCTGACCTCCGTTGTCGCCGAAATTTCGGAAGGCGATTTCTACGCACGCGCCAAACTGCCCGGTTCAGATGAATTCAGTCGCCTGGGCGCGGCATTTGATCAGTTGCTGGATGAGCGCGTCACGACGCTGGTTCAGGCGGAAGAAGACAATGGCAAGTTGAACGACTCGGTCATCGCGCTATTACACGCGGTTTCAAAACTAAGTCAGCGCGACCTGACGGTAAAAATTCCCGTCACTGAAGACATTACAGGCCCAGTCGCCGATGCGCTCAATCAACTGACGTCAGAAACAGCGCGGGTTCTGATCGGCGTGCGGCGTATCGCGGAGCAGGTCGCGAAAGCATCGACGATGGTTCGAATGCAATCTGACGTGGTGATTGCGGTTGCATCAAGCGAGCAGGCCGAAGTTGAACAAACGGCCATTGCCCTGGCGCAGGCGGCTGAAACACTGAATCACATTTCAGAATTGACACGGGAGTGCAACAGTGCGGCGGAAGAGGCGGCGCGCACGACCGATACGGCGCTTGATACGGTGAATGGAACCGTCTCCGGCATGAACTCGATTCGCACCACGATTCACGACACCGAAAAGCGCATTAAACGGCTAGGCGAGCGCTCACAGGAAGTTGGGCGTGCCATTGGCCTGATCAATACGATCGCCGAGCGAACCCATATTCTTGCGCTGAACGCGAGCATGCATGCGGCGTCAGCGGGCGAAGCCGGACGCGGCTTTGCCGTGGTTGCCGATGAGGTGCAACGCCTGGCCGAAAACGCTCGTGATGCCACGCAGCAGATCGCCAGCCTGGTGGGAAATATCCAGTCCGACACGGCGGAAACGATCGTGACGATGAACCGTGCCATTGAACAGGTCGTTGCCGGTTCTCGTATGGCTGAAGAAGCCGGTGAGCAAATGCAGCAGACGCGTGACAGTACGAAGCGACTGGTGGAGTCCGTCAAACAGATCGCCCAGGACGCTGAATATCAGACCCGGCTCGGGTCAGAGCTGCAGTTGCACGCCAGTTCGATTCAGGAGAGTACGCGCAAGACACGCACCCAGATGGAAGAACAGACGCAATACAGCAAGCGTCTCGTCCAATTCGCGAAAGGTCTGGTTGCGGCAGTTCAGGTTTTCACTTTGCCACAATTGCCGAAAGCGTCCGGAGACACTCCTGTGACCACCGCGGAGATCTCGGACGCCAACGCGCGGACACAGCAGAACGATCTCAAGCAAAAGGTCTCGTAGGTAACTTCCCATGGCACCGGCCCTGAATCACTTGATCGGTGAATTGACGCGTTTGGCCACGTCGCTCTACGAATTCCTGTTGCGCACAGAGCGCAATCCGGAGCGGCCGGGCTGGCGTGACCAGATCGAGCGATACGGCAAGGCAACCGTTCACTTGCGCTTGATGGCGCAAAACGTCGAGATGCAAGGAATTGCACAGGCGGCCATTTTGCAGCAGGACTTTCTGCGCGCATTGCTGCACGCCGAAGACGCACCATCGCCACGCGATTGGGATGCAATGGAACGCTGGCCGTTGCTGCTGTTGTCGTGCCTGGCAACTCCATTGACGTATGCCGCCATCGACGAGCTCGTTGCGTACTATCGCTCGCACCTGCCGGCGGACGAATTTGATGAGAATGCCATACAGTCACTTCGGCTGGGATTCGCTTCGCGCGTAGATCCGAGCAGCGCGCGGCCGACCGCCCAGGTGGTTCGTCTTCCAACGTCAGCCCAGCGGCGCGACATTGCCGCTGCCGCACTGAAGTTTGAGCCCAGCTCGGACCATGTTCGATACCTGCTTCAGCATGAGCTGCTCGAAGCGATTGCCGAGTACTACGTATTTTGTACAGCAAACCGTCGTGATGTTCCTGCGCTGTGCCATGCACTGCGCTTGTGCGCAGATCGCGTTCAGCTCCTGGGAATTTCCGCGGCCGGCTCCGGAATGATTGGTCTGATGGACTGTTGCCTGTTGTGCCATGATGCCTTGGCCCAGCGTGCCAATCGCGGTGAACCCTTTAGCGAGCTTGAAAACGAACAACTCAAGACGTGGAGTGGGTTGGTTTCCCGCTATCTGGAAGCGCCGCATAACGAAGCAGTCAGCGAAGCGCTGGTGGCAATGCATCAGGTAACACCCTGGCTGCCGCGACTGAGCTACGAAGAATACGACGGCATCCGCGAATTCCTGAAGGAAGATACGTCGGATGAAAAGAGTCCCGAACCGATAGCGCCCGCACCGATTCGCGAGCGCGGTGCATCGGCACAAGTCGTCCCTTGGCCCGGTGAAACCCATCCCCGATTTGCTCCAGCAGTGCAAAAGCAGACAGAAGCGGTCGAAGGCAATGTTGATTCCGAGTCTAAAGCGACGTTGCCGGCAGAGGAGGCATTGACGGAAGTCGTTGCAGAGACTCCGGCTAAGGAAACGCATCTGTCAGAAGAGATCGATACCCCCGCGATCGCGCCCGATTCCCCCGCGGATTTCACGGCGACAGCTGAAAGTCCTGCTGCGGAAATTGCGACGCTGATGCCGTCGATCGAATCAATCGCAGCCAGCATCGATTCGACCTGGTCGGATGAAGCACGTCAATTGATGCGAATCATCGCAGACGAACTCGAAGCAAGCGCACCCGCAGTTGAGTCGCTGGTCACGATGGCAAAAACGACGTCGATTGAAACAGACGCACATGCCGAAGCGGTCGCTGATCTTGAAACTCTACTGAATCGACTAATTGGCGCGACGCGCGCCGCCGGGCTTGTCGGCGTCGCAACTGCGCTGGATATATTGATGCGAAACCACTGCGGCATTTCAGATGGATCAGTGCCGCCGGCCAAAGCTTTTGCCGCATTACGCGCTGCGCCCGCGCTGCTTGCGGCGTATTGCCGCGCGCCGCAGGATGCCTCGCAACGGGATGCTGTGGTTGCCGTCGTTCGGATGGCGGCATGGCGAACGGCGCCGCAAGCGCGCCAGCTTGATGCCCTGGAAGCAGCGCTTCTCATGGCACCGGAGCTGCCGGAAGATGACTCGCCGCCGCGTCCGACGCAGGCTCGCCCGGACGATGTCGCGCTGACCATTCCAAGCGATGCGAACCCGCGCTTGGTCGAAACCCTGTTACAGGAGTTGCCGCAGCGAACGAGCGATTTCTCGGCATGCGTGCAGCGCTTGCGCCGTGCCGATGCCACCGCTGAAGACGTTATTGCCGCACAACGTCATGCCCACACACTGAAGGGCGCTGCAAATACCGTGGGTGTCGCGGGCATCGCGAACCTGACCCATCATATTGAAGACGTGTTGCAGGAGTATCTGAACCAGAAGCGGATTCCGACCGGGAATGTTTTGACATTGTTGCAGCACGGAGCAGATCTTCTGGAGGCCATGTGTGAATCGCTTCTCAAGGGCGGAAGCACCCCGGAAGAGGCCGTTACCGTCTTGCAGGACGTATTGGACGTCGCCAATCAGATTGATCGCGAAGGCTTGCCGGTTGTGGAACCGAACGTTCCAGCTGAAGTCCCCGCCGTTACGGTCACGTCGCCCGCAGCGACGGCAGAGCCCGCGCCAGCAACGATGCCCACCGAGCCACCGGCGTTGGTTAGCGAACACGCCACAGCCATGCTGCGGGTGCCCGCCAACCTCATTGATGAGCTTCTGCGGCTGGCCGGTGAAAGCATCATCGTCGGCGGGCAGCTTCGCGAACAACTCAAGCACGCGGCACGGCAAACGGCGCTGGCCGCCGAGCAACATGCGCACGTAATTCAGCGCATGGATCAGCTCGAGCATCTGGTCGATACGCGCGGCATGTCGGTTACGAATACGGCCCCGGTTGAAACCCGCGTACTGGATTCGCTCGAACTTGATCATTTCAACGAGATGCACACTCTGGCGCGCCAGCTGGCCGAAGCCGCGACGGACGCGCGCGAGCTGACGCAAAGCATCGAACCGTGCATTGCACAAAGTCAGGAACTTCTTGCCGCACAGAATCGGTTGCAGCGCGACGTGCGGGACTCCGTGCTTCGGGCCCGAATGGTTCCGGTGACTTCGATCATTCCGCGCCTGCAGCGTGCAGTCAGGCAGACGTGCCGACTGACGTCAAAGGAAGCCGAACTGAATGTTTCCGGCGACGAAACGCTCATCGACGGGGACATCCTCGAAAAAATTGCTGATCCGCTGATGCATCTTCTGCGCAACGCAATCGACCACGGAATTGAGCCGGTGGCGGTGCGTTCAGAACTCGGCAAGGAAACCATCGGTCGACTGAATCTTTCCATTTCACGCGACGGCGACCATGTGGTGTTGCAACTGAGTGATGACGGGGCCGGCGTGGATATCGCGCGAGTACGCGACCTCGCCGTTGAGCGTAATTTGCTACACGAAGAGTCAATCGCTACAGAGGAAGATCTGTTCCGTATTCTTTTATTGCCGGGATTCACCACGCGATCCACGTCATCGCAAACGTCCGGTCGTGGCATCGGTCTCGACGCTGTGCATGGAATCATCGCGCAATTGAAAGGGTCCATGCATATCTCTTCGCTGGCAGGACAGGGCTGTACGGTCGAACTGCGTGTCCCACTGACGCTTATATCGGTGCACTGTCTGATCGTGAAAATGCATGACCAACTTGTCGCCGTGTCGAGCCGTGGTGTCGAGCGGATTCTTTATTCCGGCAGCGGCAGTGTTCAGATCGAAGATCATCGGCTGAGTTTTCGCGTTGAAAATGAAACCTATGACGCGTTTGAACTCGGTGAATTGCTGCGCAACCCGGTGGATCGCCACTGGGTCGAGAAAACCGATCGCCCGGCGCTGCTGGTGCGGGACGTCAGCAGCCGCTGGTGCGTTGTGTTCGTTGAACAGGTGCTTGCCAGTCAGGAACTCGTGATCAAGCCTCTGGGGCCTTATATCGCGAGACCCTTGGGTGTCGAAGGCGCAACAATCCTCGGAAATGGCAGCGTCGTGCCCGTGATGGATCTCAACGGGCTGATTCAAGCCGCACGCGCGATGGAAGCTGAGCCAACCTATGTCGCGACACCCGGCGACTCGTCGGAGGCACAGCGGCCCCTGGTCATGGTGGTTGATGATTCGCCGAGCGCACGCCGAAATTTGAGCGAATACCTCCGCGACCTTGGTTTTGACGTCGTTTCCGCAGTCGACGGGCTGGACGCCGTTGAGGCAATGAAGCAACGACCACCGCAATTGGTCATAGCCGACCTTGAAATGCCGCGAATGAATGGGCTCGAACTGGCAACGCTGATTCGCGAATCTGACGACCTTGCGTCGATTCCATTCATCATGCTGACGTCGAGATCAACGCAGAAGCATCGCGAGCTTGCCGCAGAGGCCGGCGTCGATCTTTATCTGACCAAACCGTTTTCCGATGACAAGCTGGTCGATCATATCCATCAACTCTTGCGCAAGCGAAGCGCCGAAACGTCCGTCGCGGAAGCGACCGAGTGAAGAGGATTCTGAGATGAAACACTACGCATTTGTTGCAATTGTCGCGCTTTGCAGCATCGTTTCCGGGGCGACAATTGCGGACGCAACGGATAACGTCTACGTGTTTGGGGTGGTGCCACAATCCGGTCCCACGCGGGCCGCGAAAGATTGGACCCCGATCCTTCAAAAACTCGAAGAACGAACCGGAATCCGATTTCAGTTCGCTACGACGCGAAATATTCCCACGTTCTCCGAGCGACTCGATTCGCAGAAATTCGATTTTGCCTACATCAATCCGACCGACTACGTGAAAGTTGCGGATGAAGACGACGGATATCATCTGATTGCGCGCCCCCGGAATGTGAAGTTGAAGGGAATTCTGGTGGTGCGCAAGGACAGTCCCTACGAAAAGATGGAAGACCTGAACAAGCAGGACATTGCATTCCCGGCAAACGCTTTCGCCGCAGAAGTCATCCCCAACGCCATCCTTCATGACCATGGCGTGAAGTACACAGCGCGCCGAATGGCGTCGCACGAATCCGTATACCGGGCTGTAGCCACGGGTCGCACGGCGGCGGGCGGCGGTGTCGTGCGAAGCCTGAATGCGGCTCCAGCGGAGTACCGCGACCAGTTGCGCATCCTGTGGACTTCCGAACCTTATTCTCCCCATGCCATTGTCGCCCACACGCGCGTGCCAGCGGATGTCGTCAAAGCGGTTCAAGAGGCGCTTATTGAGCTCGATCAGGAACCGCAGGGACGAAAAATGCTGGGTCACATCGCGCCCGAAGGACTGGATTACGGCCAGGACGCCGATTGGGATGATATACGGGAGCTGGATCTCTGACTTTTCCATCGCAGCCCGCTCGGGCTGGCTTTTCCACGTTCGCCAAAAAGTTGCGTATAATGGTGCGGTTTTGGGCCGACAGCGCCGGGCTGTCCTTGCTGCACAGCGAATTTCGATCCTTCGACGATGACCAACAAGCTTCCCCAGGGCGTACTACAAGACGTTCGCGCACAGCCTTCGTTTTATACGGATGACGAAATCGATCTTGTCGACTTGTGGTTAAACCTGGCGCGGGGCAGGAAGCTTTTTTTCGGCGTGTTCGGGTCCGTTCTGGTTTTGACGGCGATATTGATCGTTGCCATGCCGCGCGTATACGAGAGTCGCGCCGTACTCCAGGTGGGGACGGTTGGATCGATGGGAGTCCTGGAACAACCCCAAGTTGTCGTTGAGCGGCTGATCCAAAAATATCGCGTGAATGATACGCGTATTGAGCGGCCGTACCCCCGAATCGAGTCGGTTTCCTCCAAAAAAGAACAGGCGGATATCATTACGATTGTTTCACACGGTCGCACGGAGGAAAGTGCGCGAGAGTTCCTGAAAACTGTTATTGCCGAAGTAGTGGCCCACCATGATCAGGTATTGGTGGAGAATACCGACCTGTTGCGCCAGCGTCTGGAAGTCCTTGGCGAGCGCGTGAAACAGTCCCGTGAGTTGCTGGACACGTTGGGAAAAACCGCGGAGGCCATCAAGAATAGCGATGCGCGCAGTGTGACCACTCTGTTGCAGGAAAAGACCGGTCTGGCGCGCGAACTGCCTCAGCTTGAGCAGGACCTGAGCGTGGTTCGGGCAAGTTTAGTCAGCACACAAACCTACCCAACGCGATTGATGCGCGAGCCCACGACTGATGTCGACCCGATACGGCCGCGCCCATTATTGTATTCCGCATTGGGGGTCGTACTAGCCGGCATGGCGGGAGTGTTCTCAGTATTCCTTTCCAACTTCAGATCGCGCCTTCGGGAGCGCAAAGCGTTCACGGGACAAACCTCATGAAATTGCACCCGGTAATTCTTTCCGGAGGCTCGGGTAGCCGGTTGTGGCCGCTTTCCAGAGAACATTTTCCGAAACAATTGCTACCCCTCGTTGGTAATCAAACCATGCTGCAAGCGACCGCGCGCCGACTGGACGGCTTGCAGAAATGGAATCGCGATTTGACGCTTGCTCCCCCAATTGTTGTTTGTAACGTTGAGCACCGATTTCTTATTGCAGAGCAAATGCGGCAGGTCAATCGTGCCCCGGCCCAGATCATCCTGGAGCCGGTTGGGCGCAACACGGCTCCTGCGTTGACGATTGCGGCGCTTGCGGCTGCGGCCATCGATCCCGAGGCGATTCTCTTGGTTATGCCAGCAGATCACGTAATCGCGAACGAGGATGAGTTTTTAAAAGCGGTGGTCGTAGGATGTGAATTGGCGCTTGATGGAATGATGGTGACGTTCGGAGTCGTGCCCAGGAATCCAGAAACCGGGTATGGCTACATTCGAAAAGGTGAATCCCAAGGCAAGTCAGGCGCTTTCAAAATCGACAGTTTTTTTGAGAAACCTTCTTCAAAAAAAGCGGAGGAGTATCTGGCGTCTGGCCAATACTTCTGGAACAGTGGAATGTTTCTGTTAAGTGCCTCTGCATGGCTGGCTGCTATTGAACAGTTCAAACCAGCAATTACGATCGCATGTCGAAACGCATTCGAAAAAGGTAAAAAAGACTTGGATTTTATCCGACTGGATACGGACGCTTTTGCTGCATGTGAAAGTGATTCAATCGATTATGCGGTCATGGAGCCATTGGCAGCGGGCGCGAAGAGCATTAAAGAAGTTTCAGGTGCGGCGGTAGTGCCGCTTGACGCAGGCTGGAGTGACATCGGGGCTTGGTCATCCCTGCTTGATGCAAGGGAAAAGGACTCGCGAGGCAACGCTCTCAGCGGCGACGTCTATGTAAATGACTGCGACAACAGCCTAATATCCTCGCAGCACCGGCTGGTTACAGGAGTCGGGTTGCGCGACATGATTGTTGTGGAAACGTCGGATGCGGTCATGGTCGCACATAAAGATCGCTCGCAAGACGTCAAGAAAATCGTCGATTGGTTGAAGAAAAACAAAAGGTCGGAAAGCCAAACTCATCAGCGCGTGTATCGTCCCTGGGGATCTTACGAGAGCGTCGTCGACGGTCCGCGCTTTCAGGTCAAACGAATTGTCGTGAATCCCAACGCAGCTCTTTCGTTGCAGATGCACCATCACCGGGCCGAACATTGGATTGTCGTGACGGGGACAGCCCGAGTGACGCGCGGCGAAGAGGTATTTCTGTTGAGCGAAAACCAGTCAACCTATATTCCCTTGGGGGTGACCCACCGTCTGGAAAACCCCGGAATGGTTCCGCTTGAAATGATTGAAGTTCAATCCGGAAGCTATCTGGGAGAGGACGATATTGTGCGGTTCGAAGATCAATATGGACGTACACCGGGCAAGAAATCCTAGGCTCGGTTCTCCTCTCGCTCACATTGCAATCCTTGGCTGTTGACGTAAAATCCCGGCTTTCTAAGCCTCACCACTAGACAATTCTGAGGGGCATATCTCGATGGCAAACTCGTATTTGTTCACGTCGGAATCGGTTTCCGAAGGGCATCCAGACAAGGTCGCTGACCAGGTTTCCGACGCGATTCTCGATGCAATTATCGCCGACGATCCCAAGGCGCGCGTCGCCTGCGAAACGCTGTGCAAGACCGGCATGGTCATGATCGCGGGTGAAATCACGACCAGCGCATGGGTCGACATGCAAAGCATCGTGCGCAAAACCGTGAAAGAAATCGGTTACAACAGTTCCGAGATGGGCTTCGATTGGGAATCTTGCGCGGTCCTTACCGCCATCGACAAGCAATCTCCCGACATCGCGATGGGTGTGGATGAGACCAAGGAACACGAGCAAGGCGCCGGCGACCAGGGCTTGATGTTCGGCTACGCGACCAATGAAACCGACGTGCTGATGCCCGCGCCGATCACTTACGCGCACCGTCTGGTGAAGCGTCAGGCGGAAGTACGCAAGAACGGCACACTGCGTTTCCTGCGCCCGGATGCGAAGAGCCAAGTGACGTTCCGTTACGAAGGCAACAAGCCCGTCGGAATCGATGCCGTTGTTCTGTCCACGCAGCACACGCCGGACATCAGCCACAAGGCACTGACCGAAGCAGTGATGGACGAGATCATCAAGCCGGTGCTTCCCGCTGAATGGCTGAACAAGGACACACGTTACTACATCAATCCCACGGGTCGCTTTGTCATCGGCGGACCGGTCGGTGACTGTGGCCTGACCGGCCGCAAGATCATCGT
>DKAR01000164.1 GCA_002450895.1 Proteobacteria bacterium UBA6921
GGTCAATCCGATCGACTTCGAAAATTCCGAAGGCAATCTGGGAGTCGCCAATGCACTGGCGGATCACTTCAGCAGCAAGCTGCCGGTATCGCGCTGGCAACGCGACCTCACCGACTCGACTGTCCTGCGCAACCTGGGCGTCGCGGTCGGCTACTGCGTGATCGCCTACCAATCCACGCTCAAGGGGATCCGCAAGCTCGAGGTCGACGCCGCGCGTCTGGACGCCGACCTCAACGACAACTGGGAAGTGCTCGCCGAGCCAATTCAAACCGTGATGCGTCGGTATGGTGTGGAAAAGCCCTACGAAAAACTCAAAGAACTGACCCGCGGCAAGCGCATTGACGCCATCGCAATGCGTCAGTTCATCGACACATTGCCGATCCCCGATCCCGAGAAGCAGCGTTTAAAACAGATGACGCCAAACACCTACATCGGTAACGCCGCAGAGCAAGCACGCAAGATCTGATATCGGGCGGCCTCCAAAGCGAAAATTCCAGTGTTTTTAATGCTTTCTTAACCCTCCGCGCGCGGAGGGTTGTGTATTTGTGAACCGCTTAGCAGACCCCAATTGGCCGCTCTTGTTACAAATGCACCGTGGATTGCGATGGTGACTGTTGCTCCCTCCCACTTCCCCATGTGCATAGTCATCGGTAATCCAATTCATTGCCCGTATCGCGTAACTCCATCCTCGCGATACGGGCTTTTTTAATTCCCGCGCGAAATGCTATCGTCGAACCCCGAATTGATCGTTGGGATCGAAGATGCCCATTGATTTCAGTCAGCACATTCTTGGAGAGACGTCCGGTTCACTGAAGCTGGAGTCGTCCGACGACCACCGCCTGGCTTTGATTGCCATGGTCGCGCAGGCCAAACGATCCGTGCATATCCTGTCGCACACGCTGGATCGCCGCGTCTACGACGATGCGACCCTGATTGAGGACCTGACCAAACTGGTGCTGCGTGCGCCGCAGTGCAAAGTCATGATATTGGTCCGCGATACCAACGACATGATTCACAACGGCCACCGCCTCATCGAAGCCATGCGTCGCGTTCCGAGCCGCATGCAGCTTCGCAAGGTGGCGCCGGAATTCCAGGCTCACAGCGATGAGTACGTGATCGTGGATGAAGCCGGCGTGCTGACCCGGCGCATTGCGACACGCTACGAAGGCAGCGTCGACTTCAATGCCAAGAAAGATGCGCGCGACCGACTCAAGACGTTCATGGAAATCTGGCGCCCCAGCGAACCGGAACCGAAGCTGAAGCATCTCAGCATTTGATGCAATCCCGGCATGGAAGCGTATCCACGTTGATCTTCACGACTCGAAATTCAATACCCTTCGTGCGCAGGCCCCGGAGCAACAGAACCGGTGTGCGCATGGCGCTGGCGTTCGCCTTGATCACCGTTACGTCGCACGCCCTGGCCCTGGGCAATCACCCCGAGGCCAAGCTGTGTTCAACGGAACGCCCCTACTACGCGGTGTGCACATCCGGAAGTCATGATCTGCAAGGCTGGGTCGGCCCCTGCCACTCAACGCGCGATGAAGCGGAAAAAGACGCGCAGGAGCATGCGCAGAAAGTACACGACGGGAACACACATTGGACGGGCGTGGCGCGGACCAGCGGAACGGGAAGTTACAGCGAGAATCGGGGTTTGCCGCCCTGAGGCGGGCGGGGATTACTCTTTTACCGGCTTGCCGTCGACGATTTTCACCTTATCGCCCGCCGCCAGAGCGGGTGCATCCTTGAGGGTAATGGTTTCCGTCTTGCCGTCATCCATCGCGATCGTGACGACATACTCCGTTTTCTTCTTCGCGTTCTTTTCAATTGCGTTACCGGCCAAGGCCCCACCGACCACGCCAAGTACCGTCGCGACATCCTTGCCCTTGCCTTCACCCATCTGGTGACCGGCCAAACCGCCGACGGCCGCGCCAGCCAGCGCGCCCCCGCCGGAGACCTCACCCTTCGTGGTCTTTTTCTCAACAGCCTTAACGACGCCGCAATTGCCACACGGCGGTGGTGCGGCAGCAACGGGCTCCGCCGGCTTCGGCTCAGGTTTCGCTTCGGGTGCCGGAGCACTCTTGGGTGGCTTCGCCGGCGCTGCAGTTTTTTCAGGTGCCTTCGGGGCTTGGGCCACCGGGGCCGGCGCCGGCTGAGCCGCCGGTGCAACCTGGGTCGCGGCAGGTGCCGCCGGGGCAACATTCTGGCTTGTCGTTTGGCTGCCTTCCTTGCTGGAACATCCCGACAACAGGGCAAGCAGCAAGCTGCCGCCGATCACGGCGACAACAACAAACTCGGCAATGCGGGTTTTGGCTGACGGCGCGGTGATAACCATAGTTAATCTCCGTAGTGATCCTGTTTCTTAAGATTTCACCACTGAATTATTTCGTTTTCCTTAACGACACAAAAATTGACGTGAGACCTACTCCGCAAATTCCAGACGTTCGGCCACCGCGTTAACCGCCTTGTGCGCGCAAACTTCATCCAATGTTCCACTGGGTGCCCCGCTGACGCCAACGGCACCGACCAAAGCCCCACCCGCACGTATTGGGACGCCGCCTTCGACCATCAAAATGCCATCCAAATGATTCAGTTCGGGGCGAATATCAGGGCGGTTCTTTCGGAACTCGGAAGAATCAACTCCCGACATGATTGAAGCATTGGCTTTGCGGGTCGCCATTTCGACTGCAAACCGGGTGGAAAATACATCCCGGAACACGACCTGCGTCGTCCCGTTTCGATCAACCACCACGACGCTGACCTGGTAACCCTCCTTGCGACAGGCTTCCAAAGCGTGATTCGCGATGTCTCGCGCCAGTTCCAATGTCATCATTTTCGACGACACGATGTCCGGACTTGCGGCAAATACCGTTGGTATTAGAAACGAAGCAATCAACCCCAACAACGCGCGCTTGTTCATCATTGGCCTCGCAGAAAAAGTTTGTCGAGCTCACCGAGTCCGAGCTGGATCCACGTGGGTCGACCGTGATTGCACTGGTCCGCGCGTTCCGTCGCTTCCATATCCCTCAACAATGCGTTCATTTCCGGAAGGGTCAGCCGGCGGTTTGCGCGTACCGAGCCGTGACATGCCATCGTGGCAAACAATTCGTTGAGTTGATCCATGACCCGGCTGCTCGTGCCATGTACCACCAAATCGGAAAGCACATCGCGCAGCAGTTTCTCGGCATCCGCATCGCGCAACAGGGCGGGCAATTGCCGGATAACCATCGTTTCGGGGCCGATGCGATCAACCTCGATTCCTGCAGCGCGCAAGAGATCGCGTTGCTCGTCGGCCAACGCCGCTTCGCGCTCGCTCACCCGCACCGTGACCGGAACCAGCAACGGTTGCGAAACGATCCCTTCGCCAGCGTGCGCCTGCTTCATGCGCTCGTACGTGACACGTTCGTGCGCGGCGTGCATGTCGACCAACACCAGCCCGTTGGCGTTTTCCGCGAGAATGAATATGCCGTGCAACTGAGCCAAGGCGTATCCAAGCGGTGGTGACTCACTGGTGCGCGGCAATTCCGCCGCCGGTTGCGCCGCCGAAAACATCGACGCATAGGACGCCATATTTTCCCGAACCTGCGCGGGCGCGCCTGATGGCGGCGATGAATATACAAATGTAGACTGTTGCTCCGGCGCGGCGTTAGCAGCGGTCGGGATCACGATGTCGGAAACTGCAACCGGATTCGGCGTCGATCCCGGACGTGTCCGCGCCAGCACGTTGTGCAGTGCGCGGAACAGGAAATCGTGGACCATGCGGCTCTCGCGAAACCGCACTTCATGCTTGGTCGGGTGCGCATTGACGTCGACCAGCGCGGGATCAAGCTCGAAATAAAGCACGAACGCGGGATGTCGGTCATGGAACAACACATCGCGATAGGCCTGGCGGACGGCGTGCGATACCAGCTTGTCACGCACCATACGTCCATTGACGTAGAAGTACTGCAAATCCGCCTGGCTGCGTGAAAACGTTGGCTGCGCAATCCAGCCCGACAGCTTCAACCCTGTCGCTTCGAAATCAATTCGCAACGCATGTTCGACAAACGCCGCGCCGCAGACATCCGCCACGCGCTTTTCCATTTGCTTCAAATCTCCGGCGGGATGCAACGCGTAGACCGGTTTCTGATTGTGTTGCAGACGCACGGCGGTGTCGAAGCGACTCAGCGCGATGCGCTTGACGACTTCTTCAACGTGGTTGAATTCGGTTTTCTCCGCGCGCAGAAATTTGCGCCGCGCGGGTGTGTTGTAAAAAAGATCGCGTACTTCGACCGTGGTGCCGCGCGCATGAGGTTGTGGCTCGAGCGTGCTGGGAACACTGCCTTCGATCTGTACGCGCCATCCGCGCTCGTCGCTTTCCGTGCGGGAGCTCAAAGTTAACCGCGAAACAGATCCGATGCTGGGCAACGCCTCGCCGCGGAATCCCAGCGTGCTGACACGCTCGAGATCTTCGACCTGCGTGATCTTGCTGGTGGCGTGGCGCGACAGCGCGAGCGGCATGTCGTCCTTGATGATTCCGCATCCGTCATCCCGCACGCGAATCAGTTTTACTCCGCCCTGCTCAATGTCCACCTCGATCTGGCGCGCACCCGCGTCAAGGGCGTTCTCGAGCAATTCCTTTACGACCGACGACGGACGCTCGACCACCTCGCCTGCCGCAATTTGGTTGGCAAGATGGTCAGGCAACTGATGAATGCGATTTGGAAATTGGGGCATTGAAAGTCGCTCCCGGGATGGCGATCTGATTATACAATTCGACTCCATGCCGACAATCGTCGTAACCGCATTCGCGCCGCACTTGCAGTCGTTCGCTGACGCAATTGCTCAAAAATTGAACATTTCTTGCGCAACCGACGCGGCCGGCGCCGACTGGATTCTGGAACTTCGACCGGTCGACGCGCCGGACAACTACCGGCTGGAACTCCGACATGCCGGCCCCAATTCACCCGGCGGAATTTTTGTGGACTTCGTCGGCGGCCGCGCCGGCCATCGTCGCCGCACGGGCGAAGGTCGCAAACAGCCGCTCGGACGCGCAGTCGGATTGAAACCCGGCGAGCATCCGCGAATTCTCGACGCGACCGGCGGCCTGGGCCGCGATGCCTTTGTGCTCGCCACACTGGGGTGTTTCGTTACCGTCATTGAACGCAATGCCTTCGTTTGCGCGTTGCTCGAGGACGGGCTGCGCCGTGCCGCGCACGATCCGGAGACCGCAGCGGTTGTATCCCGCATCACGCTCATGCACGAGGATGCCCGGAGTTATCTTGCGGATCTGCCAGACAACGCCTGCCCCGATGTGATTTACCTCGACCCGATGTATCCGACACGGGAAAAATCTGCGGCCGTAAAGAAAGAAATGCGCATGCTGCAAGAACTGCTGGGGCCGGACAGCGATGCAGACCAGTTGCTGACCTTCGCCCGAAAATGCGCTCGGCAACGCGTTGTCGTAAAACGACCCAAATCAGCACCGGATCTGAACGGCGAGACCCCGCACCACCGCATCGTTACGCCCAATACGCGGTACGACGTTTACACCGGCTAGACGGCGCTGGTCTCGCCAGATGCACCGCCGGAGTACACCGGGCGCGTCTCGGAAACAAGCGTTTACCACGCTCACCCTACCCGCTACGATGCACCCGCTGCACTTTAACCGCAGCAAGATAAAACCAATCGTCGTTTTCAAATAAGGGGGGGCTATGCGAAGGGTTGAAGGTTTTGCGCGCGTGTTTTGTGCGATCGGGGTGTCGTTTCTGGCGGCGTCGTGTTCTTCGAAGTCATCTGGCTCGAAAGACTTGAACCTCACATTCTTGGATTACCAGACGCGTCAGCCGATTTCAGGTGTCACAGTCGTTGTTCACAACTCGGATCGTGTCACGTACAAACCCGAAAACGTAAAGACGTCTGGTGCGGATGGCGTTGTCCGTTTTGCGGACCTTAGTCAACGTCGCGTGACCTTTACGGTCATCGACAAGACCGATACCAATTCGTACTACCTGGAAACCAACGTTGATTTTCCTGCGACTTCACTAATAGTGCAGCTACGCCCCGTCAATGGAACCGCCGCCGATTGCAGCCAAAACGTTAACTTTTCGATCAGCGGAATTCCGCCTGAAACGGAATCCCTCTCCAGTACCTCGCCTTGGTGGCTGGCCGATTTTGGGCCCTACAGCAGTTCAGTCATTTCCGATGCGGGCACGTACGAAGCATCCGCGTCCGTATGCCAAGAGGATATCCAGTCCGATGGAAAGTTGAGCACATTGGTGCTCGCGAGCGATGCTAGCGGACAGTTAACTCGCTACGGCTATTCACTTGACCGATCGGTGAGCGACGGCGCGACCTACTCCATTGCGCTTGATCACAATCCCCAAACAATTTCATGGTCAACGGGATCGACGCAGTCGCTGGAATACCTAGGCGTTTACGCAATTAGAAAAGGTGTCTTCCATTTACTGAACGACATATTTTCGCAATTCGGTGCTTCGGATTCGTTGGGATCCAGCGGCTCAATTCAGTTGGCTGCCGAATTCCCCCACGACTTCGCATATTTGGCGGGAGGTACATCGAATGGAAATGAAAGTCGCTGGGTCGCGCGACAAATTGAACCAATAGATCTTGGAACCACGATCGACATTGCATTTAAAACCGATTCTGATATTTCCAATTTTTCGTACGATGCAGTCGGCGCCCGTTATAGCTGGTCGGCAATCGGCGAAAATGACTTTACCTCCATTTATCTGACCTCTTCGACCGTGATCACAATGCCGATCGTCACATTCCAATCGATTGATTGGAATGTAATGCTGCCACCAAATGTAACCGAATGGACGATTCCTGATCTTCCGATTGAGATCGACACCCGACAGATGCTTGCCAACAATCAGGATGCATCCGTCGAACTTACGGACTACAGCGCGGCAAATGGATACGACGACATTATTGCGGCGATTCTCACATTTTCAGACAGTGATAACTGGACAGTTCAAGATTCATTCACCTTGCTGGGAACGTTCAATTCAGTTTCGATGGATCTCACTGCCGCATCGGCCGCCAGTCGCCCGATGCGACGAACCAAAGGTACAACTCCGCAGCCCCGCGCCAATTCCGCGCTTCCGCGATTCGTCCTGCCTCACGCAAGATAACAACGTCTCGAAAACTTGTCATAAGGAAGGGCTCAGGCAATTGCCCGAGCCCTTCCCACTCCTGTACCTTAGGCGGCATGCCGACCACTAACGAGCACGCCGACGCCCTTGCCGCCCTGAACCGCAGCCAGACACTCTCGTCCAAGCTGCAGGCGATTCACGATCAGGTTCGAATTCTCTTCAGCTTCGTCGACCGCATTGCGGTTGCCACGTATGACCCGGCAACGGATTGCGTGAAGACCTTCATCCACAGCAGTGGCGACAAGAACCCCCTCTCAAATTATCAGGCGCGCCTGAGCGAAGCGAAATCGCTCGCGGATACCGTGCGCAGCGGCAAGCCTCGCGTGATCAATGACCTTGCCGTTTTCGCGACCGACCAAAAAGAACACTCCAAGCGCATCGCCGCGGAAAAATACGCGTCGAGCTATACGCTGCCGATGTTCAACAACGAAGTGTTCTTCGGATTTGTGTTTTTCAATTCCTACGAGAAGAATGTTTTTACCGAATCATGTCTGGCGCAGCTCGACGTATTCGGTCACCTGATCGCTTCGCTTGTGTTGCACGAACTGACATTGATCAAGACGTTGTTGTCGACGATCAAAACGGCGCGCGACATGACCCACGAGCGCGACCCGGAAACCGGCGCGCATCTGGACCGCATGTCACGGTATGCCCGCCTGATTGCTCGCACGCTGGCCAGCAAGTACGGATTTACCGACGAATACATTGAACACGTCTTCCTGTTCGCGCCACTGCACGACATCGGCAAGATTGGCGTGCCGGATCGCATTCTGTTCAAGAACGGAAAACTGGACGCGCATGAATTCGAAGAAATGAAAACGCATGCGATCAAGGGTCGGCAAATCATCGACATGCTATTGAGCAACTACGGCCTGGATGGTGTGCAAAGCACCGAGCTGCTGCGCAACATCGCGCAATATCATCACGAGGATTTCGACGGAAGCGGATATCCTGAAGGACTGAGCGGCGAAGCGATTCCGATCGAAGCACGCATTATCGCCGTGGCCGATGTCTTCGACGCGCTGACCAGCGCCCGTCCCTACAAATCGGCGTGGACCAACGACGAAGCCTTCGAGGCGCTCGAGCGGCTTTCCGGAAACAAGCTCGATCCAACCTGCGTACGCGCACTGATCGACAATCGCGTCATCGTTGAACAAATACAGAGTCGCTTTAACGAACCGGACGAATAACACCGTAAAAATCGTTCAACGCCGTGCCAAAACAAAAATCGATATTGATCACCGGATGTTCCAGCGGAATCGGCGCCAGTGTGGCGTCCGGCCTGCGCACTCGCGGCTATCGCGTCTTCGCGACTGCGCGCAAACCTTCCGATGTGGTGACGCTCCGAGACTCGGGCTTTGAAAGCGAAGTTCTGGACCTTGCGGATCCGGCGTCGGTGCGCAGCGCACTCGATGCGATTCTTTCCGCGACCCGAGGGACACTCGATTTTCTATTCAACAATGGTTCGTATGGCCAACCCGGTGCGGTCGAGGATCTTCGACGTGACGTGCTGCGCGCACAGTTTGAAACCAATTTCTTTGGAACCGTGGAATTAACTAACCTGGTTATCCCAGTCATGCGCAAACAGGGACATGGAAGAATCCTGTTCAACAGTTCAGTGCTCGGACTGGTCGCCATGCCTTATCGCGGCGCGTACAACGCAACAAAATTTGCACTTGAGGGAATCGCCGACACACTCCGGCAGGAACTCCACAACACCAACATCACGGTCTCGCTGATCGAGCCCGGCCCCATCAAGAGCCGGTTTCGCGCCAACGCGTACGAAATGTACAAACTCAACATCGACGCGCGGAACAGCCCACATCGCACAACGTATGAAGGCATGGAACGCCGACTGACGAAACCGGGACCCGCCCAGCCGTTCACGCTGCAGCCGGAAGCCGTGCTTGCAAAAGTGATTCACGCAATGGAAAGCCGCCGCCCGAAACCGAGGTATTACGTTACGGTGCCCACGTATTTCCTCGGCACGCTGCGACGCTTGCTTTCCACTTCCGCAATTGATGCAACGTTGAGATATTTTTCACGCCGCGAAAATCGCTGAGCGCATCGCAATCAGCGCTGGGCGTCGGAAACCTTTTCCTTGACGGATTTGAGCCAGGTCAACAGCTCCTGCGCCGCGGGCGAGTTGTTCGTCTCGAGAAAATCACCATCGGCGCCGAGCACGACAGTCCGATAGTTGTGGCGATCGGGGTCATAGAGGTAGGCGACATACGCGAAGCGCCCGCGATCGCGCGACTGGCTGTACTTATTTACTGCGCCGTGCGCAGCACGTTCGATCAATCCGATTTTTTCCCGAACCGTTTGCGGTCCAATCTCGAATATGGGCTTGGCGCCGTCAAACTTGTCGGCAAGATCCACGTCATCAATTCGACCCGGACGATCCGGGTTCGGCACCCAGCGATTGCCACTGTGGTCGTAAACCGCAACCGTGCCGTCGCCTTCAATAAAGAAACCACGCAGGGTATGGCCCCAGGCGTAGTTTTCCTCGTAGACATCAAAAACATACCGGCCGATGGACTCGGAATCCGACGTCGAGGCACAAGAAGGCGCCAGCAGCACCAGCAGGAAGACAAACGCCATACGAGCATGTCCGGGCATCACAATTCCTCCACGCTATCTATCTTAATGCCCACTGATATAATTCGCGCGTCCAATTTTCAGTGGTTCGCCCATGGTCTTCGCGCAGCTGTTGTTAATGCTTCTGATCATTCTAATCGCGGCGGAGATTTTTACGAATGCGCTTGAACACCTCGGCGAAAAGCTGAAGATCTCCGAAGGTGTCACCGGCTCGCTGNNACGTTCGCCGCTGTCGGCACTGCGCTTCCCGAAACAATGGTTCCGCTGCTCGCGGTGTTCGCCGGAACTGAAAATCAACGGGTCAATGAAGAAATCGGCGTCGGTGCAATTCTCGGCGCCCCGCTGATGCTTTCCACGCTTTCGCTTTGCCTGATGGCCATGGCGGTGTGGAAGTCTCGCGGCATGCAGGGACATCTGCGTCCCGAGCATACAGGCCTGACCCGCGACCTGAACTTCTTCCTGATGGCATACACATTCGCGGCAATCGCGTTATTTGTCCCGCATGAAATTCCGCTGGTGCGCGCCGCACTGGCCATCACCATGGTGCTGGTGTACTTCGTCTACATCCTTCTGACGTTGCGCGCGTCCGCGCAACTGGTCAAGGACGGGCATGGAACCGAGGCGAATGAAAAAATGTTCCTGGCCCGCATCGGCATACCGACCAACTTGATCACCATTCTTCTGCAAATGGGGATCGGGCTGGTACTCCTGGTCGCAGGCGCGAAAGGATTTATCCATGGCGTCGAGTCCGCCTCGGACATGCTGGGAATCTCCGCGCTGCTGCTGTCGCTGGTGATCGTTCCGATCGCAACGGAGTTACCGGAGAAAGTGAACAGTATTCTTTGGATAAGGCGCGGCAAGGATACGCTGGCGTTCGGCAACATTACCGGCGCGATGGTGTTTCAGGGAACGCTGCTGCCGGCGATCGGCATCATGCTGACGCCGTGGGTCCCGTCACGCGAAGTGCTGTGGGGCGTGATCATCACCTTCTTCGCGGCGCTGTGGGTGCGACTGCTTCACGCGCGCGGTGTCCTGCGCCTTTGGCACCTGACCGTGAATGGCGTGCTTTACTGTCTCTACCTTGGAATCGCGCTGACGTAACTGCGGTTAACGCCCGGGTGAAGCGGTCTTCTGATCCGTGACATCGTGGAAGCCAAGCTGGCAACCACCGCCGCCTTCAAAACTGCTGTCAAACTGAATCACGCGATTCGCATCGACATCCATGCGAAAACGGCGCACATGCTTGGCAACGGGCGCTTCGCTGGAGTTTTCGCGCCATTCGCAAACCACCGTAACGGTGTGTGAGCCCGGAGAAACGCTGATCGTCGAGGGATACTGATTGAAGACGCTGCGCAGCTCGCGACTGTCGAGATGTGTGAAGTAAATGGACTCGGACATTCCGTCGGCAATCAGCGGTGCACGCAGACCGACGAGCTTGGAATCGTCGTCGCTGGCGCGCGTCGCACCCGTGCTGCACGCCTGAATGGCGACCATCAAAAATCCCGCGGCAATTAGCATTCGCATTGGCGTTGGCTCCTTGTCGTGACTTGAACGTACGGCACCCGACCGGGTAACGCGCTCGTTATGTGCGGCTGACGTTTAGTCCCGATTATACGCAGTTCCGGCGCCGAAGGGTGTGATCCAGACGCTCGCGTAACCGTCGAACCTTCGTTCCAACGCCTCAACGCGTGCGCCCGCGCCAACGTTTCTTCTTTTTCTTGGAACTGCTTGAGGTCGTCGACCGTGTCGCTGTGGTGGATTTCGTGGTCGTCGCAGTCGACGTGCTTTTCGTGGCCGACGTGGATTTGGTGGTCGTCGCGGTCGACGTGCTTTTTGTGACCGTCGTGGATTTCGTTTTCGTAGTGGTCGGTTTTACATCGTCTTTTTGCGCAGATTTCTTTTCCGGCGGCTTTTCTTCCGCGGCCTTCTGCGCTGCCTCGGCGTTGGCTTCCGCCAGCGTCTGATCCGTGAATTTTGTTTCGCAGGTATTTTCGCCGACGTACTGGCTGGTCACTCGATATTCATGACCCGCAATAAAGGACTCCTTTACCTGCCGAATCGCGCGCGCCACCGGTTCGCGGGCAAATTCGCTATACCACTCACACACCACGAGTAATTTGTTCTTGCCGCCCGGAACGACCATGTCGTGGGGATAGTCGCCCCAACGGTCGCGCAGATCGAGCTGATTGAGCTGCATGAAGTAGACGAACTCCTTCATGCGTGTATCGGGATAGACAATCGCGCGCTTGCCAATCAGTCGAGCCGATCGGTCATCGGATGTCTTATAGGGATTCGTCGCGCACGCCGCCAGCGCGAGAACCACAACCCACCAAAGCTGCCGTACCACAAACAACCCCTACCACTCGAGCAACTGTGGGGCCTAGTGTACCGAATCAGAGGTGTCGTCGCGCCCCGGAATAGGGCGGAATCTTCAGGATACTGTAAGGTTTACCGTCACTCGGGTTCGCGCAATGGCATGCCGGCGCTCGCCAGGGCCGTCGCCAAAACGACCTTGCCGTTGTGCTCAATCACAGCACCATGCGAGACCACGATCCGGTCGAAATCCCAGCGCTGCAGGCGATCGACTGAGCCGCGAAACGCCACGGGATCCTTGATGAAGCGACGGAATATACGGGTGACGGCGGGCCGCCCAAACCCATCGTTCAATTTGAATAGCAGACGTGTCCACCAATCGCCCTCGACCACGTTGAACAATAAATCGGTGAGGATCAGCGTGCGTGTGGGCGCGTGGAAAAACTCGATTTCATTGAGATCGGGCACGCCGAGGATTTCATGGGACTCGATCGCCCCGCCCCACTCGCGCGGCGCGGCCGGGCTGAGCGTCGTGGGCAAGCGGGCCCCCGGAGCGCGCAAGGTCATGCCCATCGCGGTGTAGTGCGTCGCTTCCGGAAATGCCGCGACCCACTCCAGCACAAACAGGCTGTGCATCTTGCTCGGGGAAACGATGTGGCGAATCGGACCAAATTCGCCCAACTGCGCGGCGAGATTTTCGCCAAACCGGACCGGTGAATGCAGCCAGAGTTCGCCATTCGGCAGGCGAATGACCGTCATGCGAATGCCGAGCTCGGCGCCGTACAGGGAAAACGACTGGTCGACAAACCAGAGCCCGTCTTGCACCTGCCTGATTGTGTACGACACCATCCTTTGAACTCGCCCCGCGTTGGCAAATCGACTTGCATGCTACGGCAGTCGCACCGGGTCCGACAAGGTTTTCCTCGCTGTCAAAACACGCTCGAGCCAATGAAGCTCCATGCCACTCCGAGCAGTGCGCTGCCACCGATGACAGTGACGATTCCGATCTTGAATCGCAGCAGCGCGACCAGTGCGGCACACGAGAGCAGTGCCGCGAAATAGTCGAACCCCGCAAACAGCGTTTCGATGACACTCGCCGATGATGCATCCGACGTCGAAGCCATAAATCCACCGGGCCAGAAAACATGCGAGGCGAAAAACATCGCCAGGCTCAACACGACACCGACGACCGACGCCGTAATGGCGGTCAGCGGCGCGGTGAAACCGATATTGTGTCGCGTGCCCTCCACCAACGGCGCGCCGAGCAAGATGAAAGCAAACGAAGGCAGGAAGGTGAAAAACGTCGCCACGGCGGCCCCAATCGCACCCGCGAGCGCCGGAGCCGCCGCGCCGGAAAGTGTCGTCGTCCAGCCACCGACATAGCCCACGAACGCGACGATCATGATGAGCGGTCCGGGCGTTGTTTCACCCAACGCCAATCCATCGATCATTTGCGTGCCGGTGAGCCAACCGTAATGTACCACCCCGCCCTGATACACATACGGGAGCACGGCATACGCGCCACCGAATGTCAGCAACGCCGCTTTGGTAAAGAACCAACCCATCTGCGTCAGGACGGCATTCCAACCGTAGAGCAGCGCCAGCGCGCCCAGCGACAACGACCACACGCCCAGCGCGACGACCACGTAACGAACAAACCGTGCGCGGACAAAACGCGCGTGTTCCGGCAGCGGCGTATGGTCATCAATCAATGCAGGACCCTGCGCTGTCTTCGCCGACGCCGCGTGGCCACCGGCGCGAAAAAAGTGCGGAAAGAATTTTCCACCCGCGATGCCAACCAACGCCGCGGCGGCAACGATCCAGGGAAACGGTACGTGAAACACAAAGATTGCGATGAACGCCGCTGCTGCAAGCGCCCACAAAACACGGTTCTTCAACGCGCGCGATCCGATTCGGTAGGCGGCAAAAATAACGATGGCGGTAACCGCGGGCTTGATCCCATACAACACGGCCGCAACGAGCTTTACATCACCAAAGGCCAGATACGTCCACGTCAGCACGATCAAGATCAGCAACGACGGCAGCACAAAGAGCGCACCCGCAACGATGCCGCCCCAGGTTCCGTGCATCAGCCAACCGATGTACGTGGCCAACTGCTGCGCCTCAGGTCCGGGCAACACCATGCAGTAGTTCAGGGCGTGAAGAAAACGATGTTCGGAAATCCAGCGCCTGCGATCGACGAGTTCCTGATGCATCAGGCTGATCTGCCCGGCAGGCCCGCCAAAACTGATAAACCCGAGCTTCAACCAATAAAGAAAAGCATCGCGAAACGGAATTGCAGAACCAACACCCGTGGAAGNNTGTGGAAGGCTCATGCATGCAGTAGTAATCATCACGTGAGGATTGGAGGAAGCGTGATCGTGCCTCAACACGACAGGGTTGGCAATTGGGCGACGAACTTTGCGCGCAGAGGCGAACCGACAATTCAACAATTACTCTGTGGGCGCCCCCATTAATGCGGCAATTTGTGCGCGCCGCTTGTGTTCGGCCATGCCTTTGATCAGCGCGATGACTACAATGATGGCGCCGGTTAATAGCGCCGACAACAGCATTGCATCACCGATCCATATGAGCGCCGTTCGCGCGCTCGGCTCCAGTGGTTCGATCCAGCCGAGATCGGAAAGGTAGCCGGGAATATAAAGAAACCGGCTGAACATGACGGTAATCATGATGACGCCCATCACTAACTTCACCGTGTAATCCTTCACGTAGGTGGTGCCGACAGCGCCGACCTGAATTCCAAACAGCGAACCGGCGAGAATGATCATCGCGAGGCGCACGTCCACCACCCCGTCCCACGCATACATGATCGTTCCACCCAATCCCATCACAAACGCGATGACCAACTCCGTGGCGGACGCCATCAGCGCCGGCGCGCCCAGCACATAGATCATCGCGGGCACGCCGATG
>DKAR01000058.1 GCA_002450895.1 Proteobacteria bacterium UBA6921
CTGTCGCCGACGGTGATGAACCGTTCGGTATGCCCGAGGTCCGCATAGCGCCCGTTGTGATACGCGCGCACGTAGTCGATCTGGGCAATGTTGTTCTTGAGCAGATAGCCGCAGAACCAGCGCATGCCCTCGGTCGCACCGTCATCGGGTGACACGCCCGCCGCTTCCGCGACAACCTGGCGAATCGTTTCTTTCGCTGCATCACGTCCCAGCGCCGACGTCCGGTTGAACAACTCGCGATTATCGACGTAACGCGTGAGGCTGATTTCGCCGTTGGCATTCGGGACATGCACCTTGATGCTATCCGTGTCGGTGTCCACGCCGACCAACAGCGTTGCCACTGATGCGCCACAGCAATGACTGTTCTCCACCGCGCAAGCGAATGCATTGAGTCGATCGAGCAGCGCCTGTGCGGCCTTGCGTTCATCGCTGCCGTGCGCGGCGCAGCCTTCGTGCCCCGGATCGGAACTACTGGTGTGATACACACCAATCTTCAGATAACGAGTGGGCTCATCCGCCTTGTTTGGCACTCCTTCGCGGTGACGGCGAAGCTCAACTTGTCCCCAGTTACGCATGGACTCTTCGACGTCGAACATCGAACCGGCGAATGATTTGCGGTTCGCAACAACGTTCGGCGGCACGCGCAGGATGTAATCCACAACACCGCTCAGACGTCCGTCAGCGCACGGCGTGATATCAATGGCGTGAAATCCCCATTTGCGAATCACTTCGTCCGCCGGTTCCCCTTCGGCGAGATTGGCGGCACTGCGATCGAAATCGCGATCCGCGAGTTTGCGAAATGTCTGGAACACGCTGTAGGCGTAGAAGCCACGCATGTTGAGCGGCTTGATCCAGCTGGCCTTAAGACAGGAGGACGGCAGCTCAAACCCGAGTCGACTGCGCATCACGCTTTGAATCTGATCGGCGTTCCCTTCCTGGAACTGCACTGACGCCACTTCACGCAATGCCGGTTCGATCGCACCAAACGCGGAGGTGATTTCACTTTCGCGCTCGAGCAAACGCCGGTTGTGCGTCGTGTCATACAGCGGATGAGCTCCCGCCGGTGCGCTGGCCATCGAATTGCCCGGCATGCTGCCAAACAAACTGACGTAGGGATCCGCGACCGCGGCCGACGCGGCGCCGTACGCGCCGGGAACATACATCCCGGCGGTCTGTCGCGTGCGTCGATTGCGTGTTGTGGTCATCACGTCATTGGCCTCTGTGATTCAGCTCTAACCCTGTGCCCCGCCCGAAAGCGTGACCTTGGCGGCGGACTTGGCGGACCAACCCACCATGCCCGTGACAATCTTGCGTGGCTCTTCGTGCCGTCCCTTGCCCTTGAAGGCGTTGCTGCCCGCGAAGGCCTGCGGCTTGCCGGCGCGCTCACTCGGATTGCGCTCGGTCGCGGTCGGGCCTTCGGTCCCGGTCACTTTGCGCGTTTCCGTCCAGGCACTGCCGGTGATCGCCGGACCTGCCACGCGGCCTTCGCCGGTGATCATGGTGCGACCTGCCTGCTCCGCCTTCAGCCGCGGCGCGAAGTGGAATTCCTGATTGCCGGTAATCTTGCCGTGTCCGGCCGCGAAGGTTCCGGTGATGCGACCTTCTGCGCTCGGAGCATCGACTGCGGCGGTTCCCGCCTTCAGCTGACTGTCGCGCTGCGGCGAACGAATGCTGAATGACTTGTTTACGCGATCAACAACGTTGTTGTTCATTTCGCCCTCGACGTCGGCGCGGTAGTACGGAGTTCCGGTGATGGATCGTTCACTTCCGCGATGCGTGCCGGTGACGTACTCGACGCTGCGCGCCGTGTCGCCCGTGACGCGATTGCCTGCGGTCAACCCAGGCGTCGCGAGCTGCGCGGCGCAATTAGCGTCGCCGGTCGCGCAAAACGTTTCGTACTGTGCGGGTCCAACGTACGGTGTCCCGGTGATCGGTGAGCAAACACCGTATTCATCGCCGGTCACGTTGGTGTTGTGTTCGACGTCCACGCCGGTCACACGCTGGCGCGTCCAGGATTCCGACACCACGACCTTTTCACCGGTCACGGGATCGGGACGTCCGTTCATTCCCATTGCCGCGCCGGTACGCTGGCGTGACTTCTTGCCGTCCGCGTCGCACATCTGTTGCGCGCCGGCGGGCATCAGATATTGGTCACCGGTGATGGGATGACACGATCCGGCCTCGTCCCCGGTGACGCGCGAACTGCGCCCCAACGCCGTGCCGGAGATGGCCAGGCCGCCATCGGTTTGTTCAATTGCACGCTCCAGGTCGCGGCTGCGTGAACCGACGGACTTGGCCGAACGACCGAGATTCGTTCCGAACACGGTTTGGCCGTGCGGGTTGTTCTGTCGCTGAAATTGCATGGACGTATAGGCGCCCTGCTCGCGGCGGTTGATCACGTCATCGCCCACGTCCTGGTCCGCTTCACCGGTAATCCGGCCTGCACTGCGCGATTCGTCGCCGGTGATCATGACTTTGCTGCGCACCTGCGTGCCGGTCACGACGAGTCCACCTTGTGTACGCGACGCACCGACTTTCACGCCACCTTCGCGCGGATTGAAACCGGTTTCGCGACCGATGTACTGCGTGCCGGTCACCTGCATATCCGTTCCGGCTTCGTCGCCTGTCATGTTGAAACCGCGGCCGATGCGCACGCCGGTGACTTTCTTGCCGGCATAGGTTTCGGTGTCCGCAACTTTCGGGGGATATTTGATCGGCTCGCTATTGCGCACTCGACCGCTCGGGCGTGTCGGAGCCGATTCACCGCGACCATTGAGTGCGCGCGCAGCCCGCATCGCTTGCGCTATTCGCCGGCCGCTATTCATCATGGTCGAACCGACTGATTCAGCTGCCTGCAGTGCAAGCGTCGCTGACGGTGCACTCACGGCAGCAGAAAGCGCTGCGGTCGCCTGCTTCAACCCACCCTTCCCCTGCACGAGTCCTGCTCGACGCGCACGAGATGCTTCCCGGCCTCCGAGCGTGCTGGCAAATCCGCTCGCCGCCGGCGGTGGTACCGCGGGCGTGGTGGTTGTAACAGGCACCTGAACTGGCGCCTGGACATGAACATTTGTCGCCGGCGCCGGCGTCGCCGAAATCGATGATGCCGTAGCGTTTCGGCGCCCGCTGCTCACTCGGTCCTTGGCGTTTGGAAGATGAGCCTTGCCCTGCACGAGCCGTGTACGGCGCTCGCGTGAGGCATCCCGTCCACCCGTGGCATTCATCGCAGTGTTTGCTTGCATGAGGTCGTACCTTTCTTGCGTCGTTCGCGTCTCACTTCATCCGGCACGAAACAACCGTGCCGGCGTGCTTTGCCCGTACTACCCGCTCGTCTTACCGAGCGTCGGCACGATAAACGATGAAAGCCGTGCCCTGGCTTTGAGCGAAGTTGTCGTAGCCGACCAGTCGAACATGGTGTCCCGGGTTCGAACGATGGCAGGACTCGATTTCGGCAAGAACTTTCTCGACCGACTTCTCACCGAAAAACGGCAGCTTCCACATGTACCAGTAATGGGAGAACGATTTTTCCGGTTCCGTGTGTTCGACCGACGGATTCCAGCCCTGATTAATCAGGTACTGAATCTGTTTACGGATCTTGTCCGGCGTCAGCGGCGGCAAGTAGGAAAACGTTTCGCCTTTTCGCTCGGTCGATTTGAATGCTTGCACTTCTGGCATGGTGTCTCTCCTAATCCAATGTTGGGTCGATCTCGTTTCGGCTCAGACTTACGCGCGCTTCTGCACGTCGAGCTTGTCAACGACGTCGAATTCGAACTTGATTTCCTTCCA
>DKAR01000127.1 GCA_002450895.1 Proteobacteria bacterium UBA6921
GGCGGCTGGATGTTCGGCTATAGCGGTGTCATGTTCGATTTCAATCCGTATGCGCCCAGCACGGCAACGGAAACCAATCCGCTCAACGCGAACACCGTGCGCGGCACCAATGTGGCTGTGAACGGGACGCAAATAACTGACGACGTCGGTGACTGGACTGACGCGATCGTCGGCGTTGACCAGAACGGCACTGCATTTGATTTGAGCAAAGATCCGCTCTACACGGTCGCGGGATACTGGTACGAAGGCAACCCGAAAGTCGTCAGCGGGTGTAACGAGTGCTCCGGAACGATTGATCCGATCAACGACGACAATGATCAACCGCTCGATCTCGTCGAAGTTCTTGTGCAGTACCTGCAGGAAGTCGGTCCCGCCAATCCTGAAACCGGGCGCATTCACCTCGTGCAGCCGCTACCGGCACAGAAATTTGGATTTCCGGAGGTGCAGCCGCTGCGCGGCGCAGTGCCGTAGCATGTCAGCCGAACGATTTAGTTTGATCTGAATTGCGACGTTATCCGCGATATTTCGTTAGCGCCGAAACGCAGATTTCTTCGAATTTTTTAGCGGCCACCAAGTGACCAAATTTTTGCTCGACACATTCGCGACCGTTACGCGACAACTTGGAACGCAATTCTGACGTACTCAACAGTCGGATGACATCACGTACTAGCTCATTTGCGGTGTCTGCAAGCAAGAAGTGTTCACCTGGATAGATGTCCAGACCCTCGATGCCAATGGCGGTTGAAACTACGGGGCNNCCATGGAAAGAGCTTCAAATGCTTTAATTCGTGTTCCTCCGCCCACCCGTAATGGGATTACAAACGCATGAGCTGCTCGCACGTACGGCCTTACATCATCAACGTAACCCGTAAACTGCACACCGGAGCTCGCCTTTGCTTTTTCCAACAAGGAAGGTGGCGGGCGTCGCCCCACGACAACGAATTTCGCAGCTGGCACCTGTTCCAATACCTTAGGCCAGACTTCGTCGAGGAAAAATGATATCCCGTCGATGTTAGCGGCCCAATCCATGGATCCGGTGAATACCACTGTAGGAGAAACCGTTTCGTTTTCAGGTGGCGAATTCCAGCTGAAAAAATCGAGATCGACACCGGTCGGTATAGTTGAAACCGTCGTTAGTCCGTATGATTGTTCAAAATATGTTGCATCGCGCTCTGATACCGCGACGACCGAGGTAAAACGCTTCAGTGAATCATTTTCAAAGCGCTTCATTTTCTCAAATTGAGCCGACCACACCCTCCGCATAAGAAAGTTTCCCGCTTCCTTTGCGTGGCGACCAAAAATCTCCGCCTCAATATTGTGTGTAAAACAGACCGTCGCAGCGCTCACTTTGCCGGGATGCAACACTGCAGCGTGAACAAAATCGAATACAACAACATCGTACTTCCTGGTGCTTAGGGCATCGGCTACGCCACTTAGGTTTTCCGGCGTTCGATCTGCCGCCACGTTGACGGGAATATCAAGCATCAGATCGAACGCACGTTTCCACCTTGGTTTTTCAGGCGACGGTTGCCAGAAAATGGTGTCATCCGCTAACTGTTGCAGCCGATCTTTCCACTGGGAGCGTTGGGATGTTGTAGCCGGACCCAAAAGGGTTACATCAAAGTAACCGCCTTTGAGCCCGCGCAGAATATTAGTCGTTCGAATCCGTCCGCCCGTATCATTAGGAAAAAGAAAAACGGGCGAAATAAATGCGAGCCGTGGTTTACTCAATCGAAACCCTACCAGCAAATGCCTTCGTACTTGATCCCGGGGGCGCTACGGATATCTGCATAGCCCGACAAATCGATAACGCGAAGACCCTGGCATTTCGCAATGATCGTTTGGCGAGCTGCGGCGTCTGCGTGACCGATAACGACCAGTTCCGCATCCTTCAAGGCATCATCCGGCTTCGCGCATAGGAGCTGATCAAGATGAGGTATTTCATGATCGATGTACTCCTTGTTTTTACCAAGCAGCTGGCTGACTTTTACGAAGTTGTCATAAATTGCCAATCCGAATCCTTTACCGAGCAATTTCTCCGCCAGCACAACCAACGGCGAATCTCGCATGTCGTCGGTACCCGGCTTGAACGCTAACCCAAATAACGCAACCTTGCGGCGCCCGTCTCGGGCAATCAGATCGAAAGCCTGATCAATATGGGCCTGATTGCTATCCAGCAACGAACCCAGCGCGGGAATCGCGATATCTTTTTCTCTTGCCAACGTCAGAAATCCCTTCACTTCTTTTGGAAGGCAGGATCCACCAAATGCGAAGCCGGGACGCAGGTACGCCGGAGATATATTGAGTTGGGTGTCCTGGCAGAAAATCTTCATAACCTCACGGCCGTCCAAACCACACGCCTTGAGAACCGAACCAGCTTCATTGGCAAAAACAATCTTCATCGCGTGAAAAACGTTGCACAGATACTTCACCGATTCCGCAACACGGCAGGAGGTTCGAACGAATGCCCCGGGAAGTCCCGCATACATCTTTTCCATCACGGCGTAGCCTGTTTCGTCCACGCTGCCAATCACCGTTTGCGGCGGATTGTGAAAATCTTTGACGGAAGAGCCTTCCCGCAAAAATTCAGGATTGAAAACCAGTGACAATCGATCTCCTACTTTTCGACCTGCCGCCTGCTCGAGGATTGGCACAATGCGGTCTTCCGTCGTACCTGGTTGTACAGTACTGCGCATCACAACAGTGTGATGCGTGCTCTTCTTCTGAATTGCCATTCCGATTGAACGAACAACAGCATCGACTGCAGTCAAGTTCGGCGTGTAATTCGGATTCGAAGGCGTTGCGACGGAAATCAAAGAAATTTCAGAGTTGAGCACAGCGGCTTCAACATCGTCTGTCGCCTTAAGTTTTCCCGCCTTTACGGCGGCTTCGATCAATTCGTTGATCCCTTCTTCAACTACAGGAGACTGACCACTGTTAATCAAACGAACTTTCAGGGGATTAATATCAACGCCGAACACTTCGTGCCCCAGCTCCGGAAGGCACGCACAGGACACGGCGCCAACGTAACCCAAACCAAACACGGAAATTTTCAACTTTGTCCCTTCCTTTCTATTGATTTGCCGGCAATTGCAGCTACTTCAGGCGTTCCCGCACGGATGAATCAGCAGTGCTAAATGATAAGAGCCCTTCTTTTTTAAGTCCACAATTCATCACAATAGACTGGCTGTTGAGCACGATTACGAGCCAGTGAATATTGCTCATTGAATCGAGCTATTTTTCCATTCCAGTGCTTTCTTTACGACCCTTATCGGCCCAGGGCATCGAAAATGTAGCGTAGGCCCGGGGCCCGAAACCCTGCGCCTCGGACAAAAGGGCGAGCAACTCGCCAGTCAATAATCAACAAACCGTGATTGGGTACTGGCGCGTTGGAACGCGAGCAGAATGCTCCTAATCACTGACGCGATGCGGCTGGAGGTGAAGCAAAGATCCTGCGAGACACAAAGAAATTGAAACCCAACGCTACCCCTGAACCCAGCGCGATCCCGGAAAGAATACCCGCGGCGTTGGCGGGCACAAATATGAGCCACACAACATAGGTTCCGACATTGATTCCGGCCCCGATCGAAGTGACAACGACATACGGAATCCAAGTCGCGACGCCGCGTTCCGACCGAAATGTAAAACGCCGATTTAGGGCCCACGTTGCCGTCGCCGCGATAATAAAAGCGACTATTCGCGACCGATATGGATCGTATTCAAAAATTTGTGTCAGCAGAAGCGTAGTGCCGGAATCAACTACAAATCCAACCGTCCCTACTACACAAAATCGAAGGAACGTCGCGATTTTTTCGGCCACTACGCATCCTCATCGAAGAGCGGGATCTGGAGGTAGATCAGGCGTTTCAATTCCTGTCGACCACGGGTTACGGTTTCCAAAACAATTCCTGCTGTCAGGTTGAGGAATGCCAGAATCATGATGCCGGTGGCCAAAATGGCAGTTGGGAATCGTGGCACCAAACCTGTTCGCAAGAACTCGAAGATGATGGGCAGTGCAAGACCTATCGAAGTGATAGCCAAAACCGCTGCCAATACTCCGAAAAACAGCATCGGTCGTTCATGCTTGTACAGCGCAAGAATGAGTCGAAGTATTCGAAATCCATCGCGATACGTCGAGAGCTTGCTCGTTGACCCCTCAGGACGTGCACCGTATGGTGTTTCAACTTCCATGATGGCCATGCGCAACTCCAGTGCATGCACGGTGAGCTCCGTTTCCGTTTCAAAACCCTTTGCCAACGCTGGAAACGATTTTACGAATCGCCGCGAAAATACGCGATAACCCGAAAGAATATCCGTAAACGTCTTTCCAAAAAGCCATGCAACGACGCTTGTAAGCATCAAATTTCCGAATACGTGACCCGGCCGATAAGCTTCTGTCGCCGTGTGCACTCGGCAGCCCACGACCATATCGAGGCGTTCCTCGAATAGTTTTTCAATCATTTTTGGAGCGGACGCGGCATCATACGTCGCATCGCCGTCCACCAAAACATAAGCATCCGCGTCGATATCGGCGAACATGCGACGCACTACGTTTCCTTTGCCCTGCCGACGTTCAGTTCTGACTATTGCGCCTGCATGGGTTGCGACCTCTACTGTCGCATCCTTTGAGTTGTTGTCGTAGACATAGATGGTCGCGTTTGGCAGCGCCTTTCTCATATCTTCCACAACTTTGCCAATCGCAGCCTCTTCGTTGTAACAAGGCACTAAAACGGCAATATGCCGCTCGCGAGGTGGCCTCTCTTTTTTTACCCGGCTCCGATTTTCCATCGCAGTTTCAGTCATTCACCTTTCTCCACGAGATAAATAGACGCCTGTCCTCCAGGTGTCATGACACGACGTCGGATTTGATCCGGAAGCAGTGCACCGAGATGCAATACTTTAAAGATCTGGCCAATCAAACGTGGCGGAGCCTCAATCGACTCAAGTAACGTCCAATTATTGGTGAGCTTGAAATCACCGGCGTGATCACGACATTTTGGCAGAGTTGCGCATTTTTCAACGCGATCAGCGCTGTAAAAAATTCGAGCGCCTTGTATCGGGCGATCCGTTTTTACCGAATCCATCGGGATTGCTGCAAAGCGGAAGTAAAATTCCGATCGCACTTTCGTCTCCGGATCTGTATAAATCGTTTCGCCGGGATGACTCATGACCCATGCTAAAAGCTGTCGCTCGACAAATCGCGGATTCGAGTTCTCGATCGAAAGTGATGCGAACGCTGCCAATGTAGCAACCGCCGCGAGTGCAATTGCCATAGGTTTCTTTCGCTCCGAAAAAAGTTGCGCCAGCCACCACGCGACAACAATACAGCCTGTCCACGCGACCACAACAAAATATCGGGGCACCAAATACAGTTTGGGATTGAACGCGACAAATACGAAATATATTGCACTCAATCCACACGCTAATAACAGAACTTCCGTTCGTTGTTTTGACCGATGCCAGAGCCCTATGGCAGCTGCGACAAATAGCCAAAATGTCAGAACGTATTTTTGTGAGACAAATAAAGCCAAAAACGGGTCAATATAAACGTTAATGCTTAAATTTCCCTCTTTGTCGATCAACTCTCCGGAACTTGCTAAGCGCGCAACTTCGGCGAAACGATCGACCCGGTCATGATTAAAATCGACACTGAATCGGTACATTGGATTGCCCGTCTGCACGTACAGGTAAAGCCAATCTAATGACACCGTGAAAACAAACGCGACTCCGCAGATCACATACCACCAGCGTGGCACGCGTGGCGATACGAAGAAGAGAACAGCTACGAAAATCACCGCTGCAGCAGCAGTTTGTCGTGTAATAAATGCCGCCCCCAACAGCAGACCGGCGAGTGCCCATGGGCGCCACTTCTCGGGATGTTCGCGCGCGTAAACGATGATCCAGAACGCCGTGGATGTAAAAAACAACTCAGGAATGTCTGAATTCAGATAAGTCGCAACAACCGTAAATCCGGGCAGTACGATTAAAAGTGCAGTGCAGAACCACGCAGCCAGGACATTCACATATCTTGCAACACACCACGCATTGAGAGCGAGAAACGCAATGAAATAGAGGACATTGGTTAAACTGGTTGCGAATTCATTCAATCCCAAAAATTGAATGAAAACGGCAGTTGGAATGGTGATCGTATGGCGCAACGTCCAATGGGAATCACCAACAAACGGAAAATGTTCAATCCAGCCAAGCGCCCCTTCCAAGTACCGGGCGTCATCACTTGCCTGGAATCCAACATAGCTCACTGCGAGGATTCCTAGAAAAGCGATGCCCAGCGCCGCAAACCATTGGATTGCGATGCGACCATCCGTTGGATTTCGTGATTCGTTAGTTTGATTCATGTTCTTAAGGAAATTACTCTGGACACCCTGTGCGGAAAAATTTGTTACCGGTTTTAACGAAACGTCGATAACGCGCAGCTGTTTCGACTTACTTGGCTATATCGTCAACCTAATCCATACACTTGCATACTGCGCGCGAGAATTCTGTCTCGTTTTACTTTCCACACGCGCTGTTAGTACGCTGGCAAAAAATAGGGGGGAATTCACCAAAACCAACAGCCCCTCCATATGACGGGCGAAAGATTTCCGTTTGGATTGTTCGACGGTTGGACTAAATCGCTTGGTTCCCAACTTTCAAAACGCGTCCCTGCACCCGACCTTGAATAGTTAATCGCACGATACTACAAGAGCATACATGCGTATGTTAACGTAAATATTGCTCACCGTCAGGAGCGCCGACCCCGCCGGGAGCGCCCCGGATCAGTTTTATTTGGAATCGCCAATCTGCAATTCGACGTTTTCCGATGCCTTTGAACGGACGCGGGCCGTGGCGATATTTGCTCAAATGCCTAACGCCCCAGCTGCCGCGCCCAGCGCCCGGACAGTTCGTGGTAGTCGACCGGGCCGTTCCGCATAGTTTGACGCGACAGCGGTTGGGTCAAGATCTTGCTGCCCCCTCGCCCCATGGCACGTCGTACACCGATGGGTAGCGACGGCAAATTCGGCGGCGGGGGTACGTCCATGCGAGGTGACGACTCGGACAAAAACGCATCGAACGAATGAGACGCATGCACACGATCGCTGAGAAATGGCTTGTCAGCACCACAGAATCGCGCGAGTACCGTTTTCAACAATGAACAGTGGTCGAGGACCACGTTCGGCCCCTTACCCGCTGCAGTCCATGGCGAAACCACAAACGTCGGAACTCGCACGCCGTACGGAATGGTGAGCATCCCGGGCGGAGTCGAAGTCGCTGTTGCCAGCTCCGCGTTGGATGCACCGACACGCGTCAGAATTGTTTCTCGGCGCCTGGGATCGAACACGGCCCGGTGCGCGCGGCTGATCACGTCGGCCACTGGCGGAATCACATGGTCATATAAACCGCCATGTTCGTCATAGGTCACGATCAGCATCGTTTTGGCCCACAGCGTCGGGTTCGACCGCAGCGTGTCGTAGACCTTCTTCAGGAAGATCTGGCCGCGCAGCATGTCGGCATCCGGGTGGTCGTCATCCTGCGGATGCGCGTGCATTTGCGGTTCGATGGCCGTGAATGCGGGCAGATTTCCACGTTTCACATCGGCGGCCAGTCGATCCAGTCGGACAATGTTCGTGTTGTTCGTCGCGTAGCGCGCGAACATGCGCAGCATCGTGACGGATGGAAACGACTCGTACACCCGGAACCCGTGCCCCTTACGTGCCAGAACGTCATAAATGGTCGGCGCGCGTGACAGCAGGAAATTGTCGCCATTGTTGTTGTCGAGAATCGGAAAGCCATAGCGGTCGTGCTGCACATCGCCGGTCAGCGAATACATTCGGTTCGGCAAGGTCGGGCCTGGATGGGAACAGAAATAGCGGTCTGTGTACGCATAGTTCGTTGCAAGGTATTCGTAGAACGGAAGGTCAAGGCCATCGTAGAAGCCGAGCACATCGTTCGGTACGACACCCTGCGGATTTTCTTCGAGGCGCGGCTTGAAGTTGTCGACGAAGCCTTGCGGGCTGTTGAGTTGCCGCCCGTTCGGTCCATCGATACGAGCGCTGAGTTGCTCCGCCACATCGGCCAGTTCATGCCCCACGCCCTTTGGTAATCGCGTCATCAGCCCAGCCGCGTTCTTTGGGAATCCCGCTTCGCGCAGGGCGCGAACAGTGAACGGCGCGTCGTTACCATGGGCCGTGTTCTGAATTGCGCTGACGATCTCATCCGTCAGTCCATCCGCACCATCATTCACATCGCCGCGTGCGCGATGTCCCAGTACGTGGTCATAGGAACGGTTCTCCATCATCACCACAACGATGTGATCGATCTTGTTCAGATTGTCCGCACGCCAGGTGTCGCCGAGCACCGGCGGTACGAACGACACGGATTTCGGCGAAACACCGATAATGCTTCGACCGATCGCGCCCGCGTACCCCGGCGTCGGTTTCGGATCCGGCTCCAGCGGTGCGACATGTTCAAACAGGATGTCATTGCCCACGATGCGAATCGGTTTGTAGTTCAGATGCGCGCCGAAGATGGTCATCAGGATGCGCGGCGCAATCGTCGGATCATCGAACATGTGCCGCGCGCCGCTGGAAACGGCCTCGTTGACTTCATGCTCCACATATTCCGCGATGGTCATTCCACCGATGAGTCCGGCGATACCGAGCGTGGCCAGCAACGCCACTTTGACCGCAGCACTGATGCTGATGTCGAACGGCTTGCTCGGCACTTCACACACGACGCGGGGCACGCCGTCCGGTCCCAGCTTGATGCCGATCTCCATGTCGAACTTGCCGCCGCGCACTTTGGCAGTTGCCAGCGTTAATCCTTTGAATGTGATTTTCAGTGCGCCGGAAACCGTGACCTTCAACTTGATCGCCGGAACTGCTGAACCGAGCCGCACGCCGGGGCCTATCGCTACGTCGATCGTACCCACCTTCAGCGAGCTGACGTTCATTTTCAGACCGGCTTTCAGATCCGCATCCTTGCTGGCAATCGTATACGTCGTATTGGCATTGAAGTCCTTCGGATCGACGCCTGCGTCCTGCTCCTCTTTTTCCAGTGTCTTTTCGAGCAAGCCATGCATGTCGATCGTCTCAGCCGCCACGATGTCGGTCACTTTCAATCGCCCACGCGCGCGCCCGCCCTTGTTCTCTCCAAAGATTTTGATGAACGAACCGCGCGGACCGAGCAATGTATCAATTCGGGATTTGAGCGTCGGAATAGATATCCGGCCGCTGGCGATGACGGTCGCGGAAAGATGCGGAAAACCGGCGATGGCGTTGTTCTGCGGAGTAACTTCGAGCGTCCACAGCCGAATCTTTCCCGCTGTATCGCGCGACTTGTCCAGCGTACGCAAGCTAATATCGAAGTTCAGCTTGCGCTGCGTGGTGCGCGCGACGGCGTTGCCGTCCGGATCGATCAGTTGCATCGAGCCTCGCCATCGCCCCCCGATCAGCAGCTGGGAAATCTCGGCGACGAAGGTGCCGATTCGGAACAGGTCGAACTTAAACGACAGGCGCGACGGAAGAATCCGCACGTTATTGATCAACGGCGGCGCGCTCTCTGACTGCACGGTCTCCGTGACACCGATCCCCAATGTTCCCTTGGCGTTGGTGATCGTCGAATCCTCGTCGACGAAGATCGGCTGGCTTTGTCCGGTGAGCTTGTATGACCAGGGACCTGAAGGACTGCCGCGAAGATCGCGATACTTTCTCAAATCCGCCACAGTGATTTCCGTCGCGGTGAACTCCTGGCCATCGGGCGTGAAAATCTTCAGCGTGAGCGGTATGACCTTGGTGGTCGTCATGAATCCGCCGTGCAGGGGCGTATTTCCCGGGCCTGGATTGTCTCCGCTGTTTGGATCGTCGACGCGTACGCGATGAGTGAACGTCGCCGCCGCCCGGCGGTTCATCCGGCCCGGAAACAGCACCATGAACGGGCCGTCATCGCTGACGCGAAACGTCGCAAACTCGCCATCCTGGTTCTTTATCGGTTTAAGCTTTTTGGAAACAAACGTGTGATTGAGCTCGAATGCCATTGGATCCCTCCAATGATTATGGTTGTGCGATTGGTTAAGTCAGGTAAAGAAACGCGCCGACCCTCCACAACATGTAGTCGCCCAACGCCTTACCTGCAAGCCGACAAACTCCAACCATTGACGTGAATAAAACCGCTGGAGAGTCTGTTGTCGGAATGCCATTCAGGCATGGTTCGTGTCACATCCCCTTACGGGACTCCGCGTTTTGGTGGGTAAAATGGAACGATTCTGGTCCGATATGTTCGTAACATCAGCAAGTGACAAAACTGGGAAGACGTTATGCTCCACGCAGTAAAGAAATTCTTCGATGATTACCTGAGCGCAGATTCGGAATCGGCCCGGCAAGACAAGGACCACGCCGCGCGACTCGCTAGCGCGGCGCTTTTGATCGAGGTCAGCCGGGCTGATGATCGAATCAAGGAAGAAGAACTGAATGCGATCGTGCGCGCCCTTCAGGCCCGGTTCGGTTTGACGCCCGACGAAACGGTGGCATTGATGGAACTGGCCGACAAAAAAATCAATCAGGCCATCAGCTACTACGAGTTCACGTCAATGATCAACCGTGAATTCAGCTACGGACAGCGAGTTCATCTCGTGGAGCTGCTCTGGAGCATTGCGATGGCAGATCAGGAAATCGAAACCTACGAGGAGCACACCATCCGTAAGATCTCGGAACTTCTATACGTTTCGCATACAGACTTCATTGCCACCAAACACCGCGCACTGGAAAGCAGCCGCCGTTGAAGTTACGCCATCGTCCATTTTGAAACCTGTAACTGCCGACAATCCGACTCGATAGACAGCATGCGCCAGAGCCTTGGTCCAACCCTAACCGGCCCGACACCGCTATTCCATGCTTTTTCGTGTAAATAAATCACATTCCCTGCCCCAACTTTTTGCGCTTAAAATCTACCCTGCTTTTCTATATTTGTCTTACATACGGAACGAGGTGGGACTGGGCCATGTACTGTAACCATTTTGGTTTGACGGAATATCCATTCGTACTCGCATCGAATCCACGCTTTCTATTCCCGAGTAAGCAGCACACACGCATGAAGGCGTACATCGAATACGCCGCAAGGGCGCAGGAAAGCCTGGTGGTCTGCACCGGAGACATCGGGTGCGGAAAAACGACCCTGATCAACGAGGCGCTCGATCGGTTTCCAAAGCTGATTGACTCCGCGTTTGTGCGACTGACGAAAATGTCAGATGCGGACTTTCTAGCGACTGTTCTGCATGCGTTTGGAGCTTCCAGCAAAGCCAATGCACCCGACGCGCATGAGCTTCGTGACCAGCTCTATCGCCTCTTGATCGATCGCAGTCAAAACGGGCGGCGCGTGATTCTTTTCGTCGACGAAGCGCAATATGTAACGCCGTCGATCCTCGAAGAAATTCGCCTGTTGGCCGATCTGGAGCACAAGCGCCGCCATGTACTGAGCATCGTGCTGGCCGGGCAACCGGAGCTGATGGCGCTTATCGATACACGCGAGATGGAAAACTTCCGGCAGCGTATCCGCCTCCGGCTGCATTTGGGTGCGCTGGATAAAACAGAAATCAAACCGTACATCGATCATCGCCTGAAAACGGCGGGTGCGTCACTGGAGCTTTTTTCCGAATCCTTGATGCCAATGATCCATCAGTACACCGGCGGCCGGCCACGATTGATCAACAAACTGTGTGACTTCGCACTCACCACTGCATTCATTGCCGGTGAAAAGACGGTCTCCGAGCAGACCTTGGCGACTTCAATCGAAGAGCTGGAGTGGGATCGATATCAACAGCCGTCAGAAACCGTGGACCGCAACGCGACAGCCCGCAATTCAGTTGCGGCCAACGACAATACCAACGCTTCATCCTCAGACTTTGTCGATCCGGAAGTCGAAGCGTTCCTCGGTGCTCCGGAATCTTCACCCGAACCCGCACTCGAGGCGACGGCCTTGATCCCGGCGGACGCTGCCAAGATGACTGTGGCGGAGCAGCCCGTCGCCCCCGCGGCAGAACCCGTTAAAGCCACTCCGGTTGCTCTGGCTGCGAGCGAAGTACCCGTGGACCCGACCGCAACAATCGCGATTTCGGAAATAAGCCGTCCCGTAGAAGCAGAAGTCATCCGCCTCGTCGCGACCGAGTCCAAAAAGGAATCTCCGGAACCTACCGCGACCGTTGCGCCAGTAGACGTTGCAACTGAAGCTGCACCCGATCAACCAAAGAAAACCGAAAGCGAAGCCTCAGCGGCTCCCCAGCCCGAACCGGAGCGAAATACTGATCATGACCGTAGCGACGAAAAACCGGACGTCGCCATGGCGGACGATGAATCGGGTTCCGAAACTGTTTTCATGTCGCAACTGGTGCCAAAAATCGTTGTGCGCCGTGGTGCAGAGCCGGTCGGAACGTTTTTGCTGGACAAGAAGAACCTGCACATCGGTCGCATGGTCGACAATGACATAGCGCTGAACGACCCGTTCATGAGCCGTTACCATGCTCAGGTCTTTACCAAAAACGGCGTGTCCGTGTTGCGTGACCTGAACAGCAAGAACGGAATCTTTATTGGTCAATCCAAAGTGGCGTTGCAGGAGTTGGTGAACGGAATGACGTTCACGATTGGTGATCACAACTTTACCTTTGAGTCTGCCCGGCTCGGCTCGACCGATCCCGACGCAACGCAGGATTTTCCTGCGTGGACGGGCGGAGAAAACAGCCAGGGGAAACCAAAAGATTTCTCGCTACTGCGATTGCTTCAAAGATAGGCGTCGCGTGACGACACGCGTGATGTCACGCCTATCGCCACTCGTCGATCAAAGAAGCCACCAGCGCGGTCCATCCCGTCTGGTGGCTTGCTCCTAATCCCTTCCCGGTATCTGCGTCAAAGTATTCGTAAAACGGAATGTAATCGCGCCAGTGTGGATCGTTCTGGAATCGGTCGATATTTCCAAACACCGCACGGCGCCCGTTCTTGTCACGCGTGAAAATGCTGATCAACGCATCAGCAAAGCTCTGCGCGATATCGCCCACCGTCACGTTGTTGCCGTGTGAATCCTGGATGATCAACTGGTCCTTGTAAGCCTTGTCCAATTTGCGCAGCGATTCAATCATCATGAAAGTGGTCGGAAACCAGATCGGCCCTCGCCAGTTCGAGTTGCCGCCCTTGATCTTTGACTCTGCTTCTGCCGGCTCATAGCACACGACGCTGTCGCCCAGTCGGAACGGATGCGCGTTGTGGAACTTGGAAAGGCTGCGCAGTCCGAACGGCGAGCGAAACTCTTCCGTATCCCAGACGCGTCGCAGGATTCCGCCCAGCTGCTCCGGCGTGACCAGCGTGAGGACGTGCGTCGTCTTGTCGCCCTCACCCACCACATTCACGCAACGCGAAACGATGTCCTGCAGATTGTTCACGACCCAAT
>DKAR01000153.1 GCA_002450895.1 Proteobacteria bacterium UBA6921
ACGAGCCGCCGATGGTGTAGATCAACCCCGCCGCCATGTTCACGGAACAAAAACCACCGTGCGCGGCGTAGTTTGGCGTGCCGTACTGCTTGGCGAACAATCCGGTCAGCGCCTGCATCTGATCGCGACCGGTAAATAATGCGAATTTTTTCGGATCGGTTGCGCGAATCTGAGCCAGGCGCCCCTCCATCATCTTGAAGGCTTCGTCCCAGGAGATTTCTTCAAATTCGTTCGCCCCGCGGTCAGAACCGGGTTTGCGGCGCAGCGGTTTGGTGAGTCGCGCCGGCGAATACTGCTTCATGATTCCCGACGAGCCCTTCGCGCACAGAACACCTTTGTTTAGCGGGTGGTCGGGATTGCCCTGGATATAACGCACCATGCCGTCCTGCAACGTCACCCGAATGCCACAACGGCATGCGCACATGTAACAGGTCGTCGTTTTCACCTCGGTCTGAGGTGCGGTTGGAGAGGCAGGCTTGTTCGACATTCTAAATTCCGGGCGCAAGTCGAAGATCAGTGTAAATCAGTAGTTTAGTCGGTTTCTAATCAGCGTATTTGAACACATCATAAATCACTAATACACGGTCGATTTGCGTGTGATCTCGCGGTCCAGCTTGGATACGGCGTCACCCTGCGCATCTGACGAACAGGCCAAACATCCGCCCAGCATTTAGCCTATCGCTCGCATACGCCTCAAATTACACCATGCATTGCGAGCAACGATCAGCTTATGTGGTTTTTGTTTCGGATCCGCTCGCCAACTCTTAGGGAACCTCACCTAAGTCGCGAACCTTTCCTAAACGAAAACGCCATGTCTCTGGGGACAAGGAAAGGCGGGTGTTTCGCATCAGAAGACCGGTTAAACGTTATATCGATCCCGCGAGCGAGGGTGTCGTTCAAAGACACCAAGGTGTCGCTACGACGCCACTTTGTGTCTCCCGATCGTCGTTCTGAAATGGAGATTTCCGTGCCTATATTCCGCGGTGCTTTGAAAGGAAACACCAGACACAGACCTGATCTGGACACGCCGCGTGTTCATTTCTGATTTCGATGAATGTGTATTCACATATGCTCTCCGGTGCGAGACTGCAGCGCTATTGGATGGTGTTTAGTACAGGCGCAGCACGTGTTCACAGCTTCCTGACATGTTTTTCTACAACGCGCGAAAATCCGACCCATTTTGGATTTTTGCAGAAATGCCGAAGTATTTTCCCCGGACAAAATTGGCATTTATTGCGAGTCAGGCGCGAGCTTTGACTGAGACGTGTATTTTACGGATCGCGAAATGACGCCAGATCCAGGCGTCTTTAGGTCTCAAAGTACACGCCAATTCAAAAGCTCGTGCAGAATACCGACTTAGGATCCAACAGCATCGCTAGTCTTTGGGGAGGTCTTTCTGAGAAAATCCCTATTCTGTGGGTCGTTGGCTGGTTCACTTCATTGTTGTCGGTGCCGAAAACAAGATCGAACGAGACTTGTTTATCAAGTCTTTGTGACTACTTAGGAACTCATCATTCATGTGTGGAATTCACGGCATCGTCGCGCTGCGCGGATCCATTGGCGATGCCTCCCGTATGCTGACCTTAATGGGCGATGTAACACGCCATCGCGGACCAGACGATTTCGGAGAATACATCGGCGATGGCGGGTATTTGGGCCAGCGACGACTATCCATTATTGACCTTGCAGGGGGGCATCAGCCCCTGCCAAATGAAGACGAAACGGTTTGGGCCGTTTGCAATGGCGAAATCTACAACTACCGCGAGCTCACAACAGAGCTACAAGCCCTAGGTCATCGCTTCAAAACCAAAAGCGACTCCGAAGTCATCATTCATATGTACGAACAGTACGGTGATGGATTCGTTGGGCGCTTGAACGGGATGTTTGCATTCGCAATCTGGGATGGCCGGCGCAAGCGCATGTTGATCGCGCGAGATCGCCTCGGAATCAAGCCGATTTACCACTATTCGGATGGGACCAAGTTGTGTTTCGCGTCCGAAGCGAAATCGATCCTCTCTCTGCCTGGAATTGACTGCTCAATTGACTGGACCGCAGCAAATGAATACTTTGCTCTCGGCTACGTCCCTGCACCTTTTTCCATTTTCAAGAAAATCAAAAAACTCGCGCCCGCGACATTGATGATTTGCGAACGCGGAGCGATTACCGAAAGGCGCTATTGGCAATACCAAGCCAATCCGGACAATTCCCTGTCAGAAAGTGATTGGTGCAATCGCCTGGTTGACGACTTAACTGAGTCGGTGCGTTCACAGCTGGTCAGTGATGTGCCCCTCGGTGCATTTCTGAGTGGCGGTATCGACTCCAGCGCAATTGTCGCGTTGATGGCACGCAACAGCGATCGACCCATCAAAACCTACTCAATCGGTTTCGACAGCGGAAAGGCGGCAAGCCTCTACAATGAGCTGCCGTACGCAAAAGCCGTCGCAGAACGGTATAAAACAGATCACCATGAAATTCTTGTACGCCCAGACGTTGTCGACCTGCTTCCGAAACTAATTTGGCATCTTGACGAACCCGTTGCAGATAGCGCGTTTATCACCACCTATTTAATTGCCAAATTCGCTCGCCAGGACGTTACCGTAATCTTGTCGGGCGTCGGTGGAGACGAATTGTTCGGCGGATATCGCCGTTACCTGGGCGAATACTATGGCGCGAAATACAATCTCATACCAAAATTCTTGCGAAGCGGGTTATTGGCACCTATAGCAAAACGACTTCCGAGCGACCGACACTCCGGATTGCTAAATCTCATTCGTTACGCACGCAGTTTCATATTGTCCAACGAACTTTCATTTGAGGAACGTTACCGTTCGTACGTCCAGGTCTTTGGGCGCGCCGCAGCGAAAACACTATTGATCGCACCTGTAGAAGTACAGTTTGACGCTCTGGGCCAGGCGTTTGCCGCGGCCAAGGCGGGGAAATCCCTCGACCGCCTGTTTGAAGTCGACTTGAGAACGCAACTCCCGGATGATTTGTTGTTACTCACGGACAAAATGACCATGGCAACGTCACTCGAGTGTCGGGTTCCATTGCTCGACGACCGAATGTTGGATCTTGCCCAACAGATGCCTGTGCAATACAAGATAAAAGGACGTACGTTGAAATACATCTTGAAACAGTCATTGCGTAATGTTTTATCCGACGACATCCTGTTTCGAAAAAAGCGCGGATTTGGTGCGCCGATGGGGTCTTGGATCAAACAGGAACTCGCGCCGGTAATAAACTCGTTGCTGTCAAAAGAGTCCGTGCAAAAGCGCGGATACCTCGATTGGGAAACAGTCGATCGTACAATTAGCCTTCACCGATCAAATCGGGAAGACTTTTCAGATCACCTGCAGGCCATGGTGAATTTTGAGCTGTGGTGCCGGCTGTTTCTCGACAAGACTTCGCCTGAAGAGCTAAGCGAACAAATAAAACACGGGATTAAGGGATGAAAATCCTTTACGTGTGTCATCGCATCCCCTACCCGCCAAAACGCGGAGGGAAGATTCGTCCCTTTAACATGATTAAACACCTCCATGCATCGCATGAAGTTGTAGTCGCATCGCTTTCTCGATCGGATATTGAAACGGAAGAGGCTCGGGGGCTAAAAGATTTTTGCAAACGCTACCACGTCGAAACTGTAAGTAGTGTGACGGCGAATATCCGCATGGTCGCCAACTTGCCACGCGTGACACCGTCGTCGATGGGTTATTTTCGTTCACCACGGCTCGCGCAGAAAATTCGACAGGAACTACAAGAAACCAATTTCGACTTGATCTTTGTTCACTGCTCTTCGATGGCGCAGTACGTAGAAGACGTGCGGGGCATCCCCAAGATCCTGGATTTTGGTGATATGGACTCTCAGAAATGGCTTGAATACGCGCGGTATAAACCATTTCCGCTGAAGTATGGTTATTGGCTGGAAGGAACAAAAATGGAGCATGCTGAAAAAAGACTGGCCGCCAAATTCGACTACTGCTCGTGCACGACGCGAGCTGAAAAGGAGACGCTGGACTCGTTCGGAGTGACGGACAAAACCTACTGGTTTCCGAACGGCGTCGACTACAACTTCTTCCGCCCCTCCGCTGACAGTTGCGAACCGGATTCATTGTCGTTTATTGGGCGGATGGATTACTACCCAAACCAGGAATGCATGATCCGCTTTTGTTCAGTGGTTCTGCCTGAACTGCGGAAAACTAAACCCAACATCCGACTGACCATTGTTGGTGCCGATCCATCACCTGAAATTAAGCGGCTTGAGCAAATACAAGGGGTGACTGTTACCGGCTCCGTTGCTGATGTTCGTCCTTACGTCTTGCGCTCCGCGGTCAACATTGCGCCTCTCAATATTGCCCGAGGGACACAGAACAAAATTCTTGAAGCGATGGCCATGGGAGTCCCGGTTGTGGCGAGCAAGGCAGCGGCAGGTGGAATTGATGCAGTTGCCGGCGAGCATTTCCTAGTCGCAGATTCGGATACCGAATATGTCGCTGCAATCTTGAAGCTACTCGATCCAAGGCAACGAGCCTATTTTTCAGAGAGTGGACGAAACCGCGTCGTATCAAATCATGATTGGGGAGCGTCGATGCTCCGGCTCGATGAGCTAATTTCGCTTTGTCTTCGGGAGACGCAAGACAAATCGAGACGAAAAGTTTGACTCGACGTTCAACGCTTCGATAACACGTCGTCAGCGCGTTACCGACTCAATAGTCCAGATATCAAGGCTTCACAGTCGCGAATCGGACTGCTTCAATCGTCCATTCTTGGGAACTCGCCGTAAGGACGAGGCAGGATGGGCCGCCATGAGTTCTCACTCGCCCCGCTGCACCGGGATTAAGGACCCACGGTTCGACACCTGTATCGCAGACCATTTTGTGTGAATGGCCGTAGATGATGGCACGGGCACTGGGATGCGCGCGCCGCAACAAGTCATGGCGCGGCGCATGATGTCCGTGGCGATGCCCATGTTCGACGACAATACGACCTGCAGGCAGCTCAAGTTCACTCATCGTTTTCAGTCCGCTGACCACGTCACGTTCGTGTTCTGGCCATTTTTCCAGGACGTCATTGTTTCCGCTAACGGCAATAACAACACCGCGCCGCGGTTGCATAGCGTTCAGCACGCTTGCGCCGAGAATGTCGCCAGCATGAATTGCGTAGTCGCAATCGTGAATCAGACGTTCAATGCGGGAATCGAGGTAGCCATGCGTGTCAGACACGATGGCCACCGTGACGGGTTTCAGCATTAGTTGTTGATTTGTTCTTCTTCGTAAACGGCTCAGGTGGCCGCGGCGCTACCCATGTTCACAACGCTGCCGGGAGCCACAGATTCGATGACCGGGCGATCTGCCTCATCCAGATGCAATGAGATGCGCTTGCCGAGCCGGACTCGTTCCACTTCGATCGCCGGAATTCCCAAGCGGCTTCCCATTTGTTCGATGCTTACCGCAGGGAACGTGGCGCTGCGGCGATTTCGTCGGCCATAGCGTCGCTGATTCCAGATGATCCAGCCCGCCAATGCGCACCACATGGCGACGATGGCCACGATATACCCGTAGGCACTCAAAATTGCGGCGTAGCTGGCCGGATTGATCATTCGATCCATGAACAGAAATACTCCCGAAGCCCACAACAGCAAGCTGACGATCGGGACAACGAGATAGACCCACATCGTCCACGACACAACCATAATCGCCGCCTCGAGCGCTTTCTTGGGATTTGGAATCATTTTCCAGAACGAAGAGCGGTGATCTTCTTTCTTCCTTCGATCGACGAGCCACTGCGGTGTGGTGATGAGCGCGCGTACCGGGCTAACCCACCGTGCATACTTTTCTCTTTGCCGGCGCTTCATCATGCCTTTTGGTACTGCGACCACGGTAGTTGCCGCGCTAAGGAACCAGTAAATGGCGGGATACCAGATGGCCCAGAACATGTGCTTCAGAAGGCCGCGCTTTTCATATTGTCGGTCGATAAGCAGACCCACCGTAAACTGGAGCAAGCACGCCGTGGCAAGGATAACCCCGGTCCAGCCGGGCAACATCGTTGGAACTCGCAGCAATTCCGGCCACGAGCCCTCGGGCAGCGTATTCGTGGCGGCCCAGCACACCACGGTGAACATCAACGCATAGCACCAGAGCACGCTGACCCAGTACTCCATGCCGACGATCCACATGCGGCGATTTTCCCACCGGAAAATATCGCTGCCGAATTTGACCGCCGCTTCGTACCCGCCTTGCGCCCAGCGCAAACGCTGTTTCCACAGCGCCTTGAAGTCTTCGGGAACAAGAATCCAGGTTACGGCGCGCGGCTCAAAACGGATGTCCCAGCGCCGTAGTTGAAGCTTCCAGCTGATGTCGATGTCTTCGGTCACCGTTTCGCTGGACCAATAACCCACGTCATGCAGTGCGGCGACGCGAAACATTGCATTGACCCCGGACACGGTAAAGACGCGACCAACGCTGCGCTGCGTGCGTTTGACCATACCGACGATCGCCGAGAACTCTCCAATTTGCACACGACCCAGCAGCGAGCGATTGTTCACAACGCGCGGATTGCCGGTTACCGCGCCAACGCGCGGACCGTCCTGGAAGTGTTTTACCATCCAAAACAACGCATCCTTTTCAAGCAACGCGTCGGCATCGATGCACATCGCGAATTCGGCGGACGTTGCCATCACGCCCATTCGCAAGGCGGCTGCCTTTCCGTAATTTCGGGTCAGCGTTACCACTTTGAGTTGAGGAACTTGGGAGGCGAGTTCGTCAAGAATGGCGCCGGTATTATCGGTGCTGCCGTCATTGATCGCGACAATCTCAAAATTCGGATAGTCATTCGCGGCAATTTGGCGAATTACATCGCGCACGCTGGTCTCTTCATTGTGACAAGGCACCAGAAGCGCTACCAAGGGATGCGAGCTTAGTTGCGGCGGCGTGCGCTGCCCCTCCCAGCGGAAGTAGAACAGCAACGAACCGGTAATCCAGTACACCGCCATGAACAGCGGGTAAAAGAATATAAATACGAAAAACAACAGTTCCATAAATCAACCCCCTTTGCGAACTACGCGATCGATGCCGTCGCGCGGCTCGCTCGACTTCGAAATTGAATCAAACGGAAAACCGTAGTTCACGTATTCGCGCGAATCTGACGACTTCACTGCGCGTGCTGCTCCCGAAACGCGATCGGGACTGCTGAACAAAACCCAGTCGCGGGCGGCGTCAAACGACGGCGATGCGCGCCATTGCGACTCAGACAGAATGTGAAAATCATAGTCCCCGCCCGAAGGGCTGTCGCCAAAAACGCCGAAATTTACGCGGGTTCTAAATTTAGGAACGACGCGCCTTGCCTGCAATTGCAGATCCCGCGACACCCCGGTTTCAAAAGCAACGCCTTCAAAACGGGCCAAGCGTGCGAGGTCGCTGAAGAAAACGGATGGCGCGCTGGTTTCAAGGCCCGGATTAATTCTTAAGACGAAGAAGCGGACATTCAGGCGATTTCGAATCTGGTGAATCACGCGATCCAAAACGTCAGTTGCGATCGCTGCTGCCGGTGTGTGAAAGAACGCTTTCTTGCCATCGGCAGTCGTCGGAGAAACCACGACAGCGTTCACTTGCAGCACTTGCATCCGATCCAACAGATCAGATAGCCGTTGCTCCTGCTGCTCCGGCGTCTCACCGGCAAATGCATCAAGACGAATCTCAACGAACCGCCTGGGGATCGCCGCCTGCGTCACAAGCAAGTGCGCAAAATCAGGAATCGCCGGCTGGTCAACGATCAACATCCGACCAAGGACACCGTCTTCAGCGCGAGCCGGCGAACCGTCTGCGAGGGCAAATTGAACGGGCATCCCGAGCGCGACGGCTTCTTCATAAATGACGTGATCGTATTCGCCGTAGGGCCATGCAATCGCATGGGGTTCGAGGTTCAATTCAGCCTTGAATCGCGACATCGCAACGCTGAGGTCATTTCGGATCCGTTCACGAAAGTGCGATTCATCTTCGTAAGAGTTTGTCGCAGGAAAGTACTGTCGCGTGGTCGCTGCGCCGCGCAAATTGTTTTGCGGGTTGGACAAAATCCCGCGGTGCATATCGTGCGTGTGATTTGCAATCGTCACATAGCGATTACGCGCCAGATTGCGGGCATCATTCCATGTCATCAGTTTTCCTGCGTACTCCGGCGGCACATCAACTCCGTCCATCCAGGATGTCACGAGGCTGATTACCGACGGAAACTCGTAAATCGCAAGCAACGGTGCGACAAAATCAGAGTAGCTTTTCAATCCGTCGTCAAAGGTAAGCAGCACCGCTTTTTCCGGAAGCGGCGCCTTCTTCGACACAACTTGTTCAACGTAACCGAGACTGATGGGCACGTAGCCATTCTGTTTCAGATAGTCCATGTGGGCGACAAACATGGATCGGCTAACCGCGAAGCGGTCACCGGAGGGATCCGGCGTCACGTCATGGTAGTTGAGGATGACGAGCGAGCCGGCCCAGGCGGCGCCGGAAAATGTCGCTGCGAACACCATCACTACGATGAGAAAACGCTGAATCATAGTTTCCGGCTCACTGAAACGATCAGGTTCGTTTCAGTTTCTCTGTTTCCGTCATAAACACTGCTTCGCCACGCAGCACCCCAAGTCAGTGACGTCAGCTCGTCGAGATCGTAATCCTGTTCGTAGCGGACGCCGTAAATGGCCGACGTACGTTCGCCACTCTGCGCATACGATCCAACCCACGCATAGTAGTGATCAACACGGCGTAGAGCGCGGGTGTCCATGACAAGATCCAACTTGTAGGTCATCGTAAGGCTGAGGTCCCGCTCAGGACTAAAATAAACGACGTCGCTTCGCGAATTTGTTGATTGCGACACGCCGCCAATCAGGCGCTGCTCCCGTTTCTCGGCCAATTCAAATGCGTAACCCACCGATCCGTTAAACGCCCATCGATTGTTCCCGTCTGAAAAATCATGATGGGTGAGACTTGCCGCAGACTCCCACCGATAGTCATGCGTATGATGGTCAACGGATGCGGACAGGCGTTTTGCGTCAACACCTACTGCGCGGGCCCGCAATGGTACGTCTTCTGCGAAAGTGGCGAACTCGAGCTGCCCAGAGAGCAGCAGAGTTGGCGTATAAACAAGCGTGGTTGTACTTCCAAGGTCATCGAAGCCCGCGATTTCAGCCGCGAGATCTTCGATGAGCGTCAGCTGCTGATTGATGCCATAAATGACCCCGCCTCCGAAACGATTGAAATCGCCCGTATCAAAAGCCGGATCAGAAGCCTGCGCATGGAGGAAGCGCAAGTACCACTGCCACTGGGCATCGATTCTTGTTTTCAATCGGGCGCTGAAGAGCCACTCTCGGGCACCTGCGTCGGACTTTGAAGTTTCTGCAGCGACATCAAGAACCGGACGTTGATCCAGCGCGAACTGACGTTTGACGCGGCGCAATGCATCCTGGGACTCCTTGTCCCCGCTGCGCCGATTCACTTCGGCAAGTAGTCGCACCGCACCTTCTTTGTCGCCTTGCTTCTCCATACACTCCGCTACGGGCACAGCCAAATAGGGCTCTTTGTTGCGGTTCCACCGGATGAATTCATATTGCTTCAACGCCAGGTCACAGTTGCCCATCCAGGTCGCAATGACCACGTAGTCACGCCTTACCGAATAATTTCTGGGCTCCTTTTCCAGAATGGCTTTCAGAATTTTTATGGACTCTGCATATTTCTCCTGACGCGCAAGCAGCACAGCCCGCTCGTGCAGGGAATCGACCATTTCGTCATACGCCTGTTCGGCACCCGAAGCGGCACCAGTGGCAAGTAACCCAACACCCAATGCCAGGACTACTCCATGAAGCTGTCGCACCCCAAACCCCTTTCCGTTCATCATTGCGCCTCACCGCGCACGCCAGTCAGGATGACGCGGATGACCCTCGCGCCCGCCCCGACTTCCCTTTGAAATTATGGAGTTGAGGAAGAAGTATGGCGTCTAAACGCGAGGTGTCAAAATTGTATCACGGCGACTTTTGGGAAATGTTGCGCAGTCGACAACTTCAAATCAGTAACTTAATCATCTTAAAGGCGATGATATTTTTCGTAGTAACGTTCAAGTTCTTGACGTTTTCGAGCCTTGCAAACCTTTACGCGCTCAGCGATGCGTAGTTTGAGGGACCCCGTTGTAACGAAATCGAAGTCCTGGCGAACAAGGCCTGCCGTAACAAGCGCATAGAGCTGCGAGCCCGGATGTCGTTGTTTCTTACAATTCCGGCGAGCGCAGCATATACGACGTCAAACAACCGGCGATTTGACTTTGACCAAACGAATTCGAGAAATGGATCACCATCCAGCGGTCCGTCTCGAATAACTGCGTGCGACGTGCAGAGGCGTTTCCATCGCGGTTCCCGCGAACATTTTCTCAAATGCTCAATCGTGCAATCCCATGGCTCCGAGCGTTCCGGACTCTGGCAACTTAACCGATCGCCGAATCTTGAGGCTTACAAAAACAACTTTTTAAGCGGAGCTTGATATTGAATACTGCAGGATTGAGAAATCTGGCGACCACCGGTACTGAGGGTAAGACACTTGGCAGGAAATACAGCGCGGGTTCATTTCACTTTGGCGGGCTACCACATGGACCCCGACCAGGTTACACAGCACCTCGGCATAAGCCCCACGTCTGTCGATGCGTCCGGCGCCAGGAGTGACTTGAACAAGCCAGTGTTGAGCTCCTGGGAATTTTCAACTGAGACAGTGAGCGGGGATTTCGACGTATATAAATTGACCGACAACCTGATCAAGAAGATCGAACCCGCGAAAGACAAGATCCTCGCCATCTGCAAGAGCCTGAATCTGTCACCGAGAATTGGGCTTGTGCTGTCTGTCGATCCATCGGTACCAGCGCCCGATGTCGCATTCGGTGCCAGAACAATCCGTTTTCTGGCGGATATTGGTGCCTTTATCAACGTGGACTATCAATTTTCCAACCGCGCATAAGATTCAATCAACGGTCGTCGGCAGTTGACTGACTCCTGTCAGGCGCCAGCTGTACGAGCCACCACTTATTCGTCGGATTTGGACGCAAAGAAAAAGCACGCCGTAGAAGGCGTGCTTTTCGCGAACTTGCTTTGTCTTGATTCTCCGCGCGACTCTGAATAAGTCGGCGCGGCGGTTCGAATCAGGGCTTCTTGGGCGTCTTGTACGGTACTTCTTTCTGGAAAGGTTTCCAGGTGGTCTCATAACCAACAAAAAACTGCCCCGGGACGATTTCTTTCTGGGTCGTTGTGACGTACTCGGTTTTGCCGGCTGGAACCTTGGGTCTGGTAAAAACTTTCTTTTCACTCATGCTCAGCGCTCCTCAACGGTTAAATCAATCTGGTCAAATCATACTCTCTAACGCGTGTAATGTCCCTTCTTGGGAATCACATGCCGTACTCCTCCTTGGGGATTCTCAACGTCTCCCTTGTAGCGGGGAATAACGTGAATATGGACATGAAAGATACTTTGCCCTGCGGCCTGCCCCACGTTCACACCAATATTGTAGCCGTCCGGGTTATATTCCGCGTCGATACGCTTCTTCTCTTCATTGATCAGGTCCATGCAGGCCGCAAACTCCTCCTGCGTCAGGTCAAAAAAGCTAGCGACATGCCGCTTCGGAATGATCAGGGTATGGCCGGGACTGGCCGCATAGGTATCTCGGGCGCTGTAGGCGAGCTCATGCACCAGCAACACGCCGCGTGGGTCCTTGCAAAACAGGCATGGGTTGTTGGGGTCGCGCTTTTTTTCTGGATTAGTTTCTGACACTAAACTTCAACCCCTTGGTCTCGTTTGCTCTTCATTCAATACGCCGCAGGCAAAAAAAGCCGCGACGCGTTTGATCGGCTACGCGGCGGCCGAAGTTCCCGCCAGCTTGCGTGCCTGACTGAGTTGCTCCTCGCAGTGCTTTGCACAAAGCGGCTGCAATGCATGCGGGAAGCATTCCAGGATCAGTTCGAATTCATCGGAAATATCCTGCGCAAGCGCAGCATCCTTCGTCATCTCCGCCAGGACATTTTGTGCCGTCCCTTTGTTCACGCGAATGAGAACTGCGAGATGAAACGGCAATTGCTGCTCCATGCTGACGGTCAACGCCTTTTCATATGAATGAATCGCCTCTTTGATGCGATCGGGGTTTTCTTCCGACTCGCCGAGGTTATGCAAAACGGCGCCACGGTTATTGTGCGTAGCCGTTAACTCGAATGCGTAATTATCTGCGTCAAGCAGCGCCAGCGCATTTTTGTAGGCAACCACCGCTTTGTGCAACGTCCGATTCCCCTTGAGCAAGAGCCCATAGGAATGCAGCGTGGCGCCCAGTTGATGCATGACCAAGAGCCATTCTTCCGGGGTTTCTGTTTTTGAATACACCAGTAGTGCCGCAGTGTAGGCATCGGCAGCCGTGTTCAGTAATTTTGCATTCGACTCTTGCCGGCCCAACGCCTGAAATGCCGCCCCCAGATTTGCTTGTGTCTCTGCCCATTCAGACGGAGAAGCATCCTGACTGACAAGCTGCAGTGCTTTCTCGAACGACGCAATCGACTGGCCATAAAGATCAGTGTCCCTGCGAATTTGTGCCAGCGCGGCCAACACATTGCCAAGGTGATTCAGGAGAGTTGTGCGAGCCAGACCATCGCTTTCGGCTACTAGCGCCGATTCAAGCGCGGCTTGCGCTGCCTCCAGGCTATTCGTACTGAAATGGTGCAATTCGAAGTTGCCCCGAGTGTAGAGAAATCTATCGGCAACCGTGACCTGCGTATCCGGCATTGCTGCTGCAGCCCGTTCATCGCCAAGCAAAGGCAGTGAAGCAGCGACGGCGCGCTCCAGGGCCCTGTTGATCGGGTACAAGATGTAATTGTTTGAGTATTTCATTGCGCGCGCGCGAGTATGTCGTTCAATTCAGGGTTCGCATCCACCGCACCGCCATGCTCGATCTCTTCATCGGTCGCGTCACGAATCGACAAGACTTCCAATACAAAAGTGATTTCTCTGCCGCAAAGCGGGTTGTTCCCGTCCACAGTCAGCGTTTTGTCATCAAACCGGGTCACGATGAAACTCTTCATCTCACCTTTTTCATTTTCCATCGTGATGGTCATGCCAATCTCCCGGTATTCCTCCGGAACATTTTCGATACGATCGGTAAATACCAGCGACTCGTCACGTTCGCCGTACAACAGCTTGGTGTCCACGGGCACTTCAATGACATCACCGACTTTCTTGCCGTAAAGCTCTTTGGTCACTTGATCGGACATCACGTCATTGACGCCATGCACATAACCTAATGGATATTCGACCGTTACCAGAATGTCACCGGTCTTGTTATCGATGACCCTGTAATTCAACTCAACGAATTTGTTGTCTTCAATCGTATCGGACATCTCGAGCAGCCTTCTCTAGAACAACGTCGCGCCGAAGATTTTTACCTTTTCCTTCTCATAACCCAACACCAATCTTCCGAGCCACTCGGCGTTGGTTTTCTTGTTAGTAACTTTGTACAAGACAGTAATGTATTCGCCACGGCGAATCGTTCCGAGATATTTGGAATCGCCCGACAGGTTTTTGGCCAAATCGCTCCGCGCAAACTGCTTGCCCATTTCGACTTCGTTTGCGCCTTTAATAAACGAAGACGAAAAATTGCGGGTAAACGCGCCGTAATTACCTTCGTTGGAGTATTTGATGAGATCTGCCCACATCGGATTGGCAATCTCCAAAATTTCCTCATCGCTTTTTTCCAGTATGTTCATAACAAGGTCTCGCCTGCACCGCACTTAGCTAATAGAAAAAAAAGGACCAACACATGACATGTCAGTCCTTTCTTCTCGCAAACAACGTCGTGGCTTCTTAGAACAAGCCACAATTCTCTTAGTGGTGCCCTTCTGCTTTCAGTTTTGCCAGGTCTTTGTCCTCGAGATCANNCGAGATCACCGACCAGGTGATACAACGGAGCTTTCTCCATTGTGTACTCACCCGTCTTTGGATCTCGACGAGAGACTGTCAGCACGTGCCAGTTCGCATCGTCCAGTTTCATGGCATCACCGCGGTAGTAGTAGCCCGGCCAACGCGTCTCCTTTCGGAACAGCGTATGGTGGAATACCGATTCAGACGTCAGGAAGCGATGCTTCAGTTCCCATGCACGCAACAATTCATGGATATCGGAAGCGGCCACTTTTTCGAGGTCTTCCCCCAGAATCGCCATTTTCTTCAATCCGATATTCAGAAGCTTGTCGTTGGTCATGTAGTTCACGCCGAACCCGCCGCAGTACTCGTCCATCAGCTTCTGCAGCCGATCCAGACCCTGTCGCGGATTGATGAAGTTCGGGTTAACGCTGCCCGCAACAACTTCATTGCTGTACACCTGATACGTTTCGAGCGGCTTGTAGATCTCTTTCCGGCGACGCTCGATCTGTTCTTCGGATACTCGAATGCCTTCTGCTTTGCCGTCGTCGATGTATTTGCAGGCGGCCTTGGCAGCCAGACGACCTTCGGTGAAGGAACCCGAAGAGAACGCGTGTGGCGTACCACCGGCAGCATCACCGCATCCAAACAGGCCTTCAACCGTGGTCATGCGGTTGTAGCCCCAGAAATATTCTGGTGGCGAGATGTCTTCCGGTCCGGAGACCCATGCACCGCAACCCGTCGCATGCGAACCCATGACGTAGGGCTCAGACGTCGTCAGTTCGGGGTTTTCGTACTTTGGATCAACGTCAGTCGCTGCCCAGAGCACGGCCTGACCAACTGTCATACCCAGGAAGTTGTGCCA
>DKAR01000133.1 GCA_002450895.1 Proteobacteria bacterium UBA6921
TGATCGAGAACATGCGCCGTGAAGGCTATGAGCTCGGTGTGTCGCGACCTGAAGTCATCGTAAAAGAGGTCAACGGCGAGCGACAGGAACCGTATGAGCAGCTCACCGTCGACGTCGAGGAAGCCAACCAGGGCGCCGTCATGGAAAAACTCGGCATGCGCGGTGGTGACCTGCAGAACATGGTGCCGGATGGAAAAGGTCGTGTTCGTCTCGACTACGTCATTCCTTCACGCGGACTGATCGGGTTCCGCACCGAATTCATGACGGCAACCTCCGGAACCGGATTGCTCTATTCGACGTTCGATCACTATGGCGTCGTCAAGCGCGGCCAGTTCGGAAAGCGCATCAATGGCGTTCTTATTTCGAACGACAACGGGGCCGCCGTGGGATATGCGCTGTTCAGTCTTCAGGAGCGTGGGCGTCTGTTTATCGGTCCCGGCGACGAAGTCTACGAAGGCATGGTGATCGGAATTCATTCGCGCGATAACGATCTCGTCGTAAATCCGCTGAAGGAAAAGAAACTGACCAACATGCGCGCTTCAGGGTCGGATGAAAACATTCTGTTGACCCCGCCGATTCGCATGTCGTTGGAGCAGGCGCTGGAATTCATCAATGACGACGAATTGGTCGAAGTCACGCCGGAATTCATCCGAATTCGCAAGAAGCTGTTGAAGGAACACGAACGCAAAAAGGCGTCTCGAAGCGAAGATCGATAATTGCCGCCGGGCGCGTGCAGATTCGCTGCAAGGTCGACGATTGTGGGTCGACCTGTAGCTCCCAGGTTGCACACCAAAGTGGCGAAAAGGCTGATTTTTTTCGGTCCGGATTTGTCCGTTTGAGCGCGACTCACTACACTAAGGTGGCCAAACGTTCCACGCACAATACGTTCTGGAGGCTCCGATGATCGGCAAGAAAAATGTGGTGTTCGGTTTTCTGTTCCTGGTGATCACAGCGTCTCTCGGGCCGTTGATGAGCCTCAAATACGTGCCTGAAGTCGGCAAGGCCCAGCAGCTCAAACAGGATAAAGTGGGTCGCCTCCAGCAGTTGAACGAAAACAATTACGAAGAAGACCTGCAACCGCTAGCACCGGAAGCCATCGCCAAAGCGACTAACGAAGGCGTGCTCGCACTTAACCAGCTTTACAACGCGCAAGCGCCGATTGATCAGATCAAGTCCGGCCCGCATGCGCATGGAAATCTTGAATCGCTGTTGAATATCGCGGCGGGATTGGCGCTAAGTTTCATCGCTGTCGCACGCATCTTCAAACAGATCATCAGCTGGCTTTTTATTCTCGGGACTTTGCTGCATTCCGGAGTCCTGTTTCTCGTGGTGATCGCGGATCAGTACTGGGCGTTGTCGGTCATGCAAAGTGGCGTTGGCCCGGCAATGATTCTTGCTGGCCTCGCGTCGCTGGGTATCGCGGCGGCGATGGGTTTTCGCGGCGAAATCGCGAAAGACTGATTCTTTCACATGCGATCTCTGTATCCGCCGATCAAGCCATACGTAACGCATTCTCTGGCGGTCGAATCTCCTCACGTCCTGCATGTCGAGGAAAGCGGGAACCCGAACGGTATTCCGGTCGTTTTCGTCCATGGCGGACCGGGCGCAGGCTGCGAGCCGCCCCATCGCTGTTTCTTTGATCCCAACCGTTATCGCATCGTCCTGTTTGATCAGCGCGGATGTGGCAAGTCCAAGCCTCATGCCGAGCTTGAAGGAAACAATACGCAGGCTTTGGTTGCGGACATGGAGCGCATCCGGGAGTTTCTGGGAATTGATCAGTGGGTCGTCTTTGGCGGTTCGTGGGGATCGACGCTCGGTTTGGTGTACGCCCAAACCCATCCCACCCGGGTGCGCGGACTGATCTTGCGTGGCATCTTCATGTGTCGCCCTTGGGAAATAACGTGGTTCTATCAGGAAGGCGCCAACCGAGTGTTCCCGGATCACTGGCAGGACTTTCTTCACCCGATTCCCGAAGGTGAGCGCGGCGACATGGTGCGCGCCTATTACAAGCGACTCACTGGCGCCGATGAAATTGCACGAATGGCGGCCGCAAAGGCGTGGTCCGTTTGGGAAGGGCGCTGCGCGACACTGCACACCAATCGTTCGGTTGTCGATTACTTCAGCAATCCGTTTGTGGCGCTGAGTTTGGCGCGCATTGAATGCCATTACTTCATCAACAACAGCTTTCTTGAGCCGGATCAAATCCTGCGCAATGCAGGCAAACTCGACGGAATTCCTGGCGTCATCGTTCACGGGCGCTACGACATGGTCTGTCCGGTGTCGAATGCATGGGAGCTGCACTCCGCATGGCGCGGCTCGGAGTTGAAGATCATTGGCNNGATCGCGCTGTTGCAGCGCGTTTCAGAGGCAGCAGTTCGCGTCGAAGGCGAAGTCATCGGCTCTATTTCAACGGGGATTCTGGTGCTTGTCGGTGTCGAGCGTGGCGACACAACAGACACCGCAGCCCGGCTTGCCGAGCGCGTGCTCAACTATCGAATTTTTCCCGATGCCGAACAGCGAATGAATTTGTCGGTGCGTGATATCGCCGGTGGCTTGCTGCTTGTTCCGCAGTTCACGCTCGCCGCGGATAC
>DKAR01000030.1 GCA_002450895.1 Proteobacteria bacterium UBA6921
CGGCGGCGCGCTGGCCATTGGCGTCGGCGATCGGGTCATGATGATGAAGTACAGCACCTACTCCGTGATTTCACCCGAAGGCTGTGCGTCCATTTTGTGGAAGAGCGCGGAGAAGGCGGAAGAAGCGGCAACCGCATTGGGCATTACTTCACAGCGACTGAAGCAGCTGGGCCTCGTCGACCAGATCATTCCCGAGCCGCTGGGGGGCGCGCATCGCGACCCGAGCATCATGGCCCAGAGCTTGAAGAATCACCTGCAGGAAACTCTCGAAGAACTGGATAAGGTGAAGATCGACAAGTTGCTCGATCAACGCTACGCGCGCCTGCGTGAATTTGGTGAGTTCGAGGAAAAGTCCTCCAAGAAGAGCGCCAAGGAAACCAAGAAGGCGACNNAAGTCCTGATCGCCATGAGATGGCGGAACGAGGTTTCCTCGTTCCGGACTTCCCTCTATCATCGCGGGCATGTTCATTGCCGCATCCCTGATTACCACGCTTGAGCAACTGGCGCCCGCATCGCGTTTGCTTGTCGCCTATTCCGGAGGAGTCGACTCCCACGTGTTGCTCCATGCGTTGGCCTCATTGCGTCCGCAATTGGGCCCTGGTTTGGCGGCGGTGCATATCAATCATGGTTTGAGCCCCTTGGCGAGTACCTGGTCCGACCATTGCCGATTTGTGTGCTCTGCACTGGATGTGGAGTACATCGTTGCGGAAATTGATGCGACGCCGTTTGGGGATGAAAGTCCGGAAGAAGCCGCGCGTCGCGCGCGCTATGCCGCATTTGATTCCATCCTTACGCGCGAGGACGTGCTGCTGACGGCGCACCAGCAGGACGATCAGGCCGAAACGATGTTTCTGCAACTCATTCGCGGCGCCGGCCCGCGCGGACTCGCATCAATGCCCACGGTGGCGCCGTTTGGTGTTGCCCGCATTGCCCGGCCGTTGCTGGATTGGTCTCGTGAAGAATTGCAGCTCTATGCGCAGGCGCACGAACTGAAATGGGTCGAAGACCCCAGCAACACCGACTCCCGCTTCGATCGCAACTTTTTGCGCAATGAAATTCTCACTCGAATCAAACAACGTTGGCCCAGTGCATCGCGCACTATCGCCCGCAGTGCACGTCTGTGCGCGGAGGCGGCCGAATTACTTGATGAGTTGGGCGCGCTGGACAAAAATCCGATCGATACAGAGCGTAGTGAACGAATCAGCAAGACACTTCGCGCGGCGACACGGCGACGTTTGGCGAAAATGATGGAACCTGCTAGTGCGATCATTGCGCAGTCCATGGCGCTTTCCAGACTCCAGACACTTTCGGCAAGTCGGCAGCGGAATTTATTGCGGCTCTGGTTCAATGAACTCGGACTGCCGACGCCGCACGAACGCCATATCGAGCACGTCGTTGAAATGATTTACATGGCAGAAGATGCGAATCCGTTGGTCACGTGGCCGGGTGTTGAAGTACGGCGCTATCGCGGCATGCTGTTCGCTTCAGTGCCTTTGCCCGCGGTGGATGAATCGCTGCAGATGGAATGGGATCTTCAAGCGCAACTGAACATTCCCGGCGTGGGGGCGTTGTATACGCGTCCGGCGGTCGGGCACGGATTTCGACCCACAGCGCTGACTTCGTCAGTGACGGTCCGCATGCGGCAGGGCGGAGAGCAGATTCGACCCGCCAGACGTCGCGAAACACATACGCTCAAGCACCTTTTTCAGGATGCCGGCGTGCCGCCGTGGCTGCGGGACCGAATTCCGCTGATCTATGTCGATGACGAACTGGTGTGTGTCGCCGGCTATTGGACGGCTGACGCGTGGTCGGTGCGTCCTGGCGAGCAATCCACGGCCATCGAATTCAAACCGGCATGGTGAATCAGCGGCGCTCGTCTATATTGAAGTAAACACGCGGAGAGCTTGTTCGGGTGCGAATTCCAAATTGTATCGGTGCTAGTCTGGCTGTTGCCTTGATGTTGCAGGCAATGCCTGCGTATGCGGAAATCTCCATGCTGCAAATTGCGCAGCGCAAGAATTCCGAAGGTGATCCCCGAATCACTTCGATTGGCGCGTTCACCACGCAGGCCGGTACGGCCGCGCATTTTGATCTCGTTCAATACAAGGATGAGGAAAAAGGCGAGGCGTGGTCGTTTGAATTTGGCGGCGGCTATCTGATTCCCACCCAGGTCACGCTATACGCGGGTGTGGGTGTCGTTGCCGGATACCGAAGAAAAGGGGGAGATTTCTTCGGTGCGTACTACCCGGAACTCGGAATCCTGGTACCGGTTTCGCAAGGCATCGGACTCAGTGCGACCACAAAGCGGTATAACAAACTCTACAAAGAAACCGAAAACGTCATCATGTTCGGTGTTGTTTTGACCGAGAAATAACCCGACATTCCCGTTCGTGCGCCATAGCGGGCGAATGCCCGCGTCGATATCACTTTCGGTTCTCGATGTTCTTCAGTTTCGCGAATTTATTTTTTGCAGTCGCCAATTCGCTTGCCGGACATCTTCTGCTTCATTTCAACGCCGTCCATGTGTCCTTCCGTCATTTTCATCATCATGGTGCCCTCAAAGTGGTCCTCCGCCATGGTGAAGTCGCCACTGCCGGTCCCCGCGCTCGGGCCGGTGCAGCGAACGGTAAACGTGTAGCGGTTTCCGCTCTGTTTGAAGTCTTCGCGCTTGCAGTTCTGATTGGCCTTCTCTTCCTGCATTGCGCGTTCCGGAGAGCGGGCGTCTTCCGGGGTGAGGCAGCGCTTGAACGTCATCGGCGCGCCGCCCATGCCGGGCATTCCTGGCATATTTGGCATTCCCGCCATTTCCATCGTCATCTGGTACTCCCAGAGGCCGGGTTTGAGCTGATTTTCTGCTTGGGCAACAAAAGGCAACGTTGCGCCCAAAATGATTCCGACGAAACCATGCACACCGAAAAATTTGCTCTTCATGTTTCAGTTCCTCGTTAGGTAATCGTTGATCGTGATTGGCGCAACGGCCTGCTCGTATGACTACAAACCGCCACAAAATGAAAGCTCAACCCAGATGTCTTTCTCCAGGTTCTTGAGCCATTTATCAGTTGTCCCGCCGGTGCCTGAGATTTTCAAAACGTTTTCGGCGTCCATGTCGACTCGGATACGTTTGCCTTTGATGTTGCCCTCGACAAAATTGTCTCCGACTTTGTCAACTTCCCAACTGCGATTCATCATTGATCGCATGATGCTGCGCTTCACTTGATCGCCTGTGGGTTTGAGAATCGAAACATTGATCGTAATTGGTTTGAGATCTGAATCGTCGCCGAGTGACGCGGCAGTATAGGTTGTTACAAGTGTGGCTAGCAGAACTGCAAAAAAGTTTTTCATGTTGATTTTCTCCGAAAGAGGATTGGGCTGTTACTTCACGCACGAAAACAGGGCGCGTAGCATGTCTTCTTTCAGATAGTCCAGCCATTTCAGATTGGGGTCCGATCCGCCGGTGAAGGCAATCTGAACTTTTGGAAAAGCGTCGAATTTTATTGCCACTGAATAGGCGCTCTTTTCAGAGCCTGCGCCATGTGTTGCCGTGACGGACGTTTTTTCAATGTTCTGTATATCCCAGTCGCGATTCAGTAGGGCATAGACCGCCGACTTCGTTATGTTTGAAGGCTCGACCTGATAGATTGAAAAATCGAACTCAAGTTGGTTCTTGGACGATGACGAGCTTTCGGTACCCGTTTCGGACCAGGCTGAGCCCGAACTCAACAACAATGCCCCCGCGAAAATACAGCTTCGTGCTGACAACATTTTTTCCTCCCTTTGCGTTTGAGTTGCTAAATCAACTAAGACAAAACAAGACCGCCGGCCATGATAGCGGGCGGACGGACGGAGTGTAGCTGTATGCGGGGCGGGAGGAGAATCTGTCCAGTGGCGATAGAAGCCACTGGACAGGAAAACGGGGAGATTGGCTAGCGAACGATCGAGGCGGAGTACCCGGCGATGCCAGTGACATCGATAATGGCGTCGCTGCTGGTTCGCGCATCATCAAAGGTCACAACAGCTTCCAATCGGTTTGTGTCGACCACCACTTTCTTTATTCCTTCCAGGCGGCTGAGGGCGCGCTTCACATTTGTCACGCAGGCCGTGCAGGTCATATCGGGGACATGGAGGGTAATGATCTTTTCGTCGGCAACGGCCGCGCCGCTGAGGATTCCGCCCAGGGTGAGACTAATGAACACCCGATACATGCGCATGAAAGTGACCTCTCTTAAAAATGGTTTTTTGGGTGAGCCGTTTGGACTCAGTTAAAGCCGAATTCAGGGTATCAGAGGTATATCAGAGTCTGCTAATAGACAGAATGTGGCCTCGGTCACAGGTCCCGATTTCCCGGTTCGGACCCCGTCCCGGAATCAATGGGTTTTGTGCGCCCCGGATCTGGCCGAACGCCGGCTGTGGATTTCGGGTGTGCCCAAGGCGAGCGCAGGCGACGCGGTGACTTTGGCCCGAAAACCGTGTTGTTCCCTTTTTCGCGCGTGGCGGCGAGGGCGCGAATTGAGTCGTCTAGCCCGGCAGTGATCAGTCTTTACGTCGCCCAACAATCCGACTGGCGATTTTTGAATCAATTTGCCCATCGAAAGACTTGTTAAAAATCTTTTGCGCTGGAAGCGATGGTGCACGATCTGTTAATCTTACCGCCCATGCCAAACACTTCCCCCTCCGGCATGGTGACTCCTATGACGACTCGTTTTATCTTCATCACCGGCGGTGTGGTCTCGTCGTTGGGAAAAGGAATTGCCTCCGCATCGTTGGCCGCATTGCTAGAAGCCCGTGGCATGAAAGTCACGCTGTTGAAGCTCGACCCGTACATCAACGTCGATCCNNAAGGAGCGCCGCGGCGACTACCTGGGCGGCACCGTGCAGGTCATTCCGCACATTACGGATGAGATCAAGCGCATGGTGAAGGACGGTGCGCAGGGTGCAGACGTGGCCATGGTCGAAATTGGCGGTACGGTGGGTGACATCGAGTCACTGCCGTTCCTGGAAGCTATCCGTCAGATGGGTGTGGAAATGGGGCGCGAGCACACGCTTTATATGCACCTGACCCTGGTTCCGTACATCCCGGCGGCGGGCGAGTTGAAGACCAAGCCGACCCAGCACTCAGTAAAAGAATTGCGTTCGATCGGTATTCAGCCGGACGTGCTGCTCTGCCGTACCGATCGGCCGCTGCCGAAAGACGAGCGCCGCAAGATTGCACTGTTTACCAATGTCGAGCAGGACGCCGTAATTTCCGCACAGGACGTGGATACCATCTACAAGATTCCTGGTGAGTTCTTTGAGCAGCATCTGGACGACTTTGTCGTGCGCCGATTCGGTCTGAGCTGTCCGCCTGCGGATTTGACCGAGTGGAATCGGGTTGTCGATGCGCTTGAACATCCCGAACACGAAGTCAAAATCGCGCTGGTCGGCAAGTACACCGGTTTGGCAGATGCATACAAGTCGCTGAACGAGGCGCTTAGCCACGCCGGAATTCATACCCGCACACGCGTCAATATCGTCTACATCGATTCCGAACAAATCGAAAAGTCGGGCACCGGTTGCCTGGCCGAGATGGACGGAATTCTGGTGCCGGGCGGTTTTGGCGAACGCGGCATCGAAGGCAAGATTCGTACGGTCCAATATGCGCGCGAGAACAAGATTCCGTACCTGGGCATCTGTTTGGGCATGCAGGTCGCGGTGATCGAGTTCGCACGCAATGTTGCCGGACTGAAAGGCGCGCACAGCACCGAATTCAGCCGCGAAACGCAATATCCGGTGATCGCGCTGATTAAGGAGTGGACAACTGCAAATGGCAGCGTGGAGCGCCGTAGTGCAGAAACCGATCTGGGGGGCAGCATGCGTTTGGGCGGACAGCCGTGCCGACTGAAAGCGAAGTCACTTTGGCACAAGCTGTATGGCAAGGATGAAATCGTTGAGCGCCATCGCCACCGTTACGAATTCAACAATCGGTTCCGCATGCAGCTGGAGCAAGCGGGCCTGACCATTGCCGGAACATCGTTCGACGGCAATCTTGTCGAAACAGTGGAAATCGCAGATCACCCCTGGTTTGCCGCTTGTCAGTTCCATCCGGAATTTACATCTCGGCCTCGTGATGGGCATCCTTTATTTGTTGGATTCATCCGTGCGGCCAAGGAACGTCGTCTGGCTGCTCTTCATACTGAGTTGGCGGCGGATCGCGAACAGGCCGCGGGCGCATGAAGCTTTGCGGTTTCGAAGTCGGCTTGAATCAACCGATCTTCCTGATCGCGGGGCCGTGTGTCATCGAGAGCGAAGAGCTCGCGCTGGAGTCCGCAGGGCAGCTCAAAGACATTACGCGCAAGCTCGGAATTCCGTTCATCTACAAATCGTCGTTCGACAAGGCGAACCGCTCTTCGGCGCAGAGTTTTCGTGGCCTCGGAATTGAAAAGGGGCTCGAGATTCTCGCGAAGGTGAAGAAACACGTCGGCGTTCCCGTACTGACCGATGTTCACGAAGATACGCCGTTGGATGAAGTCGCTTCCGTTGTCGACGTATTGCAAACGCCGGCGTTCCTGTGCCGCCAGACCAATTTCATTCAGAGCGTGGCGCGAACCGGCAAGCCGGTGAACATCAAGAAGGGACAGTTCCTCGCGCCATGGGACATGAAGAATGTCGTCGACAAAGCACGCGCGACTGGCAATGACCAGATCATGGTGTGCGAGCGCGGCGTTTCGTTCGGCTACAACAATCTAGTGTCTGATATGCGCGCGCTGGCCGTGATGCGCGATACCGGTTGCCCCGTCGTTTTCGATGCGACGCATTCAGTGCAACTGCCCGGCGGGCAGGGGACAAAATCCGGTGGACAGCGTGAGCATGTGCCCGTCCTTGCGCGCGCCGCCGTGGCCGCCGGAATTGCCGGCCTGTTCATGGAGACGCATCCCGATCCGGACAAGGCGCTCAGCGATGGACCCAACGCTTGGCCGTTGCCGCGCATGGCGGAGTTGCTGGAAACGCTGAAGGCCCTCGATGCCGTCGTCAAATCGCGTGGCTTCGCCGAATTGAAATAGTCTCCTTGAATGCTTCCTTCGTGCCTATCGTGAGCATTTCTCGTCAGTAGCACATGACCATACCGCTTCGCACCGGCCGCCATACCGCCGTGATCGATCGCCCCTTCGTTGTGTTTCTTGTGGGTATGCGCGTCAACGCCTGGTGGAAGGTGCACAAGTGGTGGCCGGTGGTGCGCGCCATGACGCGCATGATTCAGGAGTTACAGTCGGAGCCGGCGCATGGGTTTCTCCATGCCGAGTCCTGGTTTGGCCGCACGTCCATCATGGTGCAGTACTGGGAATCGTTCGATGCGCTCGAAACGTACGCGCACGACCGGATGTTGCAGCATCTTCGGGCGTGGCAACAGTTCAATCTCGACGACAAGGCGGGTGGCGACGTCGGGGTGTGGCATGAAACCTACGAAGTTGCGCCTGGAAGCTTCGAATGTGTCTACACGAACATGCCGCCGTTCGGATTGGGGCGGGTCGGGCGCTTGATTCCGGCAGCAGGCGAACATTCTGGTGCGCGTAAGCGTTTGCGCGGCGCCGGTGGTGCGTAACGCACAAAACACCGGAGATTTAGTGCATTCGCGCCGCGAAGCGCATAAAATTCGCGCCGTAAATACGGTGAACTCAGGGAGTAAATTCAGTCGTGGCGACAACGAAGATCAAGGACATCAAGGCGCGCGAAATTCTGGACTCGCGCGGCAATCCGACCGTGGAAGCGGACGTCATTCTGGAAAGCGGCGCCATCGGGCGTGCTGCGGTTCCCTCCGGTGCGTCGACCGGTTCGCGCGAAGCGCTGGAACTGCGTGACGACGACGCCAAGCGTTACGGCGGCAAGGGCGTGCGCAAAGCGGTTGCCAACGTCACCGGCGAGATTCGCAAGGCGCTCTTGGGTCAGGACGCTTCGCAACAGAACAAAGTCGACCAGATCATGATTGATCTGGATGGCACGGAAACCAAGTCGCGTCTCGGTGCGAACGCGATGCTTGCCGTGTCGATGGCGAATGCGCGCGCGGTCGCTGCGAATTCCGGCGTGGCGTTATATCGCTCTCTGGGTGGTGATAACGCCGTCACATTGCCGGTACCGATGATGAACATCATCAACGGCGGCGCACACGCGGATAACAGCGTCGACATGCAGGAGTTCATGATTCTTCCCGTCGGTGCGCCGAGTTTTTCCGAAGCGCTGCGCTACGGCACCGAAGTCTTTCACGCGCTGAAGAAAGTGCTGCACAGCAAGAAATTCAATACGGCGGTGGGTGACGAAGGCGGCTTCGCGCCGGATCTGCCGTCCAACGAGTCTGCGATCGAAGTCATCCTGGAAGCGATTTCAAAAGCCGGTTACGCCGCGGGCAAGGATATCTTCATCGGCCTCGATTGCGCCTCGTCCGAGTTCTACAAGAATGGACGCTACGTGCTTGAATCCGAAAATAAGAGCATGACGTCGGCGGAGTTCGCGGATTACCTGGCGCGCTGGGTCGACAAGTACCCAATCATCACCATCGAAGACGGCATGGCCGAAAACGACTGGGATGGATGGGCGCAACTGACGCAGAAGCTGGGCAAGAAAGTGCAGCTGGTGGGCGATGACCTGTTCGTGACGAATACCAAGATCTTCAAGCAGGGCATCGACAAGGGCATTGCCAATTCGATCCTGATCAAGGTCAATCAGATCGGTACGCTCAGCGAAACGCTGGCGGCGATCGACATGGCGAAAAAAGCGAAGTACACCGCCGTGGTGTCGCACCGTTCGGGTGAAACGGAAGATACGACGATTGCCGACATTGCGGTTGCCACCAATGCCGGTCAAATCAAGACGGGCTCGCTGTCCCGGTCCGACCGCGTCGCCAAATACAATCAGCTGCTGCGAATTGAAGAAGAGCTGGGGGCAAAGGCCAAGTATCCTGGCCGCAGCGCGTTCTATAATCTATAAATGATGTGGCGCCGAATGGCGCCACAAGATTGTTTGGCGGAGCGGCAATTCTCAAATTCGCATTACGTGTACCCCGGGACGGGTGGGCGTAGCAGTGAGGGGTGAGTACTCGATGAAGGCGGTCTTGGTGGGTCTCGCGGTGCTCATTTCAGCACTTCAAATCAAACTCTGGTTTGGCTCCGGCAGTGTTCCCGAGGTTTGGCGTCTTTCACGCGCCATCGAGGAACAACGGGCCATGAATCTCGCGCTTACCGACCGCAATCGCGGTCTGGCGGCTGAAGTTCAGGATTTGCGTATCGGATACGCCGCCATTGAGGAACGTGCCCGTGCCGAACTGGGCATGATCCGAAAGGATGAGACTTTCTTCCACGTCGTGGAGCGATAGGGCGGGGTTGCAATGTCCTATTGGGCCGTTGTTCCCGCCGCGGGCAGCGGCACCCGCATGCAGAGCGCGGTTCCCAAACAATACCTGACGCTGGCCGGCAAGACGGTCATCGAACACGCCCTGTCCCGTCTACTTACGCATTCCCGAATTGATGGCGTGATGGTCGCGCTGGCGCCGGACGATGAGCGCTGGTGCGCACTTGAATTCGCCACAAACAAACCGTTGCTCACGACGAGTGGTGCAGGGGAACGGTGTTCTTCGGTGCTGAATGCCTTGGATGCGCTGCTTGAGCGCGCTGATCCAGAAGATTGGGTGTTGGTCCATGACGCGGCGCGCCCTTGCGTGCGCCATTCCGATATCAGCATGTTGATCTCCAAGTTGAGTGATCACCCGGTGGGCGGGTTGCTTGGCATTCCGGTTCGCGACACGATGAAGCGGAGCGATCCCAACGATGAGGTCATACAGACCGTCGAGAGGAAACAGCTCTGGCACGCTCATACGCCGCAGATGTTTCGTCTGGGTGCGTTGTGCAATGCATTGCGCGACGCCATCGACAATGGGGTGTTGGTCACCGACGAATCATCGGCGATGGAGTTGCAGGGCCTGAAGCCGAAAATGATTCAAGGGGCGACCGACAATATCAAGATCACGCGCCCCGAGGATTTAATGGTGGCTGAGTTCTATCTCAAGCAACAGGGAAGCAAGCACTGATGCGTATTGGTCACGGCTATGACGCCCATCGCCTGGTGACCGGTCGGCCGCTGGTGCTCGGCGGCGTCACAATTCCACACTCCCACGGGCTGGAAGCACATTCCGATGGGGATGTATTGATCCACGCACTGTGCGATGCGCTGTTGGGCGCCGCCGGTTTGGGAGACATCGGCAAGCACTTTCCGGATACGGACGCTGCGTTCAAGAATATCGACAGTCGAGTCCTCTTGCGGCGTGTGGTTGAGGCGCTTGCGGGCAAGCACTTCGCCATATCGAATGTGGACGTTACCGTCGTCGCGCAGAAACCCAAACTGGCCCCGCACATCGCGGCGATGCGTGCGAACCTGGCGGCGGACCTCAATATCGCCGCCGAGCGCGTCAATGTGAAAGCGACGACCACCGAAGGCATGGGCTTTGAAGGCCGGCTCGAAGGCATTTCCGCGCATGCCGTTGCGCTGTTGAACGAACCCTAGGCGTTTCTCGCCGTCGTCATTCCCACTCGAAGAATCTTATTGATCCATGGATGAGCTGGCATTTGCACTCGGTTCGCCGCGTGCCACCGCGCGAATTCGCAGTACGCCGGAGGACTTTCAGGTCGACGAAGTTCTCGGCTTCGAACCTGACAACGACGGCGATCACGCGTTTCTGCAGATCCGCAAGCGCGGTACAAACACGGAGTGGCTTGCGCGCGAACTGGCGAAATTTGCAGGCGTGAAACCCGTGGACGACGGATACAGTGGTTTGAAAGACCGCCATGCCGTGACATCCCAATGGTTCAGTATCAATCTGGCGAGGAAATCCGAACCGGATTGGGCACAGTTGAATTCAGACTCGGAAAACGTCCTGCACGTTACGCGAAATCGGCGCAAGTTGAAGCGCGGGGCGCACGCCGCAAATCAGTTCATTCTCGTGTTACGCGAAATTAAAGACGACGCCGGAGATATCGAACGCCGGGTTGCGATCGTTCGCGATTTGGGAGTACCAAATTATTTTGGTGAGCAGCGTTTCGGCAGAGACGCACAGAATGTCGCCCGTGCGCGCGAATGGTTTGCCGGCGGCCAGTCCGTGCGCGATCGCCACGAACGAGGAATGATCCTGTCGGCCGCGCGCTCGTATCTTTTCAATCGGGTCCTGTCGCGTCGGGTCGCCGACGGCTCCTGGAATCAGCCATTGCCCGGAGAGGCGTTCATTCTGGATGGCACGCACAGTTTCTTTGTCTCCGACGCCATCGACGACGCGTTGCGCGAGCGTATTTCCAGATTCGATATTCACCCGAGCGGTCCGATGTGGGGCAAAGGCGAGATTCCCGCGCGCGGCGCCGCAAGGGCGTTGGAAGAGAACACGTTGTCAGATGAGGCGGCGCTGTGCGCCGGTCTCGAAAACGCAGGATTGCGGCAGGAGCGTCGCGCGTTACGACTCCGGGTTGAGGCGCTCCAGTCAGAGCGATTGTGCGACGACGCGTTGAAGCTTTCGTTCGTTCTTGAACCGGGCTCCTATGCCACTACGGTCCTGCGCGAATTTGTGAGCGCGACGTAATCGAGAAATCAGGTTTCTTCCGGCGGCTTCAAACGACGAAAGCTGTGGTACAGCAGCAGGTCGTACACAATCTTCAACGATCCCGCGATGACCAGCGGCGCTCCGGACCACAGCGCGCTGCCGAGCAGCAGTCCACTCAGCGCCGGCGAGGCCGCGGCACCGACCGAACGCGCGACGCCGGTGATGCCACCCGCGGCTGATCGCTCGCTCGGATCCACCACCGCCATCGTGTACGACTGCCGTGTCGGCACATCCATCTGGCAAATGCAGTAGCGAAGCAACAGCACCGCAACGGCGGATTCGAACGACGGCATGAACGGCACAAGGATCAACAGCACATTGGCCGGAATGTGGGTGAACACCATCGTATTGATCAGGCCGATCCACCGGGCGATTCGTGCCGCGGCGAGGAAGGACAGCGCCGCCAGCAGGTTGGCCGCGAAGAAAACACCGCCGAGCGCCGCCGCATCCACACCAAACTGTTTGTGGAACCACAGGACGAGAAGGCTTTGCACGATGAAGCCGCCGGCAAACGAATCGATTGCAAACAGCGCGCTGAGTTTGGCCACTGTGCGAGCGGACCGGTGCAGTCCGAAGCGGGACGACAACGTTGCCGTGGTATCGCGAGCGACCTCGACCGCGGGCGAGAGCCGCGAAAACAGGAACATCATGATCACGCCCAGAACGCTGTAGGACACGAGCAACATGTGATGCGCAGCCAGCGATGGCACGTCCGCGCTTTGAAGCGCGTGGAGAACGCCACCACCGCAAAGTGCGCCGAACGCTGTGGCCGCCGTACCGGTCAGGTTGTACCAGGCGAGGGTGTGCGTTCGCGTTGTGTCGCCGGTGACCTGGGACAAGGCCGCCTGTTCAACGGACAGAAAGGGCCCGATCTCCCCGCCGCTGGGGCTGATGACGCCGACGATGGCCGCCGCCGCCAGCCACCAGAATTCGTCCGTCCCGGCGAAGACCAGACCTACCAGCACAATCAGCAGGGAACTCCACTGCAGGATCCGTCGGCGGCCATAGCGGTCCGCTCGGGTGGTAAGCCAGAGTGAGATCGCGACATCGCCCGCGAGGGCCAGGGTAAACAGCAACCCGATCCGGGCCGGTGTGTACCCGATTTGGGTCAGATACAGAACCAGGGTGACCGACAAAAAGCCGAAAGCGAACAACCGGACCGCCCGGGCGGCAAAAAGCAGGCGGAGATCGCTGGGGCGTGGCACGGGACGGCTCCGATGGGTGGGGTCAGACGGTGCTAGGCTGTGGGCGAAGCCCCTGTTTTGTCAAACATTGTACTGGCCTCAGGGGGCGCCCCTGTGCGATAGTTTGGCGGCCTTGCGGGCTGCCGTCCGTCCCCGCCGGGAATAACAGGAACTTCGTGGTCTTAAGAGGGGACCTTGCTTATGTTGGCAACGCAAATCAGGCAGAAAGACAGCATTTTCTATTTCGTCAGCTATCCGGCCAAACAGTTGTTGGAGAAAGTTCGATTTATCAGCCGGTTCTACGGTGAAGGTGAACAAATTGCTCCGGATGCCGCGACACAGAATGACGACATTGCCAACTTTATTGAGCGCGTAGAGCGCACCGACGACGCCTTTCAGCGCACGATGTCGCGCGGCAAGGTGAAAGCCCTCAAAAACTTCTACGAAACGGCGCAAAGCCAGCCGCCCATTCCCGGAACGGTGTTGTTGTTTACGTCGGAGACACTTTCGTTCCGCGGCTTGAGCGCCAACGAACATGTCGGACATCTTCAGGATCCGCACAAGAAGTATCTGATTATCGACGGCCAGCACCGGCTCGCCGCGTTGAAGTTTTACATGAACTCGCATCCTGAAGAAGGTGAGGGCATCAACGTACCCGTCATCATCTTCGACGGTCGCAGCGAAGACTTTGCGACCGAAATGTTCGTCATCATCAATTCAACCCCGACGCGCATTAACAAGAGCCATCTGGTGGATCTGTACGAGCGCGTTTCGTGGGCCGATCCCGATCGCCGTTTCGCCGCGCGTTTGGTGGACAAGTTGTACAGCGAAGGGGACAGTCCCTTGCGTTATCGCATCAACCGCCTCGGCGGCCGTAGCGCGCAGACCAAGTGGATCCTGCAGGCCGAGCTGTACAACGAATTGCACAAGTGGGTGAGCAGCAACTGGAAGCACATCTCCAAAGCCAGCGACATGTCGCGCGAGGCGGATCGCCAGTACGCGGTCGTGCGTGATTTCCTGAAAGCATGCCACAAGGTCTGGCAGGAAACCTGGGGTCATCCGAACTACATGGTGACGAAGCCGGTGACGCTGAAAGCGTTGATCCGCATTTGCGCCGAACTGGCCCGCAGCGATGCGGACCCTGCCGAAGGGCGCGTCGCGCGCTGGGAAGAACGCCTGTCGCCGTGGACGGCGATCAAGCGTGATTTCAAGACGGAAGGTTTCTACGAACGCTTCCCCGCGAAAGGCCAGGTCGAACGCGTTGCGCGCATTCAGAAGGATCTCGCCAAGGCGGCGGGCATCGAACTGCGCTCGTCTTCGAGGTCGTAACGACCGTTCGCAAGCGTTACGGCTAGTGTTGTAGCTGGCCGTAAAGCTTGCTGTAGAGGCCACCACCGCGCAGCAGTTCTTCGTGCGCGCCGTGTTCGGCAATCTGTCCATCCTCAAACACAAAGACGCGATCGGCTTGCTTCACCGCACTCAGGCGGTGAGCCACGATCAGCGTTGTTCGATCCTTGAGAAATTCCCGCAATGCCTCATGCAAGCGCGCCTCGGTGGCGGCATCGAGCGCCGATGTCGCTTCGTCGAGTATGACGACCTTCGGGTCCGACAAGATCATGCGCGCAATGGCCAGGCGCTGGCGTTGTCCGCCGGACAGCCGCACGCCCTGGCGGCCGACAATGTTGTCGAGTTTTAGCGGCATCGCTTCGACGGTTTCGCGCAGTTGCGCCGCCTCGAGTGCGCGCCAGAGTTCGGCTTCGCCGATGTCGCGTCCCAGCGTGAGATTCGTGCGCACCGTATCGTTGAAGAGCGCAGGGTGTTGCAGCACGCACGCCACATTCGCGCGCACCACGTCCAGGCCAATGTCCGTGACGGGGACGCCGTCGAAATACAGCATTCCGTGTTGTGGCGTGTACATGNNGCCGCCGCCGCTGGCGCCCACCAGCGCCACCTTTTCTCCCGGATGGATATCCAGCGTCACGCCTTTGAGCACGGGCACGTTTTCGCCGTAGGTGAACTCGACATTCTCAACGCGCACGCCGACCGTGGTCTTTCCGGCAAACGGATCACGCGTGGCGGGATAGCTGGGTTCTTGGTGCAACTGCAAAAGCCGATTGATGCGGCCCATCGCCGCGCGCGCACCGAAATAGCCGTACTGGATTCCGAGCAGTTCCTGCACCGGCGACATCATGAACCAGAGATAGCCAAACACGGCGAGCATTTCGCCGATGGTGAGCGTGGAATAAACCACCATGAGCATCGACAACCCGCGAAACAGATCGAACCCAACCAGAAAGACTGCAAACGAAAATCGACTCGCGGCGTCGCTCTTCCATGAAAACGCGGCGGAGTGTGTTTTGATGCCTCGCGCCCGATCGATGACATTGAGTAGATAATGGCGCTGCCGGTTGGCGGCGCGCAGTTGCTGAATCGCGTCCAGCGTTTCGCCGAGTGCGGATTGAAACATTTCGAACGCGCTGTTCTCTGCGCGCTTGAGCTTCTTTACGCGCTTGCCCAATACGACGGTGAAATAAATAACCAACGGGTTGAGCAACAGGATGAACAAGGCAAGTTGCCAGTGCATCCACAGCAGGATGGCGCTGACACCGACCAGCGAAAGGGCGGCGATGACGAGTTTGCTGATCGACGCGCCGATGAACTCATCCAGTGTATTCATGTCGGTGACGAAGTGGCTGGCCACCGCGCCGCTGCCGAGCGTCTCGTATTCGGACATCGACACCGTTTCAAGGTGGCGCAACAGCGCGCCGCGCATGCGGTAGGTGATGTCTTTTGCCACGCGCGTGAATCCGCGGGTTTGCAACACGCTGAATGTTAGTGTGGCCAGGCGCAGGAACATCGTCACGATGAGCATGACACTGATATACAGCACGGGTCCGTGCCAGTCGGAAGGGAACACGCGATCCAGCGTCGCGACGAGCTTGCCCGGTTTATTCAGCAGGACTTCGTCCACCAACAACGGCAACAGCAGCGGCACGGGGACGCTGGCCAGGACGGCGAGCAAGGCAACGAAATTGGCGATGACGATTTCGGTGCGATGCTCGCGGGCCACGTTGAGCACGTAGCGCCAACTGTAGCCGTCCGCCGGTGGCGGCGGAAACTCGCTCGCAAGCGTGGTTGTGTCACGCGGCATGGGCTTTCAGCAATACATAGACGGCGCCGACGCCGCCGTCCTGCGGTGGGGCGGAGCAAAACGCCAGCACTGAAGCTTGTTCACGGAGCCAATGGTTCACGATACTCTTGATGACGGGCGGAGCATTCTTGGTGCCGCGTCCTTTGCCGTGAATGATGCGTACCTGGCGGTAGCCTTGTTCCACGCAATGTTTCACGAAGTGGTCCAGTGCATCCTGTGCGCCGGCGGCTGTGAGCCCATGCAGATCAAGTGCAGCCTGAATCGCTACTTTTCCTCGACGCATGCGCCGGAGCGCATTCGGTTGTACGCCGCTGCGCGCGAATTCGAGCAAATCACCGGATTCCACAGGTGCAACATCGTCCACGTGAAGCGCGGCGCGCTGTGGATTGCGAGCTGGAGCGCGGCGCGTTTTTTTCGGCGTTGGCGATTCAGGATCGCGTCGATTGGTTTGGCGCAATGGTTTCACGCCGGTCATCGCCTCGCGAAACAGCGCAGCGTCTTCGGGATCGCGCGTTTTCTTTGGTGTGCCCATTTCGCGATGATACCGGCGCACAGTGAGCGATGTGGTGAAAAAGTACGCGCTTTGCGTATCGCAGGCGCCTGAATCCTGCTTTTCATTCAAAACAGTTGCGACAAATTGCATACAGGAATACGCTACGCGCCAGTTAACCGCAGAAGTCATCCGCTCCGCGTGATGCGAATATTGATCAGCAACGACGACGGTTACCAGTCCCGGGGCATTCGCGCACTGGCCGATGCGCTTGCGACCCAGGCCGATGTGACCGTGGTTGCGCCGGAGCGCGACCGCAGCGGTGCCAGCAATTCGCTTACGCTGGATCGTCCGCTGTCGATCAAGAAGGCCGCAAACGGATTTCTGTATGTCAACGGCACGCCCACCGATTGCGTGCATCTGGCGGTAACCGGCCTGTTGCCGAACCTTCCCGACATGGTGATTTCCGGCATCAACCACGGCGCCAAC
>DKAR01000091.1 GCA_002450895.1 Proteobacteria bacterium UBA6921
ATCGTGCTGGTGATCATCGGCTTGCTGCTTGGAGGGTTATTGACGCCATTAGCCGCTCAGATACAGCAGAAACGAATCGAAGACACCAACCGGATACTTGAAGAAGTTCGCGAAGCGCTCATTGGCTTTGCCGTTGCAAATGGACGGCTGCCCCGTCCGGCGAATTCGGCGACAGACGGCAGCGAAAACAGTTCGGCATGTGGGAACGAGGCTGCCTGTACCGGGTACATCCCGTGGACGACCCTGGGTGTTAGCAAGGTCGATGCCTGGGGACACATCATTCACTACAGTGTTACACCTGCATTTGCGACAAACACACCCAACTTCACGCTCACCAGCGCGGGAACAAAGACGGTCCAAACACGGAATGCCCCGACGTACGCGTTGACGTCGCTGGCCACGCCGGTGCCTGCGGTGGTTTATTCCACCGGAAAAGAAAACTTCGCCACGTCAGACGTCGGCGTCGTCGGCGGGAATAACTCGAGCGGTGCAACCAACGCGGATGAGATCACCAATAACTCCGCGACAACAACGTTTATCCAGCGCATCTACTCGGAAAATNNGATGACATTGTCGTTTGGCTGCCGTCGCCGATACTTTTTAATCGAATGGTCGCGGCTGGAAAATTGCCATAACGCAGCCTGATTGGCGGTTCAGCGAGAGGTTGGAATTCTGGTGTGGCGATGTGATGCTCTCGGCCGGAAGCAGGACGGAAAGAATTTTGTATTTCTGGCTCTTCACTCTCTGACGAACTGAAGCCCCAAGCCTTGTTCTTCTGTGCGAACGATCTTCATTTTCACGATGGGTGGGTCTTCCATCATTCCCAGAATCTGTCCTGTCACGATTTCGCCAATCGGCGGCATCTCTGTGGGTTCAGCGACAATAAAAAGTCCACCCTCTGAAATGTCTCGTGTCTTTACGATCTTTTCCCCAATGGCAGGGTGAGATATTTTGACTCTCACCTCGAAGGGGTTTCTGGGGTGCTGCCGATTGTTTTGCATCACTTGATTCTATGGCCGGGCAGCGATTTTCCCAAGTCCCGCCTTTATCGGATCGGGCCCACAGGTGCGAAGGAACCGGCATCGACAAGAATCTCGTTGCGATTCCGACATCCGCGGTTTGGTCTCTTTCACATAGGTACGAAATCGATAGGGATCAGAGGCATTCTCCATTACCCTGTCTCTCCGTGTTTCGCGTTCCGGTGCACTGACATGGAATTTTCCAGTACCGCCGTTATTTCCGCCTTGGCCGGGGATCTGCAGCAGCGCCTGACGATTGCGGAATTGCCGCGCTGGTGCGCGTCCATTGAAAAGGTTCTGAGCGATGCAAAACTGCGCGGTGAGATCTACTGCGTGTGGGGCGTGTTTGACCTGAATCGTGAAGAGCTGGATTTCGGCGTACGCTTCTCCCTGCCGGGATGTCCGTATGCGCTGCAATGGACGGTGACGACCGGACACGATCCCAATCCACAACACACCTATATCCACCTTACGACAAACCGAACCGAGCACGAACCAGAACTCGTAGAGACACTCCACGCCTTTGTAGCGGACTGGAAATCCGGTCTCGAGACGCGCTGGTGATCGCGTCGTAGTAAACCTCACGCCATTAGCGCGGTAGCAACCACTTCGGCAGCAAGTCGTACGGATTGGCGGTGGCCGCGGGATCGAACGGAATCTGGTGTGCGCGTAATCGTGTGTGCAATTCGCCGTTCTTCAACAGTTCGAACACATCGATGCACCCCCCGACGAACTCGCCGCCGATGAAAATTTGCGGCAAAGTGATCCAGCCCGTGCGATGGGTCAGCGCTTCGAATAACGTACCTCCGTGATCTCCGGGACGGTACTCCGCAGCGTCGAGGTTTATCGAAGAGCAGTGAATTCCGCACCGGTTGAACATCTGCCGTGCCGCGTCGCAGAACTCGCACCACTGGTAGGAAAACATGATCACGGGCTGCGTCGCGTCACCAATTAATGCATCCAGCTCGCGCGTGATGGCGGTGTCTATCGCTTTCGTTGCCTGTGCAGCGGCGGGATCAGATGCGGGCGCAACATCGAAGCGGAATCCTGGCGTCGATTTCGATAATTCCAGTTCCTCTTCGGTCATGTCCGCAGCGATGTCGGCAAACAACGGAGTGGAAAGGTAGCGCTCACCGGTATCCGGCAACATGCACAAGATGTTTGCGCCGGCCGGCGCGTTCGCGGCGACGCGCAGCGCACCGGAAAAGGTTGCGCCCGCGGAAATGCCGACGAACAACCCCTCTTGTCGTGCGAGCTCCCTGGCGCAACGCAACGCGTCCGCGCCGTCGATCAGCATGAAGTCATCAATGCGCTGTTCCGCGACAACCTCTTCCGCGAGCCGCGGGATGAAATTGGGCGACCAGCCTTGCATCAAATGCGGTCGTGAACGGGCATGACTTGCGGCGACCGAACCGTTGTCCTTCTTCGGCTGCGGAATACCACTGGCAAGAATCGCGGAGTTGTCCGGCTCGCAGACGATGATCTTTGTTTGCGGGCTTTTTTCCCTGAGCACGCGTGACACGCCGTTCAGCGTGCCGCCGGTGCCGAATCCGGTCACCCAATAGTCGAGCGAGATGTCGGCGAAATCGTCGAGAATTTCCACGGCCGTGGTTCGGGCGTGAACGTCGGCGTTGGCCGGATTTTCGAACTGACGCGGTTGCCACCAACCGTGCGCCTTGGCCAGCTCGGCCGCCTTGGCCACCATGCCGGATCCCATATCGCCCGTGGGCGTCAGCACGACCCGGGCACCGAGGAAGCGCATCAGCTTGCGCCGCTCAATGCTGAAATTCTCGGCCATCGTAATTACCAGCGGGTAGCCTTTTTGCGCGCACACCATTGCCAGGCCGATGCCGGTATTACCACTTGTTGCTTCCACGATGGTCTGCCCGGGCTTGAGCTCGCCGCGACGTTCGGCGTCCTCGATCACCCCGAGTGCGAGACGGTCCTTCACCGATCCCATCGGATTGAAGGACTCAACCTTGGCAAACAGGTTGACGCCGGATGTTCCCAGCTTGTTGATGCGAACCACCGGTGTGTGGCCGATGGTTTCCAGAATGCTGTCGTAGCGTTTGCCCACGGAAATTCTCACTCTGATGTCTCGGGAATCGGCGAACGTCGATCGAGTATAAGTGCCATCGTGTAAACGATACGCTGCCGCGGTCCGTCTGTAACGCCTAGTGTTCTTGAACGCGAATGCATGACCAAATCAAAAACGGCAACGGCCCTTTACATATAGATGTAGAGCCGTTGCCGCGACCGCTGCAATCACCCGCCGATCAGTCGTGCGGTATAGCCCGCCGCCTGCGCCTTGTTCAAAAAGGCCGCCGAATTGGTCCTGTCGGGGTTATACGCGACGACCAGCAGGTGGATCTTGTCGGTGCTGAAGCGGGGTGCAATCACGCCGTCGATGTCGCGCAGCTCGTCTTCGAACGTGGAGCGCTCCTCGCTGCTGAGGGTCTCTTTGATGTGAATCATGATGTCGGTGATATTCATGTCGTAACTCCTCTGGATGTGTCGTGTTAGGTCCGCGCTGATTACTTGCGTGTGATGACGACTTCCAGGTATTCACCCGGAGCGACCAGCGTGCCATCGGTTGCGCGGTTGAACTTTTCGGCGAGCGCAATCAGGTCCGCGGCCAGGCTTTGCTGCTTCGCGGAGTCGAGGGCGCCGAACGCTTTTTGCATCGGTCCGTAGAACGTGCGAAACACCTCCAGCCAATGTGCGGCGTTGTGATAGCGGAACACGAAGTTTTTGCGCTCGATCGAGATGGACCCGAGTCGATCGCCAAAGAGGTCGCGCAGATGTTCTTCGGTGCCCCAAAGTGCCGGTGATTTCACGCCGGCAGCCGGTGGAATATAGCTTCCGATCAGCTTGAACAGTTGGCCGATGAAGCTGCCCGGCGTCCAGTTCGCGAGGCCGATGCGGCCGCCCGGCTTGCAGGCCCGTGCCAATTCCGCGGCCGCCTTGGTTTGATCCGCCGTGAACATCACGCCGAAGGTGGACATGACCACGTCGAAGCTGTGATCGTCGTAGGGAAGATTTTCGGCATCCGCCTGCTCGAATTTCACTTGCAACGCTTCCGCACTCGCGCGGGTCCGACCGCGTTCAAGCAGTGCAGGGACGTAGTCGGTAGAGACTACATCGCACCAGCGGCGCGCGGCGGCCAACGTGGCATTGCCGTTACCGGCCGCGACATCGAGCACGCGCTCGCCGGCTCTTAAATCCAGTGCTTCGCAGAGGGATTCGCCAACGATCTGCAGCGTGGTGCCGACAACGGCGTAGTCACCAGCCGACCAGGCCATGTGCTGCTTGTTCTTAACGGCGACAAGATCAACGACGGGGGTAGATGTGGAAATGACAGCTGACATGGTAGTTCTCCTTGATAGTTTTAAAGTGAGGACTTTTCAGTACGGCGACGCGGTCCCGGTGCGCGATGTCCAAATCGGTTTTTGTTGCCGTTCGGTGTGATCATTTCAGCCCAATCCGGCGTGCGTGAGGTCACGCAAAGCGGGACAAAAACCGGGACAAATGGGCGGAACGAGCTGTTAGAATCAATCGCTTACATGTCACGTGGGGTCCACACGGGTGGAAGAGCGGGCCAATTCGTTTGGCTACTGGTTGCGGCGGCGGCGCAAGGCCCTCGACCTCACCCAGGATGCGCTTGCCGAGCGGGTGTGCTGTTCGGGGTTCACCATTCGAAAAATTGAAGCCGACGAGCGCCGGCCATCACGACGCCTCGCGGAACGGCTTGCTGCAACGTTAGCCATCCCCGAGACAGAGCGACGTGAATTTCTGAATGCCGCGCGCGCGGTGTACGCCGCCTCCAGCCTGCCCGTCGTACCCGGGCCGCTCTCGCTTGGCGCGGACGCGAACGATGCGAGTTGTTCGCAGCCCGCTTCACCAATAACAACAGCAAGTGACGCGACGCCCTTCGTGGGCCGCAGCCATGAATACGGTCTGCTTGTCGGGCTCATCGCGAGGCTCACGGTTGGCAGCGGTTACACGGTATTGATCGAAGGCGAAACGGGAATCGGCAAGAGCCGGTTGCTGCGCGAGCTCGAACGCTACATCCAGCCGCAGGAACTGCCCACGCTCGTAACGAACTGCTACGAAATCGAGCGCGCCATGCCTTATCAACCGGTGATCAATCTCGTCACGCGCGCGCTCGATCTTGTTTCGGATTCAGCATTGAGTGCACTCGCGCCGGTGTCGCTCGCCGAACTCGCGGCGCTGGTTCCCGAAATTGCCGAACGCGTGCCCGACCTTCCCAAGCTGTCGAATGATTTTCCGGAAGCACGCCAGGCGCGTTTGTCCCGCGCCGTGGATCAGTTGCTCGAAGCCGCGCGCGGCAATCGCCCGTCGGTACTCATCGTGGACGACATTCAATGGGCCGACGATGCCAGCGCGCAAGTGTTGCACACGCTGGCGCGCAACGTCGCCCAGCGGCCGGTGCTGGTGATCTATGCGTATCGCGATGAGGCCGTCGATAGCGACGAGCGATTTGCGCAGCTGATCGAAAGCCTGCGTCGCGACACCCATGCGCGCCGGTTGGCGCTGTCACGCCTGGATTACTCCGACACGGCCAACATCGTCGCGGCGCTCGCCGCGGCAAATCCCGCCATGGCCGGGCTGGCCGAGCGCCTGCATCGCGAGACCGAAGGCAACCCGTTCTTCCTGACGTCCATTCTTCAGTCCCTGAGTGAAGGTGAGACGCAGTTGAGCGCACGCGCCAGCGACGAACCCGGCTTGCTCCCGGATGCGCTGCGCGCCGCGGTGCGTGTACGCATTGCGCACGTTCCCAAGCCGATTCGCCCGTTGCTGGAAGCGGCCGCCGTCTTAGGAAGGCGATTTGATTTCGATACGCTGCTCGAAGTCACGCAGGGGGGTGAAATGGATGTTGTCGATGCGCTGGAGGCGCTGGTCAAACGCCGCCTGCTGCGCGAGGAGCCTGAAGGCGGCGTTTACGACTTCAGCCACGACAAGGTTCGCGAGGTGGTCTATCTCGACATCGGAGGCGCGCGGCGCCGGTTGCTGCATCGCTCAGTCGCCGAAACGCTGGAGCGTGTCGACGACGATGCCGAACATGAACGCGATGCCCGTTTGGCGGAGCACTACGAGCGCGCCCAGGTGTGGGCCAAAGCGCTGCGCTATCAACTGCTCGCCGCGGAGCGATCGCAAAAATTGTTCGCGATGCGCGATGCACTGCACTGGTTGGATCGCGCGGTCGCACTGGCCGAAGCGCATCGGAATACACTGGATGATCGCCAACGCCTTGCGCTGTACGAACAACGCGGTGCGGCGCGCGCACAAGCCGGTCAGACGCAGGGCGCCGTCGCCGACATGCGACGCGTCATCGACGAATTGCGCGCCGGCGGCGAGCGCGCCAAGACGCGCGATGCTTTGATCCAGCTGGGCATGGCCTATCGACGCGCCGACCAGTACAACGAGGCAACGGACTGTTTGAACGAGGCGTTGGCAGAGTCACGTTCAATGCACGACGAACATCACGCGGCGGACACGCTCTATCATCTCGGCACCGTGGCATGGAGCAGCGGGCACAATGATCGCGCGATTGCTTCCCATCAGGAAGCCGTGGAGATTTGCGAGCGCTCAGGATTTGCTGACCTCGTCGCTGTTCAGGCATTCCACGGCCGCGGCGAAGCGCACTTCGCCAATGCAGAGCCGGAGCCCGCGATTGCCTGCTACAAACATTCGCTGGATCTGGCGCGCCGTATCGGTGACAAAAGCTACGAGGCAGAAAACCTGATGATGATCGGGCATGCCTGCGTCGGTACCAGAGGTCTGGGAGACTATCCGCGCGCGCTTGCCAATTTTGAAGCTGCGCTGGACATTGCACGTGCCGCCGATTTGCAGTGGCACTTCGGGCCGACATTGCTCGGGCTTGATCACGCGCGGGCATGCACGGGGCGCTACGGCGAAGCATGGGTCAATATGCAAAAGACCTTGCACTGGCTGGAGGGTCTCAATCAGGTTCGCTATCAATTCATCGCCGCGGATTGCATTGCTTTTCTGCTACTGGACCTGGGCCTGAACGAAGTGGCCATTGAATACATGGAGCGCGCACTTGCGCTCAGCGGCGAAACAGGAATCCAGTTTTGGCGCGCTGCAATAGATACCCATTTGGCCATTGCGCGGTCGCGGCTGGGTCAATCGACTGATTCAAGCGCGCTACAAGCAACGCTCGACCAGGCGCAGCGCGCCTCGGAACGCTACATGGCTGTTCGGTGCCTGGAGGGGCTTGCGGAAATCGCACTGACGAAAAACGATGTGCGCGGCTCGCGCGCGTACGCGAATGAACTGCTCGCGATCGCGACAACCAATGGAATGCGTGAGCTCGAAGGTGTTGCTCGACGCTGGATCGGTGAAACGCTGTTTCGTGAAAAGGATTACACCGCAGCGCAGGCGGAACTGTCGCCGGCGCTGGCGCTGGCAGAACAGACCGGCCGTGTGCGGTTGCAGCTGGATGTCCACGCGGCGCTGTCCCGGGTTTGCGCAGCGCGCGGTCAGCGCGACGTCGCGAACAAGCACGAAAGTGAAGTCGAGGCGATTACGACGGCAATCGCAAAGAGTCTTGAGTCGTCAGGGTTGAAAGCGCGCCTGCACTAGGGCGGGAGAAAACGCTGTTTTGCAGGCTAGGGCAATGCTTCGCCCGCGGCTTGTTTGTCCGCGTGATAGGACGATCGCACCATCGGGCCGCTGGCCACGTTGCTGAATCCCAGGCCGCGCGCGACTTCCGCGAGACGGTCGAACTCCTCAGGCTCGACATAACGAGCAACGGGCAAGTGGTGCTTGCTGGGTTGCAGATATTGCCCAAGTGTCAGCATGTCGCAATCATGCGCGCGCAAATCTTTCATCACTTGTTCGATTTCTTCCGACGTTTCGCCGAGGCCCAGCATCAGGCCCGACTTGGTCGGCAAGTTCGGATACATCGCCTTGAATCGTTTGATGAGCTGCAATGACCACGCGTAATCCGCACCGGGGCGCGCTTGTTTGTAGAGGCGCGGAACGGTTTCCAGATTGTGATTGAACACATCGGGCGGTGCTTCGTTGAGGATCTTCAGCGCAATGTCCATGCGGCCGCGAAAATCCGGGACCAGAATTTCAATTTTGGTCTGCGGTGACTGTTCGCGAATCGCGCGAATGCAATCAACAAAGTGCTGCGCGCCACCGTCGCGCAGATCGTCACGATCCACCGACGTGACGACGACGTATTTCAATTGCATCGCCGCGATGGTCTTGCCCAGATTGGCGGGTTCGTTCACGTCGAGCGGCTCGGGTCGGCCGTGGGCGACGTCGCAGAACGGGCAGCGGCGCGTACAGATATCACCCATGATCATGAACGTCGCGGTGCCGTGACCAAAGCATTCACCCAGATTCGGGCACGACGCTTCTTCGCACACGGTGTGCAGATTGTGGTTGCGCAACACCTGCTTCAGGCGCGCGACTTCCGGACTGCTTGGGGACTTGGCGCGGATCCAGTGCGGTTTGCGCGCCGGGTTCACAGTCGGAACCACCTTGATCGGAATGCGCGCCGTCTTCAGCGCGCCGCGCTCATGAGTGGGTTTGGTTGAATCAGACATACTGCCTCGGTTACGACGTGTGTGCGACCGTCAGTCGCAACAACCTCAGGTGGGTTCCGCGTGACGGACGTTATTGTACCTGAGCCGGGCTGCGAAATGCCGGACAAACCCGTCCATCACCTCGTCCAGCCTGCAGGAAATTCCAAGTTTTTTGAGGTCAATGACATCAATCCCCGTCAAACCGCAGGGGTTGATGCGACTGAACGGCTCCAGATCCATCGCGACATTGATGCTGACGCCGTGGTAGCTGCGGCCGCGCCGGACGCGCAAGCCCAGCGATGCGATCTTGGCGTTGCCGATATAGACCCCCGGGGCTTCGGCACGGGCGGTCGATGCAATGCCTAAGTCGGAAAGCAGCGCAACGACGCTTTGCTCAATGGCGCTGACCAGATCCCGCACACCGCGATGCTGGCGCTGCAGGTCAATCAAGGTGTAGATCACGGCCTGGCCGGGACCGTGGTAGGTGACCTGGCCGCCGCGATCGGTGTGTACCACCGGGATGTCCCCGGGTGACACGAGGTGCTCCGGTTTTCCGTTCAACCCTTGGGTGAACACGGCGGGGTGCTCGACCGTCCAGAGTTCATCCGGCGTCGACGCATCACGCTGCTGGGTGAAAGCTTGCATGTCGCGCCAGACCGGCGTGTACTCGCGACGGCCGATGGCGCGAACGATAAGGGATGACGCGGGCGGGTTCATTGCAGTGTCCGCGTTGCGTATTCACTCTCGTTGCCCGAGTGCATAAGGCGTGTCACAGCACCACCAAGACGCGCCCGGTGGCTTTCAGATCGCGATAAATATTTTCGAGATGCTCGCGACTGTGCGCGACGATCGAGACAGTGATTGAAACATACTTGCCGTTCGCGCTGGGCCGCGAAACGATCGAGCCTTCAGGAATCGTTTTAACATGGCGGCGAATGACCGCAACGACGAGATCGGAGAAATCCGCTTCGGCCAAACCCATCGCCTTGACGGGCACTTCGCACGGATAGGACTCAGGGCCCGCCGGCAAATCACCCTGGCTCATGACGGATCCCGCAGGTCCTTTTTGAACTTCTGATACAGCGAGGTGATGCGTCGCCACATCGGGCCCGGCGCACCAAATCCAACGACTTTGTTGTTCAGTTTGGTGACCGGAAGAATTTCCCGCGTCGAACTGGTCAACCAGATTTCGTCGGCCGTTTCCATTTCAACGGGCGTGATGTTGCGCTCGACACAAGTGATGCCGTCGCGCTGTGCGAGTTCAATGACAACATCGCGTGTGATGCCCGGCAGGAGGTCCGTGGCTTTCGGCGGAGTGCGTACCGTGCCGCCCGTGATCACGAAGACATTGCTCGCGGTGCCCTCGGTGATTCGTCCTTCGCGCACGAGGATGGCGTCGTATGCGCCTTGCTTCATCGCATCGTCTTTCAAAAGAACACTGGCGAGCAATGTGGTCGCCTTGATGTTGCACAGCTTCCAGCGGATGTCGTCCAGCGTCACCGCGCTGATGCCCTGCTTGATGACCTCCGCGTCGGGCGCCGGAATCGGATTGACCATCACAAACGTCGTCGGGCGCGTCGTGGCGGGAATGGCATGATCGCGACGTGCCGGCCCGCGCGTCACCTGCAAATAAACCGACATGCTGTCCGTCGTTGTATTGAATTCCAACAGCTTCTGGATGACTTGCGTCCACTCAACCGTACTGAGGGGATTCGCCATCCGTATGCCACGCAGGCTGTCGTTGAGGCGGGCGAGATGCTGATCCAGTCGAAACGCCTTGCCCCAATACACGGGAATAACTTCGTAGACGCCGTCGCCAAAGATGAAGCCGCGATCCAGGACGGAGATGAGGGCCTGATCGTCGGGTAAATACTTGCCGTTGAGGTAAACAATCATCTTGCTACAGGAACCGAGGCGACAACTGCGAAATCGCTTTTTGGAGGCCAGAGTGCCTATCTTTCCAGAATCATCCGGACGTTGTCGACGAGATTGTTGACGAATCCGCCCGGTTCCACCGATTCAAGCGAAACAAGCTCCATCTCTGCAAAGACATCCTCGCCCAGCGATACCGTCACCGTGCCCAGGGCCTGGCCCCGCATGGTCGGGGCAAAGATTCGTGAAACAAGGTCAATTCGCGCTTTAAGGTTTTCGTACTGGCCCTTGGGGATGGTGACGTACATATCACTGATCAGGCCCAGCGAAACCGTGTTCTTCTCGCCGCGCCAAAGCCGGGCTTCGGTCAGTGGTGCCTGGGCGGCATACAACAAGTGGGTTTCAAACGCACGAAAACCATAGGCGAGCAGGCGTTGCGTTTCATCGGCGCGAACTTTTTCGTCGCGCGCGCCGAGCACCACCGCGATCAGGCGCATGTCGCCGGATTGCGCGGAGGCAACGATTTCAAATCCCGATTTGCTCGTCTGTGCGGCCTTGATGCCGTCGATCGCCGAGTCGCGCCACAGCAATCCGTTGCGATTGAATTGCTTTACACCGTTGAAGGTGTATTCCTTGATCGAATAGAGCGAGTAAGTTTCAGGAAAATCGTGAATCATTGCGCGCGCCAGCTGCGCCAGGTCACGTGCGGTCGTGTAGTGGTTCGATGCCGGGATGCCGGTGCTGTTGACGAAATGCGTGTCGCCCATTCCAAGACGCACTGCAGTTTCGTTCATGAGATCGGCGAATACCGTGTCATTTCCGGAAATTCGCTCAGCCAGTGCAACGGCGGCATCGTTGCCGGACTGGATGATCATGCCCTTGAGCAGATCTTCGATGGCGACCTGACCACCGGCCTTCAGGAACATGCGCGTACCGCCGGTGCGAAATGCGGCGTCGCTGATGACCGCCAGATCAGACCGGCGCACGCGGCCTTCGCGCAGCACGAGATCGACCGCGTAGGATGTCATCATTTTAGTGAGATCGCCGGGTTCGAAGCGCTGATCGGCGTTCTTCTCGGCCAGGACATTGCCACTGTTGTAGTCGATCAGCAGATAAGACTTGGCGGAGATATCCGGGACGGTGTCGACCGATTCACGCGCGATTTCGGCGCCGTTCACCGTTGTGATCGCGGACAGTACGAAAATCAGAACAAGAAATGATCGGAGCGTCATGAACGTCAATTCACCGGGCCAGTGGTATCCGCGGAACGACGACGGACTGCAAATAATTCAAAGTCTAGCGGATCAGGGCGGGTGAAGCCACGCGATGTTGAGGTATCAGTCGACGACAATATGACGCTGTGAAAAACCGAGGCGAAACAGGCGTTGAACGAGCTCGTCCGCGGCTCCGACATCGCGCATCGGTCCAAGCCGGACCCTGTGGAGTGTGGTCGAACCCTGGCGTGTCTGCGAGACTCTTGGAGCGTAGCCCAGTGATTTCAGCTGGGTGGCCATGCGCTCCGCGTTATTGGCATCGGCGAACGCACCCAGCTGCACGTAGAGGTTGGGCGATCCTGACGCCACTTCGGTGGTGGGGGTCGACGGCGATGTATTCGCGCCGGGATCAATCGCGGCGATTTCCACAACGCCCGTGCCGGCGCCGTTGATGCCGAGCTTGATGGCGGCCGCGTATGACAAATCGATCAGGCGGTTTTCGTGAAACGGTCCGCGATCGTTGATGCGAACCACGACGCTGCGTCCGTTCTGCAAATTCGTCACGCGCGCGAACGTGGGCAGCGGCAAGGTCTTGTGCGCGGCGGTCATTGCGTACATGTCGTAGGTTTCGCCGCTGCTGGTGCGCTTGCCGTGAAATTTCGTTCCGTACCAGGAGGCGATGCCGCGTTCGCGGTAGCCACTGCTGTTGGGAAGCACGCGATACGTTGAACCGTTTACGGAGTAAACCGGGCCATTGCCATAGCGGCTGGGCGGTTCTGCGCGAGGAACGGCATCCCCGATGTCGGAGGCGTCAATCGATTGCGATGGCGCCGAATCCCGAACTGCAACGCCACCGCAGCCCGCGACAAAAAGTGCAATGATCAAAGCCCCAAGGGCAGTGGCACGAAGTTGCAGCGAGAGCATCAGTTATTGGCGACGCTCACGTCGCGCTGCGCGCGCACTTCCTGTGCAAGCTGGTAGACGGCCATCGCGTACAACGGGCTACGGTTGTAGCGCGTGATGACATAGAAATTTTGCAATCCGACCCAGTACTCGGGACCTTTGGCGGTCTCGAATTCAATCAGTGAACCCAGGTCGGTTCCCTGCAATGATTCCTGGGCAATCGTGACGCCGTAACCGGAGAAGTTCATCAGGTTGGTTTGCGGCTTCAGGCCCTGGTCGAGCAGATTTCGGTATCCGTCTCCGGACACGGTAGCCGAGGCAATGACGGGCTGACCCGGGCGCCACTGATGACTCTTGAAATAATTGGCGACGGAGCCGATCGCGTCCGGGACGCTGTTGACGAGATCCTTCTTGCCGTCGCCATCGAAATCGACCGCGAAGCGGCGAAAGCTCGAGGGAATGAATTGCGGTTTGCCGAATGCACCAGCGTAGGAACCCACCAGCGACTGCGGATCGATTTTTTCTTCGCGCACCATCAGCAGGAAATTCTCCAGCTCGCCGCGAAAGAACTCGCCGCGTTCCGGATAGTTAAACGCGAGCGTCACGAGTGCGTCGAGTACCTTGAATCGGCCTTGCTGCGATCCGTAGTACGTTTCCACACCCAGAATGCCGACGATAATTTCCGCGGGAACTCCGTACTCCTCCTCCGCCTTGGCCAGCCACTTCTCGGCGCCGTTCCAGAATTCCACACCTTCCTTAACGCGCGGGGTAGTGACGAAAATAGTTCGATATTCGTACCACGGCTTGCCTTCGGCGGGCTTGCGCATGGCGTCGAGAATTTTCTGCTGCACTTTGGCCTTGCTGAGGATCGCGGCGATATCGGCGGCATCCATGTCGTACTTGGTCACCATTTCATCGACGAACTGGCGAACCTCGGGCTGCCGGAGCAGTGAAGCGGCCGATGCCGGAGCCGCGATCGCGCATAAAAGGCTGGCTACGGCGAAAAACAATCCCGCGCGCAGCGAGTGGGTCGGCGCGGAAAACGGGCGAGTTCCGTATTCTCTGCGGGTCATGAAGCGACTCCAGTGTCAGGTAGGCAACAATTTCCGGTGCGTCTGAATCGACATGAGGATCCCGAATCCGGCCATCAAGGTCACGATCGAGGTTCCGCCATAACTCACCAAGGGTAACGGCACACCCACCACCGGCAGCAGGCCCGTCACCATTCCAGTGTTGATGATGACGTAGACCATGAAAGTGACCGCCAGACTGGCGGCCAAGAGCCGGGCAAACGTGTCCTGTCCCTGAGATGCAATGTACAGGCAGCGCGCCACGATAAAAAGGTACACAGCCAGCAAAATCAGCGCCCCAATAAAGCCAAATTCTTCCGCATATGCGGCGAAAATGAAGTCCGTGGAGCGTTCTGGCAGAAAATCGAGCGAGGATTGGGTTCCGTTCAGCCAACCTTTTCCGTAAACACCGCCCGACCCGATCGCAATAGTCGACTGGATGATGTGATACCCGGTGCCCAACGGGTCCGTTTCGGGATTCAGGAAGGTCAACACGCGCTGGCGTTGGTAGTCGTGCAGAAAATGCCAGGCAACCCAGCTGCCGCCCACGCCCAGCGGAATCAGGCTGATCATGAATTTCCAGGAAAGTCCGGCGAAGAAGAGCACCAGAAATCCCCCGATTGCGACCAGTACTGCGGTTCCCAGATCGGGTTGTTTGGCAATGAGCCCGACCGGAATGGCGATAAGCAGTGCGGCGAAGATCAGTCGCCAGAATCGCGGTGGAAGCGGTTGTTCTGAAAAATACCAGGCCAGCATCATCGGAACTGCGAGCTTCATGATTTCCGATGGCTGGAAACGAATCGGGCCCAGCTCAAGCCAGCGTTGCGCGCCTTTGCCGATGTCGCCGATGATTTCCACCGCGACCAAAAGCACGAGACCAAACAGGTACAACCAGACCGACCAACGTTTCAGGTGATGTGGCGCGATCTGCGCCAGCACAAACATGATTCCGAACGCGAGGCCAATGCGCAGCAGCTGACGGAAAATCGTATCGAGGCTTTGGCCACTGGAGCTGTAAAGAATAATCAGGCTGACCGTGGCGAGCGTGCACAGGCCAACGAGCAGCGGAACATCCATGTGTAGTCGCACGGCGAGGGACACTTTGTCCTGTCGTCCGGCATCGCTGCCAAAGCGCGTGAATTCGCCGATGTTCATGATGCCGGTTGCCCCTGAACTGTCAGGTAGGCATCAAACAGCTTGCGTGCGATCGGCGCGGCGGCGGAACCGCCGTGGCCGCCGTTTTCCACCAGTACGCAGACCGCGATCTTCGGATCTTCCGCCGGCGCAAATGCGATGAACCACGCGTGGTCACGCAGCTTCTCATCGACTTCGGATTCCTTGTACTTCTCATCCTGCTTGATCTGAAAAACCTGGGCGGTCCCGGTCTTGCCGCCCATCGTATAAGCAAGATCCTTGCTGATGCCTTTGGCCGTGCCACGCGCGCCGCTGACAACATGTGTCATGGCTTCGATGATCTTGTTGTAGTTCAGCGGATTCTTGATCGGGAGGTCCGAAAGCCGATGTGGCTCGATTTGCTGGACTTCGCTGGTATTTGGATTTTCCAGCGACTGCACGAGTCGCGGCACCATGCGCTGTCCATGCGCGGCGAGTACCCCTGTAAACGACGCCATCTGCGTGGGCGTGACCAGCAGGTAGCCCTGCCCGATACCGATCACGACGGTTTCACCGGCGTACCATTTTTCCTTGCGCGCTGCGCGTTTCCACGCCTGCGATGGCAGGAGTCCGCCAAACTCGTTCGGGATGTCGAGGCCGGTGCGCGTGCCAAAGCCGAAGTAGCCAAGGAACGTCGACATGCGATCGATGCCCATGCTGTTGGCAAGATCGTAGAAAAACACGTCACAGGACTCGGTGATCGCGCGATCCAGGTCGACCATGCCGTGGCCTTCCTTTTTCCAGTCGCGATAGCGGTGCGTATCGCCGGGTAAAGAGAACGCGCCGCGGCAGGGTGTTTGTCCGGTGGCTTCGGGCATGTTGTACTCCAGCGCCGCCAGCCCGTAGAACGGCTTGATCGTCGAGCCCGGCGGATACTGGCCATTCACCGCGCGGTTGTAGAGCGGCTGATCGGGCGACGTCACCAGTGCCTTGTAATCGTCGGCATCAATGCCGTTCACAAAAAGATTGGGATCAAAACCCGGCTTGCTGACGAGTGTCAGCACGCCACCGGTTTTCGGGTCCAGCGCCACGACGGCGCCGTTGCGATCGCCAAGTGCATCCATTGCGATTTTCTGCAGGTTCGCGCTCAGGCTGAGATGCAGATGCACGCCGGGTGTGGGCGCATTGCTTTTCAGTACGCGAATCATGCGACCCTGCGCGTTGGTTTCCGCCTCCTGGTTGCCGACGAAACCGTGCAGGACATCTTCGTACTGCTTTTCGATTCCGGTCTTGCCGATGTGCGTGGTGCCCTCGTAATTGCTTTCATCCACGAGTGCCGCCTGTTCCTGATCATCGATGCGTCCCACGTAGCCGACGATATGCGAGGTCAGTTCGCCCTGCGGATAGTGGCGCGTCAGCGGCGCGACGAGTTCAACACCGGGAAACAGATGTCGATCCAGCGCAAATCGCGCAACCTCTTCGTCGCTGAGCCGAAAGCGCAGCGGTACCGTTTGATAGGCGCGGCTGCGCTTAAGTTGTTTTCGGAAGCGCGCGATGTCGACGTCCTGAACGTCGATGACGTTGGCAAGACGTTCCAGCGTGTCTTTCAGGTTGGTGACACGCTCCGGGGTAATATGAATCTGGAAGGTCGGAAAATTCTGCGCCAGAACGACGCCCTCGCGATCCAGGATCAATCCGCGGTTGGGCGGAACAGGAATCAGGTGGATGCGGTTGGCCTGCGACAACGTCGTGTAATGGTCATGTTTGACCATCTGCAGGTAGACCAGGCGCGAAACGACCGCGCCGAACAGAACGATGGCAACAATCCCGGCAAAAACGGCGCGCGCGAGAAAGATTTCTGTTTCACGAAAGTGATCCTTGAGTGTGATACGTAATGCCATACGACTCGACTCAAAGTGCTCCGAGGAAGTACCGGCGCGTTCCGCGCATCAGCAAAAAGAACCAGGGCCACAGCACGAAACTGCTGACCGACGGCAGCCAGTAGGTCCAGGTTTCCGGCGGTTGGCCCGCCAATCCTTTGATCCACAAAGTCAGCATTTGACTCAACACGATCAGCAAAAAAACACTAAGCGCCTGCTGCCAAATTGGAAATAGCCGGATGCGCTGATGGAGTTTCAGCGTTGCCCATGCCACCAGGCTGAACGTCAGCGCGTGTTGGCCCAGCAAGACGCCATGCGCGACGTCCATGACGATGCCGACGAACCACGCGAAACCGATTCCGACTCGCTCCGGCGCGCTCACACACCAGTAGATCAGCATCATGGCGACGAATTCCGGGCGCGCCGGGCGTGCCCACTCCGGCAATACAACGATGCTGAATACCAATGCCACCAGGAATGAGATGGCGACAAAGCTGCGTTCAGCGTTCTCACGCGAAGCCATAGGCGCTATTCCTTCGGAGGCGGTGCGGGGCGCACCGACGTCTGGGGCGTTTCCGGCAACAGCGGTGCACGTTCCCGTTCAGAGAACACCACCAGCACTTCGCGAACACGATCGAGGCGCCCGCTCGGGGTGGCCGATACCTTGGCATACGACTGGGTCAGGTCGCGCTCGATTGCAGAGACGCGCGCGACCGGAAAACCGGGGGGGAAACGGCCGCCGAGTCCCGAGGTCACCAGCAAGTCGCCGACCTCGATGTCCGCATTGTTGGCCAGGTAAGGCAGTTCCACCGTGTTCTGTTCGCCCGTTCCCACCGCAATGGTGCGCAGTCCGTTACGCAGCACCTGGACCGGGATGGCGTGGTTGGCGTCGGTAATCAGCATGACCGTGCTCGACAACGGTCCGACATGGACCACCTGTCCCATGACGCCGTCGGAATCCAGCACCGCTTGCCCTACATAGACTTCGCTATCTTCGCCCTTGTTGATGATGACCTGGCGGGTGAACGGGTCGAGATCCGCGGCGAGGATTTCGGCGACCAGCACTTTTTGGGTCACGCGCTGGGAGGATTGCAGCAATTCACGCAGGCGCGCGTTTTCGGCTTCGACCGAGGTGAGTTTCTGCAGCTCGGTCTTCAGCACCAGTTGTTGGGTACGGAGGGTTTCCAGTTCCTGCAACAAGTCGCTGCGTGAGGTCAGGGTGTCGCCTGCCCAGGATGTCGCGCGCACCGGCATGTCGACCAGAAACTGAACCGGATAGAGGGCCACCGAGGTCATGGCGCGCACGCCTTCGAGATACCGTGCGCGCTGATCGATCGTCATGATGACAATCGAGATGACGGCGAAGAAGATCAGGCGTGCCGTGGACGAGGGGCCGGCGGCGAATAGAGGCTTAATGGGCGGACTCCGAAAGTCTTGATGATGTGGTACTCGCGCGCTCCCACCGGCGCGCGCAACCCGTATTACTCAACGATGAACAATTCTCCGCCGTGTTCATCCAGCATTTCCAGGGCTCGACCGCCGCCACGCGCCACGCAGGTGAGCGGATCTTCGGCAATGACCACGGGCAAACCGGTTTCTTCCTGCAGCAGCCGGTCGAGGCCGCGCAACAGAGCACCGCCACCGGTGAGCACCATGCCGCGCTCGGCGACATCTGCGCCCAGTTCGGGGGGCGTCTGTTCCAGTGCGGTCTTCACCGCGCTGACGATGCCGGATAGCGGATCCTGCAGCGCTTCAAGAATTTCATTGCTGTTCACGGTGAAGCTGCGCGGCACACCTTCGGCCAGGTTGCGGCCCTTGATTTCGATTTCGCGCACTTCGTCGCCGGGATAGGCCGAGCCGATTTCCGTTTTCACTTTTTCAGCCGTCGACTCGCCGATCAGCGTGCCGTAGTTGCGGCGAATGTAAGAAACGATGGCTTCATCGAAGCGATCACCGCCGATACGGACGGAGGCGGAATACACGATGCCGGAAAGCGAGATGATCGCGACTTCCGTCGTGCCGCCGCCGATGTCGATCATGCAGACGCCGAGCTCGCGTTCGTCGTCCTGCAACACCGCCCCCGCCGAGGCGAGCGGCTCGAGCACGATGTCGATGACGTTGAGCCCCGCCTTGTTGCAGCATTTGAC
>DKAR01000208.1 GCA_002450895.1 Proteobacteria bacterium UBA6921
ACCGGACAAGGCCATCGAGGTTTTCACCCGACTGATCGAGGTCGACAGCGAAACGGTTGAAACCCATTTTGCTTTGGGCAATCTTTTCCGGCGACGCGGCGAAGTGGAACGCGCGATTCGGATTCATCAAAACCTGATTGCACGACCCACTCTCAGCAAATCACAACGCACCCAGGCCTTGTATGAATTAGGACTGGATTACATGCGTGCGGGAATCCTGAGCCGGGCGGAGTCGGTTTTTCAGCAACTCATTGACGATGAGCCCTGGGGCCCGCCCTCGCTGCTCCAGTTGATCGAAATCTACCAACAGGAACGCGAATGGAAAAAGGCCATCGAGTTCATGCACAAGCTGGAGCAACAGACGGGCCGGGAACGGTCCTCGGTTGTTGCGCAGTACCACTGTGAAGTCGCGGAACAGGCGCTTGAAAATCGTGAACTGGACGAGGCAAAGAAGAATATCCAGATTGCGTTGGAAAGCGACCCGAAATGCGTCAGGGCCAGCCTGCTCGAAGCCCGCCACGCGACTGAGATAAACGATGCTGACGGCGCAGTTAAGGCGTATGAGCGCGTTGAACAACAGGATCCGGATTTTCTTCCGGAAGCGTTTCTTCCGATCGAGCAGCTCTACGAACAGCTTGGTCATCCGGAGAGGGCACTTCAGTTCGCGCTGAAGGCCTATGAAACGTACGGCGGTGTGGCGGNNGGCACTCCTGACGGTGGCCGAACTGATGCGAAAACAACAGGGCGACACGGTGGCGTCGGCGTTTGTTGCCGAGCAACTTAAAAAGAAGCCGTCGGTGCGCGGATTGCATCGGCTGATTGAACTCAATCTGGAACGTAGCCGATCCGAAGCCCGCGAAAACTTGCTGGTCCTCAAGGAGCTGACTTCACGTTTGTTGGCCAACAGACCCGCGTACAAATGCCGGCAGTGTGGATTCAATGCGAAGTCATTGCACTGGCAATGCCCCGGATGCAAAACATGGAACAGCCTGAAACCCATTCAGAGTATGGAAGGTGAGCCGTCGACATGAATAGCGATTCACGAATCATAGTGGCGCTGGATTATTCCAACGCACAAAGCGCGCGCGAGTTCGTAGCGAAAATCAATCCGAAGCTTTGTCGGCTGAAGGTTGGAAAAGAACTTTTTACGCGGGCCGGACCGGACCTGGTGCGCGAGTTTGTCGCGCACGGATTTGATGTATTTCTTGATCTAAAATTTCATGACATTCCGAATACCGTGGCGCAGGCGTGTGCGGCCGCCGCGGAACTGGGTGTCTGGATGGTGAATNNCTCGATCTGAAATTTCATGACATTCCCAATACAGTCGCTGCTGCCTGCCGGGCGGCATCAGAACTGGGTGTCTGGATGGTGAATGTGCATGCCCTCGGTGGCGCGAAGATGATGAGTGCGGCGCGCGAAGCCTTGGACAAGAGCGGCAAGAAGACAAAACTGATCGCGGTCACCATCCTTACCAGTATGGACGAACTACAGTTGTCCGAGATCGGGCTCGAAGGAAAAGTCGAGGACCAGGTCTTGCGGCTGGCCCGGCTCACGCAGAAATGTGGGCTCGATGGTGTCGTATGTTCTCCAAAAGAAGCGCCCGTATTGCGAAACGCGCTTGGCGGCGATTTCCTGCTCGTGACCCCGGGCGTGCGGCCCGCCGGGGCCTCGGTCGATGACCAAAGTCGCATTGCCACGCCGGGGCAGGCTGTCCTTAACGGGGCCAGTTTTCTTGTGATCGGGCGGCCGATAACGGCAGCACCCGACCCCATCGCCGCGATGCAGAACATCGCCGCTGAAGTGCGCAATATTCACGTTTGATTTCTGTCACGAACCTGTACTCTTCCTCCATCGCTGACATGGGTGTCGGCGGCCGGGGTGGGACCCTGGTATTAACTTCATATGCTGCAATACGAGGAAGTGCTATGAAAAAGATGATGATTGCTCTTTTGGCTACATGGGGAATTGCAACGGGAGCGATGGCGGCTCCGGTGGACATCAATACGGCGGATGCAAAAACGCTGGCGCGTGAACTGAACGGCGTGGGTCCGGACAAGGCCCAGGCTATCGTCGATTACCGGACTGCAAACGGTCCGTTTCGTTCGGTAAATGATCTGGTGAAGGTCAAGGGCGTCGGCAAGAAGACCGTCGAAAAGAATCGCAACAACCTGCTGATTTCGTCAGCCCCTTAATTCTTTTACGTGGATGCCGTGCTGGCCCTGCGCCGGCACGGCGTTTTTCATTTGACCAACGCAGCCTGCATACGGCTCATTGCTTTCTCAAGATTGGTGTCGCTGGTTGCGTAGGACAACCGAAGGTAGCCAGGCGCGCCAAACGCAGAGCCCGGCACAACGGCGACTCCAGCGCCCTCAATCAGATACTCGCTTAATTGAATGTCGTTGGTAATGCCTTCCAGCCGTTCAATGAGCGGCTTCACGTCCGGAAAGGCGTAGAAAGTCCCATCGGATGTCAGGCAATGAACGCCTTCGATTTGGTTCAACGCATCCACGACAAAATCGTGCCGTTTCCGGAAGGCCGTCCGCATTTTTGCAATGAAGGTCTGGTCGCCATCCAGCGCGGCCTGGGCTGCAACTTGCGAAATCGAGGTCGGGTTGGACGTGCTCTGTGACTGAATGTTTTTCATCGCATTGATCAGCTTTGCGGGTCCGGCCGCATAGCCGATCCGCCATCCGGTCATTGAATACGCCTTGGAAACTCCGTTAAGCACGATGGTTCGGTCGTAGAGATCGGGGCAGACATTGAGAATGTTGCTGAACGGTTCATGCGTGAACAGCATGTGTTCATACATGTCGTCGGTTGCGATCAATACGTGTGGATGCAGACGGAGTACTTCACCAAGCGTGGCCAACTCACGGCGTGAGTAAGCTGCGCCCGTGGGGTTCGACGGACTATTCAAAACGAACAGCCGGGTGCGGTCACTGATGGCGCGCTCAAGCTGATCCGGCGAAATCTTGAAGCCCTGATCGATTTGCGCATCGATAATGACCGGGGCCCCATCGGCGAGCAGGACCATGTCCGGATACGAGACCCAATACGGCGCGGGAATGATCACTTCGTCTTCGGGATCCAGGAGTGCGTGAACCAGGTTGTAGAAGCTCTGTTTCCCGCCGCACGACACCAGGATCTGGTTCGGTGTGTACATCAAAGAATTCTCGCGCGAGAATTTCCGAATGATGGCTTCTTTCAGTTCCGGGGTTCCATCGACCGCCGTGTATTTCGTAAAACCATCGCGGATCGCCTTGATCGCGGCTTCCTTGATGTGGTCCGGAGTATCAAAATCCGGCTCCCCGGCTCCCAAACCGATGATGTCCTTTCCCTGTTTTTTCAGTTCTTGTGCGCGCGCGGTGACAGCCAACGTCGGGGATGGCTTGATGCGCTGCACGCGCTTTGAAAGCGTGATTTCCAAGCAATGTTCCTTTTTAGTCATTCTCGAGCGTTCGGTCGTGGCCATTCGCAGGCCGGCCGGTCTCGAAGCCGTGTAATATTACCGGAATCGAAACCCGACCAGAATCCCCGTTCCGGCACATCTGTCCGAGGCCATGGATACCAGACCCTTTCAATTGAGCGCGAAATTTGCTCCGGCGGGAGACCAGCCGGCCGCCATCGCGCAACTGGTGGAAAACCTGCAGTCGGGCATGTTTGGGCAAACCTTGCTCGGGGTTACCGGGTCCGGGAAGACCTTTACCATCGCGAATGTCGTTCAGCAGGTCCAACGCCCTACGTTGGTGCTGGCCCACAATAAAACCCTGGCCGCGCAGCTGTACGGGGAATTCAAAGAGTTATTCCCGAAGAATTCAGTGCAATACTTTGTGTCGTACTACGACTACTACCAGCCGGAGGCCTACGTTCCTTCGACCGACACTTATATCGAGAAAGACTCGTCAATTAATGACCATATTGAACAGATGCGTCTGTCGGCAACGAAATCACTCATGGAACGCCATGACTCGATTATTGTTGCGACGGTATCGGCGATCTACGGGTTGGGTGACCCGCAGTCCTATTTTTCGATGGTGCTGCATCTGACCAAAGGGGACCTGATCGACCAACGATCCCTGCTGCGTCGCCTGACCGAAATGCAGTACCAGCGCAATGATGTTGAATTGCGACGCGGCACGTACCGGGTGCGCGGGGAAGTCATCGATATCTTCCCGGCAGAATCCGAGCGCGAGGCGATACGCGTTCAGCTGTTTGATGACGAAATTGAAAAGCTCGATCTGTTCGACCCGCTCACCGGTGAAATGCTCGGAGCTGTTGCGCGTTATACGGTGTTTCCGGAAAACCATTACGTCACTACGCGCCAGACGGTGCTGGAGGCAATCGACGCGATCAAGATCGAACTGCGCGATCGACTGGAACAACTGTATGCCGCAAATAAACTGGTTGAAGCGCAAAGACTGGATCAACGCACCAAATTCGATATCGAGATGATGATGGAGATTGGTTATTGCTCCGGAATCGAGAATTATTCCCGTTATCTTTCCGGCCGCCAGGCAGGCGAACCGCCGCCAACTTTGATTGACTACCTGCCGCGCGATGCGCTGCTCGTTATCGACGAAAGCCACGTGACCATCCCGCAGCTTGGTGCGATGTACAAGGGCGATCGGTCGCGAAAGGAAACGCTCGTTGAGTATGGATTCCGATTGCCATCCGCGCTCGACAACCGGCCGCTGCGCTTTGAAGAATTCGAGCGCATGATGCCGCAAACGATCTTCGTATCAGCAACACCGGCCGACTACGAGCACAAACGCAGCGATGCGGTGGTCGAACAGGTGGTTCGTCCCACCGGTCTCGTCGATCCGGAAGTGGAAATTCGCCCGGTGCTGACTCAGGTCGACGATTTGCTCTCGGAAATCCGCAAATGTGCGGAGCAGAGGGAGCGAGTGTTGGTGACAACACTCACCAAGCGCATGGCGGAAGATCTGACTGACTACCTGAACGAGCACGGCGTCAAAGTGCGCTACATGCATTCGGATATCGACACGGTCGAACGCGTCGAAATCATTCGCGACTTGCGCCTCGGAACTTTTGATGTGCTGGTGGGAATCAATCTCTTGCGCGAAGGCCTCGATATCCCGGAAGTGTCTCTCGTTGCGATCCTTGACGCGGACAAGGAAGGATTCTTGCGCTCGGAGCGTTCGTTGATTCAAACCATGGGGCGGGCGGCGCGCAATGCCAATGGTCGCGTGATCATGTACGCGGACAGGGCCACCGGCTCCATGCAACGCGCAATCGGCGAGACGCAGCGCCGGCGTGAAAAACAGGTCGCCTACAACGCGGAACACGGTATCACGCCGCGTACGGTGGTGAAGTCCGTACAGGACATCCTCGACACCACGGGCACGCCACGCGAAATGGTGAAACGCTATCTGAAGGTGGCCGAAGAGTCTGCGGACTATAAAATCAGCGATCCGCGCAAATTGGGCGCGCGCATCAAGAAGCTGGAGCAGCAGATGTACAAGCACGCCCAGAATCTGGAATTCGAGCAGGCCGCCGCGATTCGTGATCAGCTCAGGAAACTGCGCGAACGCAGCATGGAACTGAGCAACTCGACGGCGTGACGCCGCCGAGTTGCCAGACAAAGCAAGAACTTCCTACTTGCGGGCAATGTACTCGGTGAAAATCCCGAGGTGCACGATGGCTTTGACTTCGGAAAAACCGGCCGCGCGAAGCGAGTCGACCACTTTTTCGTTCGGTACCATTTTCTCCATCGTTTCCCAGTAATAGGCCATCAGGTACTCCGCCGCCTTGCTGCCTGTAAATACGCGCGTCAGGAAGGGCAGCAGCGTCTTGAAGTAAAACCTGAACATCCAGAACGAGAAGCGACCTTCAGGCGCCGTAACGTCCATGATCAGCGCCGTTCCACCCGGCTTGAGCACGCGACAATATTCGCTAAACGCTTTCTCCAGATCGTTCACATGGCGCAGCGCAAATCCCATCGACAGATAATCGCGCGTGGCGTCCGGAAGCGGAATGTTCTCGGCCTCGGCCTGAATATGTTCGCAATTCAGAAGCTTCTTCGATTCGGTGATCATTCCTGCGCTGGGTTCCACGCAGGTGACCAGACTTGGATCACCGACAATGGACAACGCGGCGCGGGCCGTAATGCCCGTGCCCGCCGCGACATCGACAATGCGCATACCGGGACGAAGGCCGTGGCGGCGAAATGCATCTTTGCGGTAACGATCGCCGGAATTGAACCAGCCCCATTTGGCAATTCCTTCGTAGAATTGCGCCGAGTCATCGAAAACCTTGCGCAGGAAACCCTGCTTGTCTTCTTTCTGCTGGTAGTGAGGTGCCAGTACTGGATGCGGTTCCATTGTGATGTCTCCTGCCATTCTGGATCAAGGAACGCAGACTAGCGGCTGCCTCGGATGACGTCAATTCATCCATTCCCGCACGGGCTCATTTCCTCAACCTTAGAAAGTCATTCAAGATTCCCATGCCGGCGCTGGCAACGAGAATGATCAGCGCGCTGGTCAGAACAAGTGCAACACCAAGAAGCTGCGGCTGCGTCGGTGCGATCACGAGTGCCGCGGCGATGGCACCGCAATAACTCAGGTGTCCTGACCACCATATGAGCAAGCTTTGCTCAGAGGCGGTATTTGAAAGGCCTGGCGAGGTTACGGGCGCGGCGTCGCTTGGACTGGAATTGTTGGTGCACACACGCCACGTATCGCGGACGATGAAAAAGGGAACGATCAGATTCAACAGCGGTGAACTGAACGCAAACAGGGCCCAGGCAGGCGATGCAAGCGAATGGCTCGGCTTTTCCTGCCGGACTGCTGTTAACAAACGGTACAGGGCAAAGACGAAGAACCCCCCTGCGGTTAGGTACAAAGTCACTTGAAGGCCGCCGATCCAGAGAAGGGTGAGACGGGGCTTCCCAGAAGCCGTAATGTCTTGACTGAGCCAAATCACGACGCTCACAAGAAGGAGCAGTCCCGAAGCCCAGCGAAGGAACCGGAAAAAACGCAGTGCGGCAGCGACTGGACTCACGCAAGACATGAGACCGGAACTATGTCGAAGCAGGAAAGGACATTGCATTAGGATACTGTCCGATGACGTGAAACACGAGCGCGACACCGTATTGTGTTTCTTGCCTGCCGATGCCCCGGTGCATCATCAATTCGGTTCTCAGCGGCGGGTGGGCTTGTGTAAGATGGGGGTTTTTCCCAATGGGCAAAGAGCGGTCGAACAATGGTTGCGTCATCACTCAGGATTGTTGCAATCGGTGGCTCGGCGGGGGCGCTTGAGGCGCTGCAAAAGATTTTCAAGTCGCCCGATCTCAACCGTTCTGTTGCTTACATTGTCGTTGTGCACCATAGCCCGGAATTTGGCACGGTGCTGGACTCCCTGCTTTCCAACTGGTCTTCGATGCCCGCCCAGTTGATTGATGACGGCACTCCGATAAAAAACGGCTCGATTTATGTCGCTCGACCGGGTCAGTACGTGCGAGTTGAGGGCCAGATTCTCCACAGCGCGCTTCGGGGCGACGATTTCGGTCGGTATCATCCGATTGATTCCCTGTTCACATCACTCGCTTCGGACGCGGGTTCAGGCATTGTCGCAATGCTGTTGTCGGGAACAGGAAACGACGGGGCGGCGGGCGCATTGAAGATTCATCAGGCCGGCGGCCGAATTCTGGCTCAGCATCCCGAGTCCTGCGCGTATGACGCGATGCCGTCAGCGGTGATACGCAGTGCAATCGCCGACACTATTTTGCGCCCAGAAGAGATGGCATCGGCATTGGCCGAATCCGTGTTTGTTCAAAAAGAACAAAAGCCGGGCGCGGCGCCTGACAATGGCACCGCCGCCGTGGAAGCCATCCTGCAACTCGTTCGCGACCATACGGGCAATGACATGAGCGGATACAAGCCGACCACGTTGCGGAGGCGAATCGAGCGCAGGGCGGGATTGAATCACCTGACTGACCTGTCAGCGTATCAGGCCATGCTTCGACAGGCTCCTGCAGAACTGGATCGCCTGGCCAAGGATATGCTCATCGGAGTCACGGGTTTTTTTCGCGACGCCGAAGCGTTCGAGATTCTTCAAAAGGAAATCATTCCCGGCCTATGCTCGACGAAAACTCCGGGCGAGCCGATTCGTGTCTGGATTGCCGGTTGTTCTACTGGAGAAGAAGCGTATTCGATCGCCATGTTGCTGCTTGACTGGTTTTCGGCCCATCGCACTTCTCCGCGTATGCAGATTTTCGCAACCGATATCGACGATGCCGCGCTCGAAGCGGCGCGCGCAGGCGTCTACAGTCATGAAATGGTTCGGGATATTCCCAAAGACCGTCTGGGCCGCTATTTTCGCGAAGGCAAGGGCGGTTATGCCATTCTTAAATCGGTACGCGAAACCATCGTTTTTGCGTCACACAATCTGATCAGTGATCCACCATTCTCGAGATTGGATCTTGTTGTGTGCAGAAACGTGCTCATCTACCTGAATGCGGATACGCAGCGAAAGCTGCTTGCGTTGTTTCATTTTGTCCTGAATCCGAGCGGCTACCTGTTTTTGGGCAGTTCGGAAAGCGTGGGTTCGGAAAACCAACATTTTGAGCCAGTTTCAAAACAATGGCGTTTATACCGCCACGTGGGCATCGGTGCGCCAAAACAACCGCCCAAACTTCCCATTTCCGGTACGACGGTTGCCCGCCGGTTGGCGAGTGGCGGCGAAATCAGCACGGACATCGGATCGTTGGCCGGGCAGGAACGCATCTACCGCAAATTGATTGATGCAAACGGGCCCACCCTGTTATTGGTCAATTCGCGATTTGAAATTCTATACGTCGCTGGCGATTCGACACCCTACCTGGAATATCCAAAAGGTGAGCCGTCGCACGATCTGTTTCGTATCGTGCGTCCGGCGCTGCGCGTTGCGCTTCGATCGGCGGCCAATCGTGCATTGCGAGATGGTGCCAAGGCCACCACGTCAGTTGTTCCTGCCGATGAAGAAGAAGGTGCTGGCGCGCCCGGAATTCGAATTTCGGTCACGCCCGTCAAAGATGCCGCAGACGAAAACCTGCAACTGGTTTCTTTTGAGCTTGATTCGGAACTGCGAGCGACCTTGCCACTCGCTGGGCAGGGCGGTGACGACTGGCTGCTGCAACAAATGGAGCAGGAGCTGAACGCCACGCGCGAGGATCTTCAGCGCACTATCGAGCGCATGCGGATCTCCAACGAGGAGACCAAGGCCGCCAACGAAGAAATCATGGCGATGAACGAGGAACTCCAATCCTCCAACGAAGAACTGGAAAGTTCAAAGGAAGAACTTCAATCGCTCAATGAGGAACTCGCGACCTCGAATGCCGAACTTGACAACAAGGTAAATGAACTTGAGTCGACAAACTCCGACCTCAACAATCTGTTACTGAGCACCGACACGCCGACGATCTTTCTGGATCGGGAGTTGCGCATTCGCCGATTCACGACGGCATGCACGCAGCTCATGCGCGTCATTCCGGCCGATGTAGGACGCTCGCTCGGAGATATCGTTCAGACAACGGGCGACAAGGATTTGATCGATGTATGCACGCAAGTTCTCTCCGGCTTGCCCGTCGAAGATCGTGAGGTTCAAAACGCGGCCGGGCGATGGTATTTACGACGCATCCTTCCATATCGGGCCCAGGATGGCGTCATTCGTGGCGTCGTGCTGACCTATCCGGACATCACTCAAGTAAAAGAAGGAGAGGCGGAACTCGCGCGGCGCAATGAGCAGCTGGAGTGGCAAGCCGGTCTGCTCCAGGAGGCTCCGGTATTTGCTCGCGACATGAAGGATCGGATCATTTTCTGGAATCCGGGAGCGGAAGCACTTTATGGCTGGACGCGCGATGAAGCGATGAACCATGTGTCTCATGAACTCCTGAAATCAAAACTAGAAATTCCGCTTGATCAGATCAAAGCGATTCTGAATGAGCGCGGAACGTGGTCTGGAAAAATTACGCACACTTGCCGAGATGGGCGCCAGGTTGTCGTGAAGAGCGTGTGGACGGTTCGGCATGGTCAAAACGGAGCCGGGGATACCGCGATTATCGAAGTGAACAATGACATTACCGACCTGACGAGCGCGGAAGCACAGCTGATCGAATATCGCGATCATCTTGAAGATCTGGTCGGAAAACGCACTGCGGAGCTTGATCAGGCCCGCAAAGCCGCGGAAGTGGCGAGCGAGGCGAAGAGCGCATTTCTTGCAAACATGTCTCATGAACTTCGAACGCCGCTGCAGACCATCATCGGGTCCGCACAGTTGATACGCCGAGACGGCCTCTCCGAACACCAGGCGGACCTGTTCGACAAAGTCGAGACCGCCAGCGTGCATTTGCTCGAGGTTATCGATGCCATCCTCGAGTTGTCCAAGATCGAAGCGGATAAACTGAGTTTGGCTGAAGTTCCCGTGGATATTGGCGCTATTCTTAAGAGCGTCACGTCCATGTTGCACGATCGTGCCGCATCCAAGCATCTGCAATTTCATACGCAAATCGACGCGGTCCCTTCGAACCTGATCGGGGATCCGGGGCGATTGCGGCAGTGTCTGCTCAATTACGCCGCAAACGCAGTGAAGTTCACGAATTCTGGCACCGTCACTCTCCGCGTGGTCATTGCAGACGACGATGATGCCAGCACCCTTTTGCGTTTCGAGGTCATCGATACCGGTGTCGGAATTTCGCCAGAGGCTCTCGGCCGCTTGTTCAATGCATTCGAGCAGGCAGATAACAGCCTCGCCCGCGAGTATGGCGGCACGGGACTGGGACTGACGATCACCCGAAAGCTCGCGCGTCAGATGGGTGGGGAAGCCGGAGCATCCAGTACGCTGGGCTCAGGCAGCACCTTCTGGTTTACAGCCCGGCTGAAAAAAAGCAACGCAGCGTTGGCGTCACCCGAAGACAGGAAGCGTGATGTATCAGCGGACATTCTGATGCGTGATTTTGCCGGGAAGCGGATTCTTCTGGTTGAGGATGAACCTTCGAATCGAAAGCTCTTTGAAGCGATGCTTCAGGCCGTAAAACTTGTGCCGACGACAGCGGAAGACGGATTGCGAGCGATTGAACAAGTGTCCCAAAATCGCTTTGACCTGATCCTGATGGATGTGCAGATGGCGCGAATGGATGGACTCGAAGCGACGCGCCGGATTCGCCAGCTGCCCAATGGGCGGGATGTGCCGATTGTAGCTATGACGGGCAATGCGCTCGCCACGGACAAACCACGCTGCCTTGACGCTGGAATGAATGATGTTCTCCATAAGCCGGTGCAAATACAGGTCCTGAATGACACGGTGGCGCGCTGGCTGAGCGGTGGGCATACGGAATCCGGACGCACGGGTGGGTGACGCAGAGAGTTTCCGACAATCTACGAACGAATGTAATTATTCTGGTCTGGTTTTTTCTGATCGCATCGTAAGAACACCGCCTGAATTTCGAGTGATGACACGTCGTCGATTGTCAGAAAAGTAGGCGCGCCCGCGCGGAGTTCAAACTGTTAATGATCCTGCCAGTACAAACGCAATGAGCAGCGACGCCTTATCCGATCTGCTACGCAGCGTGCGTGTTCGAGGCGCGGTGTTTTACTACGTGAGCTGTCGCGACAACTGGGCCGCCGAGGCGCCGCCGGCGAGCGAAATTGCCGAAGCCGTTCTGCCCGGATGCGAGCATGTGATGGAGTACCACATGATCGGCAAGGGCAGTGGCTGGGCCGCGGTCTCAGGATTGCCCCCGGTTCGGCTGGAGGCGGGCGATGTCGTGATTTTTCCGCATGGCGACCGTCATGTGCTTTCAAAGGCGCCTGGCGTGAATCCGATTCGGCGCACGGCGGAATGGGTGTACTCGCGCCGCAATGACCCCAGGCCGATGCCGATTTCCTACCACCACGGTGTTGTCGAGCCGGGTACGCGCTTGCCGGTCGAAGATGCCGAGATGATTGCCGTGTGCGGGTTTCTTGGCTGCGATTTGCGGCCATTCAATCCGCTGGTTTCGGCATTGCCGCGCATCCTGCACCTGCCGTCGGAACAATCAGGGGGATGGCTGGCACATGTCATTGACCAGGCGGTTGTCGAATCAAACAACGCGCGACCGGGTGGTGATGCTGTACTCGAACGGTTGGGAGAGATGATGTTTGTCGACGCCGCGCGCCGCTACCTGGACCAGTTGCCGGAAGATGCAACGGGATGGCTTGCGGGACTGCGTGACCGTTATGTAGGCAAGACCCTCACGCTGATGCATGCGCGCCCCGATCATGCATGGACTCTGGATGAACTGGCGCGCGAGGTTGGACTGTCGCGCTCCGCATTACATGAGCGCTTTGTTCAATTGGTGGGCGACTCACCGATGCATTATCTGGCGAACTGGCGGATTCAGCTGGGTGCGCGCCGGCTGCGGGAAACTAATCGCACGGTGGCGACGATTGCGTTGGAGGTCGGGTACGATTCG
>DKAR01000205.1 GCA_002450895.1 Proteobacteria bacterium UBA6921
TGCACAGCTCCTGCGCCCAGCTGAGATTCAGCGAGATGAGCCAGTCTTGCACGACGGGAATTCGCACACCGGCGGCGTAGCGGTGTACGACGGCAACAAAAATGACGAGGGTGGCAACAGCAATGAGAGTGGCGATCAGCCATTCTTCCAGATGATCGAGTACACGAAGCAACAGCGGTTTTTGCACTTCGACCTGTCCCGACATGACAAAAGAAAACTGAGCCTACACCACTCAGGGGAACAGGCGACTGTTCCCCCGGGGCGGCAGGCGTGTTGCTACTGCATCGCCAGCTTGGATGCGTCGAAGCCGGTGGCTTTGTAGATTGAATTGATCAAATCCTTGCCGACCCGTCCGGCAATTTCTTCGTGGACCGGAATCAGTTTTTTCTTCCAGGTGTTGCGCTCGGTGGAAGACAAGGTAATCACTTCCGTCGTTTTGGCTTCCTTCACCTTGTCGAGCGCATCGTCGTTTTCTTTCTTGGCGATGTCATTGGCGAGATTGGTTGCATCGACCATCGCGGATTCCAACGCCTTGCGAATGTCTTCGGGCAAACCTTCCCAGAACTTCTTGTTCACGATNNGCTTGAAGCCGTTGTCCCAGTAGGTGAGTCCGATAATGCCTTTCGCGTCCAGTTTTTGAAGCAGACCTTTTCCGACCTCGCCCTGCGTGACCTTGTGAAGGTCATCGTAGCCATCAAAGATGAACGGCAGGTCAAACGCTTCAAACTCTTTCACGCCCAGCGGGCCAAATTTGGCGAGAGAAGGCGCAAGCATTTGCACGGAACCGAGTTGCAGTGCTTCGAGTTCTTCCTTGTCTTTATAGAGCTGGCTGTTGGGATACACCTCAACCTTGACGGCGCCTTTCGTCCGCTCGTTCGCAAGTTGGGCAAAGTAGTCCGCCGCTTTTCCTTTCGGAGTATTCGGCGCTACGACATGACTGAATTTGATGATGATCGGATCGGCAGCAAAAGCGCTGCCTGACAACAGCAGCGCAAGGCTTCCGAAAATCGCCACGAAGAATCTGGTTACGCCTACCATCATGGGTGTTTCCTCCCCGCAGTGAATGTTTTGGCTCCCNNCCCCCGCCGGTCCTGCCGGCGGTGTTGGTACGAATAATTCGAATGGGGGGCAGTATGAAGTTAATGATTCCTGTGTTGTGGGGCGCGCTGGCGACCGCGGCGCCTTTGGCAGGTCACGCGGCGGAGGAAGCGCCAAGTTCTTATCCCATGTATGGCAATTGGTGCGGACCGAAACACCCGTTAGATACATCCAATGCGCCGCCGCCGATCGACGATCTCGACGCCAGCTGCATGCGCCATGACCTGTGCTATGAAAAGCAGGGTGACCTGAATTGCGAATGCGACGCCGCGCTGGTTGGAGAAATCCGCGCCGGGCTGGATATGAAAATCTACAGCGGCAACCCAAGAATCTACGCGCGCACGATTCACAACTACTTCCAGGGATCGCCCTGCAATGGCGATCCGAGCCGCAAGCTGGCACCCAGCCGCGCGTTGCACCGGATTTATCAAAAGGCAAAACAGAAAGTCGAATCCGCCGCCGAGTTTATCGGCGTTGGTGAAGCCAAGGCCGATACGGCCGTTGCAACCGAGCCGAATGGGGAAGGTGTTGCCCCGAAGGCGCCCGCCACTGACGCTGCCGAGCCGGCAGCGCCGCCAGCGCAGTAATCATTACCTGGGAGTTCATGACCGACACAAACTTTCGTGTCGGTCTATTTATTGAATTTTCCGCAAACGATGGTGTCGCGATCTTCTCCGTTCAACAAACTACGGTTGTACGGGGGACAGCAAGATTGCGCGTGACACGTCGTTGCGCGTACCTACGCCAACGATCTGCCCGGCATTGTTGATGTCGCTGACGATATCGATTGACCAGCCGTTCCCAGTTGTAGCGTCAAGCAAGTTGTTCAATGAAAAGACTTCGCCGTCACGCCATACGACGGGTTCGGCCGTGTGCGCGCTGGAATTACTAACGCCGATGACGTGCCCAAGATTGTTGATGTCGATCGCGCGCCCGTAGTTGCCGCCGCTGAGCAGCGGCAGTGGACTCGCGGTGTGCTCCGCATTGCTGCTCCACAGGATGGGATGCGTATCCGGACTGCTATAGCTTTGTCCGAAACCCACGGCCTGGCCGAAATCGTTAATGCCTTCGGCGTAACTGCTGTAGTCGCCGGCGAGCATTCCCAGATACATCACGCTACGCGTTGCGTCAATGTTCCAGAAACACGCGCGCGCGTTGGTCTGGTCCGTGCTGGCCCAGCCGACGGCTTGCGTGGATTGGTTGAACGCGAACGGGATCGATACGGTGTTCTTCGCGTCGATTCCGCCGGCGATAATCGGCAGCGTTGTCATTCGATATTTACGCGGATCTTTCGGGTCCGGTGTCCACACGGCGCCGCGCCACGACGAAAGTGCGCCGGAGCCACTCTTGGTGTAGCTGCCGCCAATCGCGCCGACGTCGCTGATGAGTGCGGTGCGGGTATTGCCACCTTTATTCGGAAAAATGTTCTGCAATCCGGAGGCGGAGGTGACCCACGCCTCCGGGTTGTAGTTGCCGCTGTCACCATCGCCCACGACGGTACCGAAGGCATTGACCGCCGTCGCGTAGCTGTAGTGCCCGTCCTTCATCACGCCCAGATCACGCAGTACACCGTCGCGCCAGGCGAAGGCTTTGACGCCGTCGCCAAGCGCGAGAAATGCGGGATTGAACAGCGCCGCCGGTGCGCAGTAACCGACCACGTCGCTGCGATCGCTTACCGCCGTGGCCGCGCTGCCGTCGCATCCCGGCAGCACGCCGATTTCCGTGACCGTATACAACGGTGCCGCCATCGCGGTCGAAAGTCCCGCCCAGACGCAAACGCCAGCAAGTGCAGCACGCGCAGAAAGATCAAAGGGTGACATAACGTGATTTCCTCGCAGTTATGGGCAGTTCGAGTCCAGATCACGAACGCAAATCATTGCGTCAGATGCACCGGCCGCGAGGCTTTCCGCGTCCTGNNCTTGCTGCAGCGTGGTGATCTGCGTCGTGCACTCGCTCACGGTGGTTGCCAGCGCAATTGGGGACACGACAAAGGAAAGCACGATGGCACCGAAAAAATAGAAATTCGACGTTTTCATATAGATGAACTCCGATTGATGTAAGTTGAAATCAAGTCAAATTATTTGACTGGTTCGCGTCTTATCTCGTGCGCGTGAAAGTCGCAGAGACCCACTGAGCGTCATTCGCCGTGACTTCGCAAACCGGGGAAATGTCGTTGCAGGCGCCTGTCCAGCCGGCGAAGCTGCTGCCTTTCTTCGGCGTCGCGGTCAGTTGCACAACCGTTCCGGCCGGATAGGATTCGGCACAATCGCGACCGCAGCGGATGCCAGCGATATCGCTCGTCACCGTGCCGCCGGCCGACTTGCCGCTCGTCATCACCGACACGTTGAGCGGGAATTGCTGAATGGCGCCGTTCAGGCGCTGCCAGTCCGAATCGCTCGCGTTGCCGTTCGAAGTCAGTGCTGTCGCAGCGCTTGCCGCGAGCGTGACCGCCGTGGTGGTGAGAGTCGTGGTTGCAGCCGTCGTCGTGCTGCCCGGTGCCGGCATGGTGTAGAGATCGGATCCTCCGATTCCATTAGCACGCTGAAACAGGTTTTGTGTCCCGTCAGGCGACCATGTAGGGAACATGTCGTTTACCGAGGTATCGGATGTCAGATTGGTGGCGCCGCTACCGTCGCGATTCACCGACCAGATCTGCCACGGCCCGCAACAAGAAGGCACCTGATCCTGGCTCATGAAAACGAGTTGGCTTCCGTCGGGCGACCACGCCGGTGCGCGATCTTCCTCCAAGTAATTGGCGCGGTCAGAGTTCGCCGCGCCAGCGGAAAGAATGGTCTCGTTGCTGCCATCGATATCAACAGTGACGATTT
>DKAR01000090.1 GCA_002450895.1 Proteobacteria bacterium UBA6921
TTCCTGGATGAAATCGGCGACATGAGCATGACCATGCAGGTCAAATTGTTGCGCGTGCTTCAAGAGCGAACGTTTGAGCGCGTAGGAAGCAATAAGACGATTACCGCCGATGTCCGAGTCATCGCCGCGACGCACCGCAATCTCGAGCAGCTCATTCGCGAAAATAAATTCCGCGAAGACCTGTTTTACCGCCTCAATGTCTTTCCGATTGAAATGCCGCCGCTGCGCGATCGAGCGGAGGATGTTCCATTGCTCGTCAATGAACTCATTGCGCGCCTTGAACACGAAAAACAGGGCAGCATTCGGTTTGCTCCGGCCGCGATCATGGCGCTTTGCCAATACAAATGGCCTGGAAACGTCCGCGAGTTGTCGAACCTGATTGAGCGTCTTGTGATCATGTATCCGTATGGCGTGATCGACTTGAAGGATCTGCCGGAAAAATTCCAGGTGCACGTGGAGCCCGGTGCTGAAGTGGCGATTTCCGCTGCCACCTACGAAACATCTTCCGTACCGCGTCCGGAGTTGAATGACGAGCCACGCCTTCCTCGCGAAGGGATCGACCTCAAAGAACATCTGAACAACCTTGAAGTCTCCCTGATCAAGCAGGCCCTGGACGAAGCCGGGGGCGTTGTCGCCCATGCAGCGAAGCGATTGAACATGCGTCGGACGACGCTGGTTGAGAAACTTCGGAAACATGGCATTCATCGCGCCGATTTGCTGACGGGACTTTGACTGTCAGGATTCGTTGCTGCTGTAACTCCTTGATCATTACAGAGAACGGAATACCGGCACATTGCTTGCTTTGTTGTGGCTGGGCCATCACGCCCGAGTCAGACAAAGGTCACAAGCTCTGCTATGTCGAATTCGTCCGCACAACACGCCGAACTGCAACAGGCATTCGCGTCGTTTAACCAGATTTCCCAGCGACTCATCGATACTTATCAAACGCTTGAGAAGGGTGTTTCCCGTCTCGACGATTCGATTCGCTGTACCGACTCCGTGTTTCAGCAGGCGCCATTGACTGCGGCAAATGAAAAAGGCCGCCTGCGACAGGTCTTTGATGCGTTGCCGGGCGCGGTGATCGTAATCGATGGTGACGGTGTCATTCAGGACCATAATCCAGCAGCCACCGAACTTTTCGGGAGCGAGACGCGCGGAAAAATCTGGCGTGAAGTAATCGAAGAGGTTTTTTCGCCCCGTCCCGATGATGGCCATGACATTTCGCTCCGCGACGGGAGACGGGTTCAGTTGTCAACCACGCCGCTGGGTGGCGAGCCTGGTCAGATCGTTCTCCTCACCGACGTCACGAACACACGCGCGCTGCAGGACAAACTGCATCAATACGAACGCCTTTCGTCGCTCGGTGAGATGGCGGCCGGGCTTGCGCATCAGTTGCGAACGCCGCTTTCTGCCGCAATTTTGCAGCTAGGTCTGTTGAAGCAAAACAATCCGAATATCGATCACCGCAGTGTTGCTGAAAAAGTCATGGCACGCCTTCGGCACATCGAGGCTGTTGTGCGTGACATGCTGCTGCTAGCCCGGATGGATCACACGCCGGGCGAAACTGTAACGCCCGGCGAAATCGTTCGCGATCTTGAGCCATTGGTGACCGCAGTCATTCCTCGTGAACGCATCAAGGCATCTTTTATCGACGATACGCGGGGCGTTCATGTCCGGGTACATCGTGATCTGTTACTGAGCGCGCTGACCAATCTGGTGAACAACGCCGTCGAAGCCATTTCCGAAGCTGGTCAGATCACAGTGCGTGCGCGCGCGGCCTACGACGATTACGTTGAAATCTGTGTATCCGATTCCGGAAATGGCATGAGCGAAGAAATTCAAAGGCACATCGGCCAACCTTTCTTTACTACACGAGATGGTGGAACTGGTTTGGGCCTGGCAGTCGTCAATACCGTGGCCAAGATCCATCAAGGCCTCATGACGTTCAAGACAAGTCCCGGCGACGGCAGTACGTTCATCGTGCGCCTTCCCATTGTTCCGGTGCGCGAACTGGAAAGCTGAGGTATCAATGCGAAGCAATGCCGCAATTCTCGTGGTTGAAGACGATCTGGCACTGCGTGAAGCCATTTGCGACACGTTGAGCATTGCCGGATACAAGGCGCAGGGAGCGAATGACGGACTCGCGGCGTTAGAGCGGCTGGAGCGCGAACCGTATGACCTCGTCGTCAGCGATGTGCAAATGCGTTCCATGGACGGCCATACGTTGCTGAAGAACATCCGGAACCGTCACCCGGATACTCCGGTGTTGTTGATGACCGCTTACGGAACAATCCAAAACGCGGTTCAAGCGATGCGCGAAGGCGCTGCAGATTACCTGGTCAAACCGCTTGAAGCGGAAGTCTTGTTGTCGCTGGTCCAACGGCTGATCAGCCGTGAAACCACTGCCGACGCCGAATTTGTCGCTGCGGATCCGCGCAGTCAGGAGATTCAGACTCTCGCGCGTCGCGTTGCCGACAGTGATGCAACGGTACTGATTACTGGAGAAAGTGGCGTAGGCAAGGAAGTGCTCGCGCGTTTTATTCACCGCGAGTCGCGCCGATCGGCAAAACCTTTCGTGGCCATTAATTGCGCAGCCATTCCGGAGAACATGCTGGAGGCCACACTGTTCGGCTACGAGAAAGGCGCATTCACCGGGGCGATCAAAGCCTGTCCCGGAAAGTTCGAACAGGCACAGGACGGAACGCTCCTGCTGGACGAGATCAGTGAAATGGATCTTGCGCTGCAGGCCAAACTATTACGTGTCCTGCAGGAACGCGAAGTAGAGCGCCTCGGAGGGACGACCACAATCAAATTGGATGTCCGGGTTCTTGCGACATCCAATCGGAATATGCGCGATGAAGTCCTCGCCGGCCGGTTTCGCGAAGACCTGTTCTACCGGTTGAACGTGTTTCCAATTCATCTGCCGGCTCTGCGCGAGCGTCCGCTGGACATTGTTCCAATCGCGCAACGCCTGATTGACCGCTGTGCACAACAGTACCAGCGACCTGCACCGCAGATTTCAGAAGACGCGCGAAACAAACTCAGTGCGCACGTATGGCCGGGAAACGTTCGTGAACTCGACAACGTCATTCAGCGCGCCCTGATTCTGCAGCGGGGTAGTGAACTGCAAGCCGCAGACATTCGCTTCGAAACACACAGCGCGCCCGCTCCGGCGACAACGGCAGCGGAACCCGTCGCGTTTGCGGCGCCAGTTCCGGTGGCGGCGCCGACAAGCCTCCATAGCGATGTCCGGCAACACGAGGCCACACTCATCATTTCGACATTGCGTGACGCATTCGGAAACCGAAAAGCGGCTGCGCAAAAGCTGGGCATTAGCGAGCGGACGCTTCGCTACAAGATGGCGCGATTGCGCGAAGCCGGATTGCTCGACGAGAACATTTGACGCAGGAGTACAGAAACATGAACAACGTTGACATGACACAACTTCTCAATCGGCTTCGTGCCACCGCCGCGCTTGCAGCCGGCCAATCTCCGGAGGCGCCCCAGGGAGGCCAGCGCGCGGATTTTGGCGACTTGCTTCGCCAGTCACTGAACCAGGTAAATGAAATGCAAACCACCTCCTCGGATCTGGCAACACGATTCGAAGCAGGCGATAAGCAACTAAACATTGAAGACGTAATGATTGCGCGCGAGAAAGCGTCAATTTCGTTTCAGGCGATGATGCAGGTGCGAAACAAGCTTGTGGCAGCGTATCAGGAAATCATGACCATGCAGGTCTAGTGCGAGTTGTGTGAATCCATTCAATAGAGCAGGTAGAGACGTATGGCGCTTCCCACAGTACAAGATGCAGGTGCAAATATCGACGACATGAGCCGCCTCCCGGTGGTGCGGCAACTGGGTTTTATGATCGGCCTGGCTGCGGCGGTTGCGGTCGGCGTTGGCGTCGTTCTCTGGTCACAACAGCCGAGCTTTGCTCTGTTGTACAGTAACCTGAGCGAGAAAGACTCATCCGGTGTCATCGATGCGCTCGAGAAATCCAAAACACCGTATCAGGTGAGCGGGCAGGGATCCGTGCTGGTCCCCGCCGACAAAGTGCACGACATGAGAATCAAACTGGCCGCACAAGGATTGCCACGCAGCAATGCGGTTGGTTTTGAGAGTCTCAACGAGGGGCAGGGCTTCGGCGTCAGCCAGTTCATGGAAAACGCGCGTTACCAGCGCGCGCTGGAAGTTGAGCTGTCGCGCTCCATATCGACGATTGCCAATGTGGAGAACGCCCGTGTACATCTTGCGATACCCAAACGGTCTGTCTTTCTGCGCGATCGGCAAAAACCGAGCGCCTCGGTTCTATTGAATTTGTACGCGGGGCGAACGCTTGAAGACGAGCAGGTAGCGGCGATTACGCATCTTGTATCTTCCAGCATTCCGGAACTGGATGCTTCGCAAGTGACGATTGTCGATCAGCGCGGTCGACTCCTCACGGCGCAGCAGCGCAGTGGCGAATCTGCGCTGACCGCGGCGCAATTCGACTACACGCAGAAATTGGAAAAACTCTATGCAGAGCGCATCGAAGATCTTCTTGTTCCGATCGTGGGCAAGGAGGCGGTGCGTGCGCAAGTCGCAGCCGAGATTGACTTCACGACGGAAGAAAAGACCGCGGAAGTATTCAATCCTGAAACACCGGTCGTACGCAGCGAACAGCTCATGCAGGAACGCATGACGAATGGCGCTGACGGCGGCGTGCCGGGCGCACTTTCGAATCAGCCGCCAGCAGCGGCACAGGTGCCGGAACAGGCCGCGGGCGCAAAGGCAACGACCGAAACCACCGCGACGCAACAAGGCGTGAACTCCAAGCAGAAGACGGTCAAGAATTACGAACTGGATCGCACCATTAGCCACACGCGCCTGGGCAGTGGAGTTATCAAACGGCTCACGGTCGCCGTGGTACTGGACGACAAAGTTACACCGGGAGACGGCGGGACGCTGGTGCGGACGCCTCACTCACCGGAAGATATTGAGCGCTTTAGTGGTCTGGTGAAAGAGGCCGTGGGATTCGACGAAAAACGCGGTGATCGGGTGAACATCGTCAATACGCCGTTTTCCGTACCTCAGGCACCGGAGCCGCTTCCAGCGGTGCCGCTGTGGCAGCGCCCTGATTTCTGGGACAAGGTTAAACAAGGGTTCGGCTGGGCGCTCGCCGCGATTCTTGTCATCGGTGTATTACGATTGATGGGTCAAATCGCAAAGAGCATTCGCGAAAATGCCCCGGCACTTCGCACCGTACCCGGCATGCCGCAGCTGGCGGCAGAAGCCACTCCGCAACCGCAGATTCAAATCAAGCCGCCGGAAAACATGACGCTGAACGCCGTTAAGGATCTCGCCAAGCAAGATCCGAAACTGGTCGCGCAAGTCGTCAAGGGTTGGGTATCCAGCGATGGCTAGCAATTCTTCATCCCGCGTACCCGGCCTGGAACGGGCCGCGATCCTTATGTTGAGCCTCGGCGAAGATCAGGCCGCCGAGGTGTTGAAGCACATGGACCCGAAAGAGGTTCAGAAGATCGGTGTTTCGATGACCGAACTCAAGAACGTTTCCAAGGAACAAGTGGACGGCGTTCTTCTTGATTTTGGTGAATCTGTAGAGAAACACACCAACATTGGTCTGGGAACGGAGGAGTACATTCGCAAGATGTTGACCTCCGCGTTGGGCGAGGACAAGGCCCGAACCGTCATTGATCGAATCGTGCTGGGTGGAAATTCACGCGGACTTGAAACATTGAAGTGGATGGATCCGCGTGCCGTCGCCGAACTGATTCGTCTGGAACATCCGCAAATCATTGCCATCATCCTGGCGTACCTGGAGCCGGAGCAGTCCGCGGAGATCCTGCAAATGCTGACTGAAAGGCTGCGCGTCGATGTCACGATGCGCATTGCGACGCTGGACGGCATCCCGCCCTCCGCACTGCAGGAGCTGAATGCGATCATGGAAAAACAGTTTTCCGGGCAGTCCAACGTCAAGTCGTCCAGTGTCGGCGGTCTGAAATCCGCGGCGAACATGTTGAATTTCGTCGATACCTCGATGGAAGCGTCCATCATGGACAACATCAAGGAACTGGATGCGGAGCTGGGACAGAAAATTCAGGATTTGATGTTCGTTTTCGACAATCTTGTCGAAGTGGACGACAAGAGCATTCAGACGTTGCTGCGCGAAGTTTCATCCGAATCGCTCATCGTCGCTTTGAAGGGTTCCGACGAAACGCTAAAGGAGAAATTCTTCAAGAACATGTCGAAGCGCGCCGGCGAAATGCTGCGCGAGGATCTGGAAGCAAAGGGTCCAGTGCGTCTGTCAGAAGTGCAGGCGGCGCAGAAAGAAATTCTCGCCATTGCCCGTCGTATGGCGGAATCCGGAGATCTCAATCTTTCCGGCAAGGGCGGCGACGAGTACGTGTAAAGCGGAGTCCGTATCATCATGAGCATTCAAGGCAAGATCATTCGCGGTGGAGAAATTGACGTTCAGCGCTGGGAAGCGCCAGAGGTCGAAGGAGTAGCGCACGGAAATTCTCTGCTGAGTCTGCTGACGGCAGAACAGCTCGCGAATATCCAGGACGTGGCGTTCAAGGAAGCGCAGGAACAAGGTCATGCCGAGGGCTATCGAAAGGGACTGGAACAGGCACGCGCCGAGTCAGCCGCAAAGACTCAGGACCTGACACAACGTATACAAAAACTCGAACAACTGCTGCGTGCATTGAGTCAGCCGTTTGAGCATCTTGACGAGCAGATCGAGCAGGAGCTGTTTCAGCTTGCCGTCGCCATCGCACGCCAGATCATTCGCCGTGAGATCAAGACCGATCCGGGACAAATCGTTGCAGTGGTGCGTGAGGTGATTCAGCTGCTGCCGGGATCTACGCGTCAACCGCAAGTCTTTTTGCATCCGGAGGATGCTGCCTTTCTTCGCCAGGCCTTGTCGATGTCCGGCGAAACGGAAAACTGGAAACTGATCGAAGATCCAACGCTCATGCGCGGCGACTGTCGCGTGACCACGGAAAATTCGCGCGTCGACGCCACGATTGAAAACAGGCTGGCCGCAATTGTGGCCAATACGATGGGTGGCGAGCGTGAAGCGGACAAATCCAATTCCTGATCCGAATCGCGTTCCGCTCTGGACGCAGCGGCTGGCGGGCTATCGACAGCGGCTGCAGCCACCGCCGGTGGTGGTGGAAGGGCGCCTGACACGGATGGTGGGCCTCACGCTGGAAGCGGCCGGATGTCGGGCCGCCATTGGTGAGCTGTGCAATGTGGTGGCGTCGCCCACAACTCAGGTCGAAGCCGAGGTGGTCGGATTTTCCGGGGATCGCCTTTATTTGATGCCGACCGGCGATATGCGCGGCCTGGTGCCCAATGCGCGCGTGATTCCGACCGGACGTGCGTATGAGGCCAACGTCGGCCCCGATCTGCTCGGCCGCATCATCGACGGGTCGGGAAGACCGTTGGATGGGAAGGGACGCATCGTTGGCGACACACGCTTGCCGCTGAATGGCCACCCGATCAATCCCCTGGCGCGCGATCCGATTCGTAAGCCCCTGGATGTCGGAATACGGTCAATCAACAGTCTGTTTTCCGTGGGGCGAGGTCAACGCCTTGGATTGTTTGCGGGCAGTGGTGTCGGCAAGAGCGTCCTGCTTGGCATGATGACCAAGTTCACAAATGCCGATGTCGTGGTAGTTGGTTTAATCGGCGAGCGCGGCCGCGAAGTCAAAGAGTTCATCGACAACATCCTCGGGCCCGCGGGGTTGGCACGTGCGGTCGTCGTCGCATCACCGGCCGATAGTCCTCCGGTCATGCGCCTGCATGGCGCGGCGATGGCCACCACCATTGCCGAGTACTATCGCGACCAGGGCAAGCACGTTTTACTGTTAATGGATTCGTTGACGCGTTTTGCGCAAGCACAACGCGAAATCGCATTGGCCATCGGTGAACCGCCTGCGACGAAGGGTTATCCACCCTCTGTGTTTGCGAAGATTCCCCAACTCGTCGAACGTGCCGGCAATGGCGGCCCCGGCGGCGGTTCCATCACCGCGTTTTACACCGTGTTGGTGGAAGGGGACGACCAGCAGGATCCGATTGCAGATGCCGCGAGGGCCATCCTCGATGGGCATCTGGTGCTTTCGCGTCAACTGGCGGAATCCGGTTTGTATCCCGCCGTGGATGTCGAAGCATCGATCAGCCGCGTCATGACGGAGATCATCGACCAGACCCAACTGACTGCCGCGCGCAAGTTCAAGGCACAATACTCTCTCTACCAGCAAAATCGCGACCTGATCAATGTGGGTGCCTACGTGCGCGGGTCGAATCCGGAGCTGGATGCGGCCATCGCGGCACATCCGCGCTTGCGCACTTTTCTTCAGCAGGGCATGCTCGAGCCCGTTTCGATCGCGGAAAGCAAAAAGGGTCTGTTGGACCTCGTTGCAGCGCCACCGCGCATTGGACCCTAGGCCCTATACGCCTTCGCGCAACCGCGAACAATCAGGGTCGTTCATCGTGGTACCATCCTGCGCCAGATAATCCGGAGCACGTAATTCGTCCATGTTCCATCCGTTGGCACTCTATATTGGCTTGCGCTACACGCGTTCCAAACAGCGAACGCACTTCGTTTCGTTCATTTCGCTGACGTCGATGATCGGGATCGCGCTGGGAGTGACGGCGCTGATCACCGTGCTTTCCGTAATGAATGGCTTCGAAAAGGAGTTGCGCGGGCGAATTCTTGGAATGACGTCGCACGCCACGATCCAGGGCTACGATGGACCGCTCAACGACTGGCAGGCCGTCATCGACGCAGTGAAGAAACATCCGGAGGTCGTGGGAGCGGCGCCCTATATACAGAAAGAAGCCATGCTCACCATTGGCCAGGAAGTCAACGGTTCGGTCGTACAGGGGATCTACCCGCAGCTGGAGCCGGAAGTCTCCGAGGTCGGCCAGAAGATGGTGTTCGGCAGCATGGACGATTTACGGCCCGGCGAATTCAATATCGTTCTTGGAAAAGATCTGGCGCGCAGCCTCGGCGTATTGTCGGGCGACAAGGTGACGCTGGTTGCGCCTCAGGCGAATGTGACTCCGGCGGGGATTCTCCCGCGCCTGCGCCGATTCACGGTGACCGGTGTCTTTGAAGTAGGCATGTACGAGTACGACAGCGCACTCGCGTTGATTCACGCGGAAGATGCCGCGAAACTGTTTGGTTTCGGCGACGGTGTGACGGGAGTGCGCATGAAGTTGAAAGATATCTTCATGGCTCCGCGGCTCTCGCAGGAAATTGCCAATGAACTACCCGGCAATTATCTCGTAAGCGACTGGACGCGCCAGCATTCCAACTTCTTTCGCGCCCTCAAAATCGAAAAGCGCATGATGTTCATTATTCTTTCGCTGATCGTTGCCGTCGCGGCGTTCAATATCGTTTCGACCATGGTCATGGTGGTTCGCGACAAGAACAGTGAGATTGCGATCCTGCGGACGCTGGGCGCATCGCCCGGAACAATCCAGAATATCTTCACCGTACAAGGCACCGTCATCGGCGTGGTAGGAACCCTGCTGGGCGCCCTTGGTGGAATAACGCTCGCGCTTAACGTGGACACCATTGTTCCGGCGATTGAGCAAGCGTTCAAAATTCAGTTCCTGCCGGCAGACGTGTACTACATCAGTGAATTTCCGTCCGACTTGCATTGGAGCGATGTCATCTGGATCACGGCGACCTCTTTTGGTTTGAGCCTGATCGCGACCATCTACCCGGCGTGGCGCGCCTCACGAACGCAGCCCGCGGAGGCGCTGCGTTATGAGTGAGTCTGTCCTGCGTTGCGTAAACCTTGCCAAGACATTTTCAGAAGGACCGTTGCGGGTCGACGTGTTGCGAGATGTGAATCTCGAAATTGGCGTCGGCGAGCGCGTCGCCATTGTCGGCGCTTCAGGTTCTGGAAAGAGCACGCTGTTGCACTTGCTCGGCGGTCTTGACGTGCCGACATCCGGCGGCGTGTTCATCAACGAAAACGACTTCGCGCGCATGGACGAAAAACAGCGCGGTGAAATTCGTAATCGAATGCTGGGATTCGTCTACCAGTTTCACCACCTGCTGCCGGAATTCACGGCGCTGGAAAATGTTGCGATGCCGCTGCTCATTCGGGGTGAAAAGCCCGCACTGGCGCGACAGCAAGCCCAAGCACTGCTGGATCGCGTGGGTTTGTATCAACGTCTCGAACACAAGCCCGGGGAACTCTCCGGCGGCGAGCGCCAACGCACGGCGATTGCCCGCGCCCTCGTTACGCGTCCGCGCTGTGTGCTGGCAGACGAACCCACCGGCAATCTCGATCGAAAGAATGCGGAGACGGTTTACCAGCTCATGCTCGAACTGCATCGCGAGCTGAATAGCGCCATTGTGATTGTGACTCATGATCCGACGCTTGCGGCGGCAACTGATCGTGTCTTGACGTTGGAAGAAGGTGTGATTTCCTCACCTGCGCGCTGATCACGGTTAAAATTGTGGTAACGTTTTAATTGAGGTCAATATCGCTGAATTCGTGTGCAGTACAATAATGCACTAGGTCAGAAGCCCCACGCGCTTCCAGGCCAAGGGAAAGCATCGTGCATGATACATCTCCGTATTATCTGCAAAACGAAGTCGGAAGGATCCTGCCTATGACCGTGTCTGTAATAGTTCCAGCGTACAATTGTGGAAGGTATATTGAGCAGACACTTCATTCATTGTGTGCACAAACGGAAAGCGATATTGAGATCGTCGTTGTCGATGATGGCTCAAGTGATAATACATTGAGTCTGGCGCAATCTGTCGCGGCGCTAGACCAGCGGGTGCGAGTATTTACGCAATCAAATTCAGGGAGACCAGCAGTAGCGAGGAATCGCGGATTGCGAGAATCGTGTGGAGAATTTGTCGCCTTCCTGGACGCGGACGATTTATATCATCCTGAAAAAATAAAGCTGCAGCTGGGCGTTCTGGCGCGGCACCCTGAGGTCGATATTGTATTCAGTGATGTAGTGCAGTTTACTGTCGATCCTTACGCGCCTGACAACGAGTGCTATTTGCGAGACCGTGCATTTCTTAAAATTGGTCAAAAATACTTGCAACCTAGTACTGACGACGACGTATTTCTGGCTTCGGACAACTTTTACGGCTTTATGTCGACGCAAATCACTAGTTTGTGTACACCAAGCGTACTGATACGACGAGAGGCCTTGCAAAGCGAACAAATTTGGTTTCCAGAAGATTTCGTGGTCGGCGAGGATATCGATTTATGGTATCGCCTCGCAATGCGCGTGAAGATTGCATATTTAAATCGACCGTTGTCTTACTACCGACACCACAGTGGCGGAATTACAAAAAATGAAGAGAAAAACCTGCGAGGATCTATCGCCGCTCGCATAGCCAATCTGCAACGCGGACAAAAAGTTTTAGATTCGGAGGAATTGGCGCTTTTGCGGCGTACTTTGGCGCGCCAACTTTTTAGTTTGGCGTATTGTCGCTTCCTCGCTACAGACATGAAGGAAGCCCGTAGCTTGTACCTGCGCTCTCGTGAATATGACTCCTCAGTCTTTTCGCGACTGGTATACGCGAAAACGTTTCTGCCACCCATGCTTGTACGCATGTTGTGGCGAAAGGGCCTGAATTAATTCTCAGGCGTGCGCTGTTGGCATTGATCCAAGGTGTTTGATATCGAGTGCTGATAGTCGCGAATGATCGGGTTCGTTCTTGACAAGTCAACATCATATCCTCTTCCAGAGGACTTTTCCTCGCGATAAAACCAGGTCGTGCATTTTGGCGGTGTCGTCTGTCCAATTCTTTGTGGCGAGCCTCAAATTTTGTTTTTTAACGTTTCAGAGCGCGAACAAAGTAGTTTCTTTCGTCTTTAGACATGACAAACAATATGACAATGAACAATAGCAACGCGTAGCTTATGCATGCCCAAAGAATTATGGTTCCGTATGTTGCTGGATTGTAATCCCACACGAGATAGGCAAATGGTAATTGCAAAAGCGCCAGCGTAGCGAACAGCCCAAAAATCTTGCGCTGATAAAGAATCAACGGTATTCCAAGTATCTTGCACACGTACCACGGTTGCACTAGAAGTTTCGTAACGATAGCCGGCAACAGCATCGCAAGTGCCACGCCTGACATTCCCAGCGACTTTACCAACAGCAGACTAAAAAACAGATTGACAATGGCATCAAAGACCGTCATCCATGCGAAGAAACGGTGCTTCGCCACTGCATACAACAGATTTACAGTCGGGATTTGCATCGCGTCAATCGTCATGGCCAAAACGAGAATGGCGAGTGGCAGATAGGCGTCGCCGTATTCATTGCCCATCCAAGCCGCGATGAATGATTTACCAAATATTATTACAGCCCCCCCGGCAAGTGCGCCGAGTACTACGCCAGTACGGGATGCAAAAAGGAAAGATTCACGCAGTTTGTCGTGTTGTCCTTCGGCGTGCAGACGGGCAAATACCGGAGTCATTACACCCAACACACTGCCGAGGGCCTGTAGGAAATATTCCGTGAGGCGCGTTGCGATGTTGTAGTGCGTGACAGCGGACAACCCTACAAATGCTGCAATAACAAAATTGGCGACGTTGAATCGTATCTTGTCGGCGATGGAGGTGAGGAACGCGTATCCGCCAAAACTAAACAAGTCATGCATTTTGGATCGGCTGAAGTAATGAATGCGTAACTGAATCCATGGCGCGGCGCGACGAACTAAAAAAACGAGAACTATGAATCCGAATATTTCGACGACAACTGTAATAACCGCGAGCGCAATCACTGAATTGCCTCGCAGTAATGCCCATACGAACAATGCAGTGCGCAACAGTAACTTGGAAATTTGCAGAATACTGACCTGGTCATATCGGAGATTGGCAGTGAGTAACCCGGTGAGCACATAGAACGGGAATGCCATCGCCACACTGACGCCCATCAGCGCGGTTACGATTCGAAAGACGCCGGCATCTTCAACACTGCTCATGAACAGTGGACCGATCGCGATGGCAATAACGGTTACGATCAGCGCCACCGCGCCCAGACCGCAAAAAATAGTCAACGAACTTGTCAGAATTGTATTCAATTCTGAGGCGTCGTTGCGCGGGAGCGCGTGTGCAAAAAAACGCTGAGTTGCGCTCGCAAGACCGAGGTCTAGCAGGCTGTAGTAACTAATAAGTGTGCCAATAATGACCCATAGTCCGTACCAGCGGTCGCCGAGAGTGTGGATCACAAATGGCATCATGAAAAATGCCACGACCACATTGACTAGCAACGCCACAAAACGCAAAGCGGAGCCGGTCAAGATCCGTTTTGCGACGCTCATGACATGGCAACCGGACGACGAATGTGTAAGCGCGCTGTGTACACCTTCCTCGCGAAGGTGGGTCCAGCAAGCACGCTGAATTGTGTTGCACAATTCTTTTGTTCTTTAATTTGATTAGGAGTCATTCGTGTACTGCCGCTTGCGTTCCATACGGTTTATGTTTTGAGGTAAATACTCTTTGTAGAACCTAAATTCTACAGTCGCTGGAAGGGGCGGCCGTAGACTACAAAAAAATCCGGGGATATGAGCTTAAGCCATTATTTAATTTAAAGGGTGACATTTCGAGCTAGGTGTTTTTTTCGGAGCATGTTGCGCCGTGTAATGCAGGTACCCTTCGATTGGTTCCATTCCTGGAATCTCCCATGACCTCGCCAAGATTAAGTTATCCCGGTCGCCAAGGCCCTCGGAGTGACGAATTCGTTGCAATTGTGGTAACGCGCTTTCTTCTTCAACACCAATGCATGCTGCTACCACTTTCGTATTAAGACTTCCGTTGTATTTCTTAGATCCCTCGCTGCGCAGATGATGCAGTTCATGGAAGTAAAGATCGTACCGGCACTACACGGCAATTCAGGTTCCGTCGGTATCCATGTTCACAATGCCATGAGGAGTGAGACTATGAAAACACGGTCAGTCATTGACAAATCGGTCATTGCAGGATTTGTCGCCGCTATTAGCATCGGAGCGCCAAACGCCAGCCACGCAGATGATGCGCCTCCGTCGTATATCGCAGCGCCAGAGGTCTATAAAGTTCTAGCTGAAAATGATCAGTTGCGCGTCGTGCTCCAAACATGGAAGCCGGGGCAACGCGATGCCTATCACTCCCATCCGGCCAATGCGGTCTACTGGCTTACCGATTGCAACCGAAAAATCTACAAGCCGGATGGCTCGATTGCCAAGGAAGGGGAAGTCAAGGAGGGATCCGCGGTGCTGCAGAAGCCGGTGGTCTCACACGTGTTTGAGAATGTCAGCGACAAAGAGTGCCGTGCGGTAATGGTCGAAAGAAAATAAAACCGTTCCATCTCGAGCATTCGGTTTAATAACCACGTGAAACCCGGCGGCGCCGGGTTTCTTATTCAAGCAGGAGATGATGGCAGGAACAAGGGCGCATTGAGCGGTCTAAATCGTGGATCACACAGGGTCGCAATTCAGCGGTCCCTCGAAAAGTTTATTGATGCCCATTTTGAGAATTGTCATCGGATCTGTACAAAAACTGCACGCTGGTAATAACGTTACCGTGCTCATCAAGCAGTTTCGCATGCCACTGTCCTTCCATGTTCGGGGGAAGCTTC
>DKAR01000077.1 GCA_002450895.1 Proteobacteria bacterium UBA6921
AGCAGGTCGGTCCACACCGTGGTCCAGGTACCGGTGGACGATTCCGCCGCAACAGCCGCCGCGGCTTCTTCGGGCGGCACGCCAGCTTGCGCAACAACCTTGAAACAGGCCAACAGATCCGAGTCGAGCGGGATGTAATCCGGGGTCCAGTAGGTCTTGCGATAGTCCTTCACGCCAGCTTGATAGGTTTTCTCAGCCATTTTCCACTCCTGCTATTGAATTTGATTGAACCGTTTTACTTGTCCGCCGGAATCCTGATTCGGTATCCGCCGGCTGAAACTCGTGGAGCCGTTAAACTCGGATCGCCCTGCCGGCACTCTTGCCATCGCGGCGTTGGGCACTGTGTGATTCAGACAATAGACGGCGGTCGTTGCGCGGAGAAATAGATATTTGAAATGAAACCTATAGAGGGTTGCAGAACGCAGCATTCAGCAGCGTGTGCACATGTTGGTTTGCAGCCCGCGTGCCCTGTTCGCATCGTTGTCGGCAATAGCGCATTCACACGGGTCGTGTTTTGAGTATTTGTTTGTTTTCCGCTGCGCACACTGTATTTCCTTGCACGAGCGCGACCTCACGTTGGCGCCGCGCGCGATCAAACATGACGACGCATTACCACATACAAGTCATGCGATCACGACAGCGCGTTGCTAACACATAGATGCACGTAGATTGGTGCAATCGCGAATTTCTATTTCTCGCTTCCGCTCGCGCCGCCTATCGTTGCCAATCAGTTGGTGAGACTTCGCCCCAATAAACACGGACACGTGTAGTGCGGGCGTTCACCAATGCCTGGCAAAGCGGTATCGGGTGCGATGCAGAATTTTTCGTTGCGCATCGCTACGGCGCAAAACTGAATCGAGGAGTGTTGACGAGTTGGACATACTGACTTTTCTGCTTCCGACAGTACCGCTGCTTTCTGCCGTGATCGTCACGTTGCTGTCCGATGGGCCGCGCCGCCGCGTAGCGCGCACAAGCATCGGATTTTCCGTACTGACGCTTTTGATCGCCGCCACAGCGCTCGCGATGTATCTGTCCAATCCCCGGCCGGTGCCTGTGTCGTTCGGCATTAACTGGGGAACTTTGTATCTGGATCCGCTGGCCTGCATCATGGCGCTGGCCGTCGCCGGTATCAGCATGGTGGTTCACGTGTACTCCGCACGCTACATGGCGGAAGAATCAGGATACGCGCGCTTCTTTTTGCTGCTGGACCTGATGACTGCCTCCATCTTGCTGATGGTGACGGCCGGCGACCTGATTACGCTGCTCGTAGCCTGGCACTTGATCGGCGTGCTGCTGTACTTCCTTCTTGGTCACGACACACGCCGGCAAGCCGCTCAACGCTACGCTTTCTGGACACTATTCACCTACCGGCTCGGCGACCTGCCTTTGATTCTCGCGGCCGTGTTGTTGTATCAGGCCTACGACACGTTATCGCTGCCGCTGCTTTTTGAGCGCATCTCCGCAGCTCCGGATGTGGCGACCACGTTCGGTCTGCCGCTGACATCGACGGTGGCCCTGTTGATTGCGCTCGCTGCATTCGCACGTTCCGCGCAGTTTCCGCTGCATACGTGGCTTCCCTATTCGATGGAAGGACCCACACCGGTTTCCGCCCTGATGCACGCAGGCATCGTCAATGCGGGCGGCTTCATCATCAATCGCTTCGCACCGCTGCTCGTGCACGCCGGCGAAGTGCTGCATCTGGTGTTCGCGGTCGGACTGATGACCGCCATACTCGGGTCGGTCCTGATGCTGATCCAGAACGACATTAAAAAGGCGCTGGGTTATTCGACCATGGGTCAGATGGGATTCATGTTCGTCGAATGCGGTGTCGGCGCGTTTTCGCTGGCGATTTACCACTTGATCGCCCATGGCCTGTTCAAGGGAACGTTGTTTCTTGGAGCCGGCGGCGTGATTGGCAATGCACGCAAACACGACGGAGTTCCACCCGACGACGTTTACACCTTCGTGATCGAACGCAAACCGATTGCCTCGCGCATGCCCTGGGTCGCGGCGGCCGTCATTACGGTCGTGGCGCCACTGGTCGTCCTCGGCGTGTCGCACTGGCTCGTGGGTGGCGATTTCGTCAGCCGCCAAGGCGCAGTGATCCTGCTGTTCTTCGGTTGGGTTACCGGCGCGCAGCTCATCTTTGCAACGTACCGAGTTCGCGCCGAAAGTCCCTGGCGACTGATGGCCATGATCGTTCTGTCACTCGTGATCGTGGTGGCCGGCTACACCGTGGTTGCGCATTCATTCGACTTGTTCCTGTATCCGGACCGTGCGCTGAGCGAAAGCATTTTCGAAGCAGCAAGCATTCCGCTGGCGACGTTTGAAATCATCGTCGCGATCCTGACGTTGGCGATTGTCGTGGGTTGGCTCGCCACCTATTACTCCAGCGCCAATGGCGGCGCCGACGGCAAGAATCCATCCGGACTGCGGCTGGCGTTGTACTCGCTGATCTCGCGCGAGTTCTACGTGGCTGACGTTTACACCTGGCTGACGCAGGCGGTCTTCGGAATTTCGCAACGATTGAATGTCTGGTTGAGGTGGGCATGATCCTGACCATTGCCGCGTTGTTCCTGCCCCTGTTTCCGCTGAGTATGGTGCAAAACCTCATCCTCTCGCGTATCCGCGCGCCGTTTGCGCGCGGCGCCCTGGTGCTGCTGTGGCCGCAAATTGGCGTCACGATCCTGCAGACGCAGCAACCGGAGATTCCTGCGTTCATCGAGACCTGGGCATTGTTGAGCGCCGCGTTCTATGCGGTGCGTTTGCTCACAGTGCGCGATCTCGCGATTTGGGCGGGCTTGTTTGCCAGTTCGGCAGTGGCGCTAACGTGGGGCTTGGTAATGCAGGGCGTCGACGAAACGACGCTGCGGCTGTTCGCGCTGTGGTTCAGTCTTCCGGCCGCGCTGTTAATCCTTCTTACCGAACCGATCTCAAAGCGCCTGGGTGCGGCTTATGCCGGTTTGTTCGCCGGTCTTGTCGAACGCCAGCCGCGACTGGCTTTGGTACTGACCGCGGTCATGCTGTGCGCCGTCGCCACACCGCCGTTTCCCGGCTTCTTCGCCTTGTTAAACCTGATGCTCGGCCTCGACAGTCCGGGCGTGTTTGGCGTGCTTGGCATCTGGTTGGTCTGGAGCTGGGCAGCAATTCGCCTCGTGCAAGGCTTCGTCACCGGCGATGGCCGCGAGATCAGCGCGGCCGACCTGGGACGCGGCGGCGCGTTGGTTTACTACGCCGTGCTCGCTGTGTTTGTCGTTGCCGGTCTGCAATTCACTGGAGGTAACCTGTGAATCCCGCTCTTGGACGCCACCTGCAAGTCCGCGCCATGGTCCATGTCGCCGGAGAGGCCATTCCGTTCTTCTGGCCGATGCGCACCTTCATCCATCACAACCCGCTGTTCGGTTTGGAGCACCTGCCGTTCGCTGAAGCCGTTCACCAGGGCGAGAAGTTATTTCACGCAAACGGCTTTCTGTCGCGAACTCAGTATCAGCGCTATCTCGCCGACGGAACTGTTGACGTAGCCAACCTCGCAAAGCAGGTCGATCAATTCCTGGGTGGCGAGCCGGCGCTCGCCAAGATTGATCTACACCGTCTGATGATGACGTTGCTCACCGAGCTTCCAGGAAAAGTCTCAACGCAACCCACACTCGCGACTGAAGAAGACATTCACACGGTCCATATCGGCGCTCCCCTTCAAGACCGGCCCGTTGATACCGCTGCGCTGGGGGCGCTGGTCAAATCCGCGGTACCCGAGGACTGCCTGGTCTACGTCGGCGTTGACGCACTGTTCGGCACGAGCGTTGGTGCAACGCTGGATGAGCTTGTGGTCAAGAGTTGTCTGGATTTCTTCGACGAGGGCCAGTCCGTGTGGCAGATGCCAGGTCGCGAACGCGGCTTGTTCGAAGCCTGGAGCGCGCTCGCGCAACGCAATTTGCGACTCTACATACGCGGCCTGCAAATCAATCGGATTCTCGCGCAGGACAAGACGCCGGAAGGCATCGTCAGTTATGTGATGAATGAAATGCGCGTTCCGGAGGACGTGTGGGTCGACTATTTCAGTCGTTCGCTTACCCGGCTGCACGGCTGGGCGGGTTTCATCCGCTGGCGCTCCGGCGCGAAGCGTTATCACTGGCGACAGTCGTATCCGGCCGACCTGGTCGACTATCTCGCCATTCGCCTTGTGCTGGGACTGGCGTTGCTGCGCGAACATTCGCGGCGCCTGAAGATTCCCGACAATGCCGAATCGCTTGCGCGCTTCATCGACGAACATCCTGCGGAGGCTTATTTGCGCTGGCAATTCTACAGCGGTCACGTTGTGCCGGCGCTGGCGCACGACGTCGAAGACGCCATCGCAAGCCGGCGACAAACTCGCATCGACCGCGTCGTTCCCAAATACGTCGCGCTAAAGCGCGCTGATGAAGCCAATCACCAGGCACAAGCACTACGAGAACTGGCAACTCGCGCCGGACTCGACGATTCGCTTTCGACTTTGACTCCGAAGGAACTGGGCAACCTGCTGCGGACGCTCGCGCGTTTCGAGCGCACGGAAGGACAGATTTGGCTGAAGGCGCAGGAGGAACACTACCTGAACCGGCTTGCGGGAGGGCTCGATCTTTCGGTGTCACCCACGCGCGCAAAACGCCCGTTCGCACAAATCATGTTTTGCATCGACGTGCGTTCGGAACGCATACGTCGACATCTGGAGAAGATTGGCGACTATCAGACCTATGGCATCGCCGGCTTCTTCGGCATACCCGTCAGCCTGATCGGACTCAACAAAGGCAGTGAAACCCATCTCTGCCCGGTCGTCGTCACACCCAAGAACCTGGTGCTCGAACTGGCGCTCGCACGCAACGCGGATGACCCGGCGTTCGTGTCGGTGCTCGAGCACGTACTGCATGACCTGAAGGCATCCGTACTGTCTCCGTACATCACCGTCGAAGCAATCGGCCTGCTGTTCGGATTCGACATGTTCGGCAAGACACTCGCGCCGTTGACGTACAACCGCTGGCGTAGCCGGCTGCATCCGGAAAAACCGGACAGCCGTCTGTTGCTGGACAAGCTCACGCGCGATCAGGCGGACTCCATCATTCGAGCACTGCAACGGGCGCTGATCGTGAAGGCACTTGGCCGCGAGCTCGGCATCGCGCGCGAGGCGATCACGGATGACATGATCCGTGAATTGCGCGAAACCGCCGTTGAACATCAGGCCACCGCGGCAGGTTTCGCCGAGCGTTTTGGACTGAGCAGCGAGGCAGAGAAATCCTTCATCGAGAAGCTGCGTTCGACCTACCGCATCAACTGGCACTACGCACAGATCCAGCTTGAAAGGCTTGGGCGGATCGGATTTACGCTGGATGAACAGGTGAACTTCGTCTCGCAGGCGCTGCGCTCGATCGGCCTCACATCGGGTTTCTCGCGCTTTGTGCTGCTGGCAGGCCACGGAAGCACAACCGAAAACAATCCCTACGAATCCGCGTTGGACTGCGGTGCCTGCGGCGGCAACCATGGCATCGACAACGCCCGCGTTCTTGCGCAGATCGCGAACAAACCGATGGTGCGCGAGCGTCTGCGCGCGCAGGGAATTGATATCCCCGATGACGCCTGGTTTGTTCCGGCGTTTCACAACACCACGACGGACGAACTGCGGCTCTACGATCTTGAGCTGCTGCCCGCAAGCCACCTCGTCTATACCGATCGACTCAGCAATGACCTATTGGCTGCGGCGCACCTGTGCGCAGCCGAGCGCATGCCGGCGCTGGACAGCGGCGAACTCGGCACTGACCCGACGCACGCCTACCGTGCCGCGCGACGCAATGCACTCGACTGGTCACAAGTGCGACCCGAGTGGGGACTTTCCCGCAACGCCGCGTTCGTGATCGGGCGCCGCCACGTCACTCACGCGCTGAACCTTGAAGGCCGGGTGTTTCTGCATTCCTACGATTATCACTGCGACCCCAAGGGTCGCATGCTTGAAAACATACTGAGCGGCCCGCTCGTGGTCGCGCAGTGGATCAACATGGAGCACTACTTCTCGACGGTGGACAACGTGCACTACGGCAGCGGCAGCAAGGTTTACCACAACATCGCCGGCCGCTTCGGCGTCATGACCGGAAACCTTTCTGACTTGCGCACCGGCTTGCCCGCACAGACGGTGCTCAAGGACGGCGCCCCGTATCACGAACCGCTGCGCCTGCTCGCTGTCATCGAGGCCCCGTTCGATCATGCGCGGCACGCCATCGACAGCATCGTCAGCGTGCGCAATCTCGTCCACAACGACTGGGTGCGCATGGCCATTGCGGACCCCGACACAAACATCCTCCACATATTTGAAGACGGTCGCTGGAACGCGCGTGCACTCGCGGCCACCAGCAGCCAAAGCATGCCCCAGGAGCTCGCGATATGAAGAACCTCAATCTCAGTCCACTCAAGAAACTCGAAATCATTCTGGAAGGAGCCCATCAGGAATTCGCGAGCGACCTGCTCGACCGCGCCGGCGTGAGCGGCTATACCATCGTGAACAATCTGTCCGGCAAGGGACGACACGGCTTCCATGAAGGACACCTGATGTTCAACGAAGAAGCCGTGCTGATCATGATCATCGTGGCCGTGCCCGAAGAACTGGTGGATCCGATTCTGCTGGGATTTGCGCCGTTTTTCGAAAAACACACCGGCGTCGTGTTCATCTCGGATATCAAGGTGAGCCGTCTGGTCAAATTCCGCAGCCGCGACACTTGATCCGCGGTCGCGACCCCCACCCCATCAAGCCAAAAGGAACGACCCGGCAGACCGGAAATAACCACAATCTCTTCGCGAAACATCTCCAGGAAATCCGCAGGAACAGCCAAAAACTGCGGGAAATTTGAACTATAGATGATCGTCTATGGGTTCAATATCTTTTTCTGATTTCCTAAATAGCTCCGACGCACCTACATTTCAGAGAAATTTACTCAACTATGCTCAGGCGATTGACTGGTACCTCGGCCAACTATGACGAAACGGAATGACATCGGAACGCGCGCCAGCCTCGCCGGCGCACTCGCCCGCCATACGACACTGCGTCAATTGCAGGTTTTCGAAGCGGTGGCACGGCTTGGCAGCTTTACGCGCGCGGCCGAAGAACTCCACCTCGCCCAACCCACAGTCTCGATGCAGCTAAAGAAGCTTGCCGACACCATTGGAATGCCGCTCGTCGAGCAAACCGGAATCAAGATTTACATGACTGACACCGGACGCGAAGTTTATGCGGCGTGTCACGAGGTATTCCGAGCCATGGCCGATCTCGAAATGAAGATCGCCGACCTTAAGGGGGTGAAGCGTGGTCGTTTGCGACTCGCCGTCATTACCTCGGCCAAGTATCTTGCCCCGCACCTGCTCGGACATTTTGGCCGCCTGCACCCCGGGATCGATTTCTCGCTCAAGGTCACCAACAAGGAACGCCTGCTGGAGCGCATCGCGAACCATGAAGACGATCTCTACATTCTTGGCCAGCCTCCGCCGGGATTGGAGGTCGAGGCGAGCCCCCTGGTGCCAAACCCTCTCGTCGTCATGGCAGGCCGCGATCATCCTCTCGCGGGCGTGCCGGACATTCCGCTCAAGCGCCTGGTCGATGAGCCCTTCATTCTTCGCGAATCCGGCTCCGGAACACGCGATGCGGTGTATCGCAAACTGGACGAATACGGTGTGCCGTCTCCTGAAGTCCGTATGGAGCTATCGAGCAACGAATCGATCAAACAGGCCATTGTCGCCGGACTCGGCATCACGGTGCTGTCACTTCACTCGCTGGCTCTCGAAGGAACCAACGGGCCGATTGCCGTACTCGACGTTCAGGGATTCCCGATCCAGCGCCACTGGTATCTCGCGCATTCGAAAGGGCATAAACCTTCTGTCGTCGCGCAGACTTTTCTTGATTTCGTCCGCCAGGAAGGGCGCCATATCGCCGAAGAGCTGGACCGCAAACTCGCTGAAGTACGCGCAGCACGCGGCTCTCGGACAAAGAAGAATTCAGGGTCTCACGATCGCTGATCGTACGGTCATCCGTGCGACGACTTTTCTGACTGTGCCTTGAGTCGTGCCAAAGCGATCGCTTCTTCCGCTGCCGCGGTGATCAACAGTTTCCCGGGTATATCTGTCATCCCGGCACGGTGCATCAGCTCGGCCGGTTGCGACTGCACCGCCGCGAGCGCAACGAAAATATTGCGATTATTGAGCTGCTTGATCGCGGTATCGAGCGCAGTAAATCCGGTCATATCCATCGTTGGCACGTTGCCCAGGTGCAGCACGACAGCGTCGACATTCTTGTCCAGGTGCAACAGCGTACTCACTGCTTTCTCGGCCGCACCAAAGAACAACGGGCCCGCAATTTCATACATGCGCACGTTTTTCGGAAGTGGCTCTTTTAGCACCGGATGACTTTCGGTTACGAGTCGTGTGTGGGAAATTTCCGCCATGCGACGCATGAACAACATTGCGGCCAAAAGAACACCAACAGTGACCGCCACCGTCATGTCAAATAACACCGTCAACGTAAAGCAGGACAACAGCACGACAACGTCGGAACGTGGGGCGACGCGGATCATGTGCATGAAATGCTTCACTTCGCTCATGTTCCAGGCGGTCACAAACATCAGTGCCGCGAGGGCAGCCATCGGGATCTGATTCAGCACCGACGAAATGCTGACGACTGAGAGCAATACGACCGCAGCATGGACGATCGATGAAAGCGGTGAACGCGCGCCGGCCCGAATGTTGGTCGCCGTACGTGCAATGGCACCGGTGGCGGCAATTCCACCAAAGAAGGGAACGATGAGGTTGCCAATGCCCTGGCCGATTAATTCCGAGTTCGGATCATGTTTTGTCCCCGCGATCCCGTCGGCGACGACAGCGCACAACAACGACTCGATCGCACCCAGCAGTGCGATGGCGACCGCTGACGGAAACAACTCCCGGATGACACGAAAGCTCAACGTCATCGGACTTCCGTCCGGACTCAAAAAATTCCACGGCAAAACCGGCATGGGCGGGAAAGAAGGAATGCCACGCCCGCTCTCTTCGTCGAAAACCCAGGTAAATCGGGACTGGATGGTGGAAATGTCGAAACCCTTGATGTAGTCATCCAGGAACAACGCGACAATCGTCGCTACCGACAGCGCGACAAGGTGCGGCGGAATGACACTCCTGCGTCGTCCCCACGCGATCAGGATATACAGCGTGAGAATGCCGATGCCCATATCCGACCAGCTGAATGTGTCCCAATTGCGCAGGATGGCCTCGGCTTTATCGAGAAAGTGCTCGCCGGTGTGCGGAAGATGTAGTCCGAAGAAATCCTTGAGCTGCAACGTGGCGATGACGACCGCGATGCCGGCGGTGAATCCGGTGGTCACGGGATAGGGAATGAATTCTATGAGCCGCCCCATCCGCGCAACGCCCATGCCCAAAAGAATAATCCCCGCCATGGTCGTCGCGAGCAGCAGTCCGCCAACCCCGTACTTGGTCGCGATCGGATGGAGAATGACAACAAAGGCAGCGGTTGGACCGGAGACGCTCAATCGCGCCCCGCCAAACAGAGCAATCAGAACACCGGCGACAATCGAGGTATACAAACCATACTGGGGCGGGACGCCACTGGCGATCGCCAGCGCCATGGCCAACGGTACGGAGACAATCCCAACGGTGATTCCCGCCATGACGTCCGCGCGGAATTCGCGGCGCGAGTAACCGTTTTTCAGCGCGTCGTAAAACCCGTAGCTCAGCTGAAAGCGAGTGGCGAGATGTTCAAAAAAATCGCGCACGACAAAACACTCGATTTATTTTTAGACGACTGAGTTGCCCCCTGCCATGTGAACAACCCGTTTATGTGAGATTAGCAAACGGAGCAGGAAACGTAATGCCGGCGGGACTCCGCGTGCACGGATCCCGCCTCGGAAAAAGACCTAGAGGTAGGGAATATGCGAGACATCGGCCATGAAATGGCGATAGTCGCAGGTCAGTTCCTCGCCGGGCGCGATGTCGCGTGTCGCCCATCCGATGCCAACCTCGGTAAAATCCACGTTCGGCTCACGAGAGTGATTCATGTATTTACCGATTGTGGATTCGTAGTACAACACGCCACCGTTTTCCGGCTGGTAGAGGTGGTGCTCGATTTCCTGCTTCACTGACGGTGGAAGCTGCTCGAACTCTTGCTCGGTCAACCGGACGTCAAATATCGGATTGAATTCCCACACCTTCGAACCTTTCGTTATGCGCTCCGTCGCGAAAATGCCGAATCCGTGAATCCCGCTTTTCTTGAGTTCTGAGGGAACAATAATCATTGAAGGGCCTCGTCGTTTATTACCAGTAGTAGTTCACGCGCAAACCTGCATCAAACAGATCCAGATTCTTTTCGCTGCCGGATCGGTCTGCAATGTAGTTCTGTTGGTAGTCCGCATAGCGCCCACCATGATTGATGTAGGTCAACTTCAGCCCGGCGGCGCCTTCAAGACTGACCGACGGATTGAAAAAATACTCGAAACCCAGCTTGATTGACACTGCGGCGTGCGAATCGCGCTGTGACGACTTCGTATTCGTTGGCGTTCCGACCTCAGACATGGACTCGACAGTGGTATCGCTGTAACCGATCTCGAATACGGAATCGATGAAGGTCCGCGTGGGCCCGGTGCCCAATAAGTGGCGGTAGCCCGTGCCGATGGAGAAGCGCGTATTGGTTTCATCCGTCTTGGTGCGCTGCGCTGCGGATCCACCGTAACGATCGGTATCCTCACTCCACGATCCCGAAAGCGACCACAACCAGACACTGCGCTCGCCAATAACGATATGTCCGGCGATTCCTGCATCACGTTCGGTATCGTACGTCAACGAGTAGGTGCCTTCCGGAACGATGGGCGGAGGAGCAACGACCACCGGGATAGTCACTGGTGCGGGCGCACTGGCCGACTCCGCTGCCTTGGCTGGGGCCGGTGCGGCGGCAGGCGCATTCTTGTCGATTCCACCGGAGCCTAACGCGGCCGCGCTGGCCACGCCGGAAAATAAAATTCCTAGTACCACCCCTGCGCTACGCGTCGGCAGCATCGCACCCTCCTGGTCACCAATGGGAAGTAACGGATTATAACGACATGAACAACTGCAACAAGTCGTTAAGGAAGCGGTGGCCGTGCAACGTGGGCTGGATCCGATTCTCGCTCACAGACAAGAGATCCCGCCGAACGGCGTCGTCGAGCTTGTCAGAAATTATCTCGATCGGAAGACCAGTGCGTTCGGAGAACAGGCGGCGCTCGAATCCCGCATTCAGGCGCAGCGCATTCATCATGAATTCCAGCGGAAGGTCCGCGGCTTCAATGGTTGCGTCGCCGCCGATGTGGTCCTGTCGAACGACTGCATCGAGATATTTGGAAGGATGCTTGATCTTCCAGGGGCGGCGCACGTTCTGCTCTTTTGCATCGGTTATTTTTCCGTGCGCACCGGCGCCGATGCCTAGGTAATCCCCGAACGACCAGTAGTTCAGATTGTGGCGGCATTGTCGTTCTGCGCGCGCGTAAGCCGAAACTTCGTATTGCGAATAGCCGCGTTTTGCCAGCAGTTGCTGGGCGTGCTGCTGAATGATCCAGATCGTGTCATCGACCGGCAATTGCGGGGGATGCTTGGCGAAATACGTGTTGGGCTCCAGCGTAAGCTGGTAGTAGGAAAGATGGGCCGGCTCCAGGTCCAACGCCGTGGCAATGTCCGCCGTGGCGGTAACCAGGGATTGGCCCGGCAAACCAAACATCAGATCGAGATTGAAATTGTCGAAGCCCGCGGCATGGGCCTGTTCCGCGGCGCGAATGGCTTCATGGCCACCGTGAATTCGCCCGATACGGCCCAGCAAATCATCCTGAAAACTCTGCACGCCAATCGAAAGCCGGTTGATTCCGGCGGCGCGGTACTCGGCAAAACGACCCTGCTCAACCGTCCCAGGATTGGCCTCGAGCGTCACTTCGGCGTTCGGCAGCAACGGCAGGCGCGCACGAATGGCGGACAACAGGCCATCGATGGCTTCCGGGGAAAACAGGCTGGGCGTACCGCCACCAATAAATATGCTGCTGATTTTTCGGCCCCATACGCGGGGAATATCGAATTCGAGGTCCTGCACCAGCGCGTCGATGTATTCGTACTGCGGCAAACCCGCCTTCGGCTCATGGGAGTTGAAATCGCAGTAAGGACACTTCCGGATGCACCATGGGATATGCACGTAAACGGAAAGGGGCGGCAGCGCGGTAAAGCGCGGCGTCGAGATTTCGACGGGATCGCGTGCAGCCGGAACCATCAGGATGGGAACCGACGAAAGTTTCGAGCGTGGCAAATCCATGGTTCGGGAAAGGTCTGATCGTCTGTTAAGCCACCTAATTGTAGCGTAGAGTGCCGCCTGACGCTGAAGATCACCTTATGCCGAAGACACCGCCACGAAAACTTTCGTTACGCAAATCACACGACGGCAAAAGAGTTCGCGGCACGGACGCACCGGCGCGTGCGCCGCGCAGCGAGTCACCGCGCAAGGAAATCAAGTATCACGGCGCCAATGCCTGCCTGGCATTGTGGCGACATCGTCCCGACGACGTCATACGGATTTACGTTGCACAAAATCGCGTCGCCCAAGTCGGCGAAATGCTCAAATGGGCGGCTGGGCAGCGGCGCGCCTATCACATCGTCGAAAACGATGACCTCGAGAGGCTGACCGAGACGACGCACCACGGTGGAATCTGCATTCTCGCGCGCGAGCCGGAGGAAAAATCGTTCGCAGTTTTGCGGCGCGCGTTGCGCGCAGACTCCGGTCCGCAAATGCTGCTTTATCTGGATGGTATTGAAAACCCCCACAACCTGGGCGCGATCTTGCGAGCGGCAGCGCACTTCGGCATCACGTACGTCCTTGGTGCTGCCGGCGAGCTGCCGCGCGTTTCTCCATCGGCGTGCCGCGTTGCGGAAGGCGCCGCCGAATTTGTGCACATCGTGCGCTTGCACCGCGGCGTTTCGGAATTGGATCAATTGCATGACGATGGTTTCGCCCTCGTCGGTACCGACGTGCAGCGCGGACACGACATCTATCGATTTGAATTTCCGCCGCGCTGCATTCTCGTACTCGGCGCCGAGGAGCACGGGATGTCCGCACGAATGCGCAAGACCGTCGACGCGACCGTTCGGATTCCGGGAGCGGGTGCGGTGGAGAGTCTCAATGTGGCATCCGCATGCGCGGTGCTGGCGAGCGAATATTATCGGCGGACCCGTCCGTAGGTCCGCCGATCACCCCTACAAATCGGCGTTGAACAGAATCACGCGTTGCAGCGCGCTGGACTCGTGGTTGTGGCAGTAGTAGATGCCCGTAGCCTTGGTCGTCGATGTCACTTTCACGACATAGCTTCCGCCCGGCTCACCCGCCACCGGCGCCTTTGCCATCGGCGAGCCTGTTGACTGGTGCGGGATCAGGCCAGAGCCGTGCATAACGTGCGTCTCCGCAGTGTCGTAATTGACGAAGCGCAATGTGAGCCCGCCTACGTGATTGCGAATTTCAGTCTGGCTCAATTCGCCCCGCGTCGGCTGGTCGTACGTGTGCGGCACGCCATTTTTCAAGATATGGACTTCATAAGTTGGGTCGACACCCAACGGTACGTCCATGGATGCGGAAATCGCCTGACCACCAAAATCTGCCTGTCCCACCACGCTGAAATGCCCGCCGCCGCCGGCCGACACGGACTTAAAGCTTGGTGAGCGCGACGTCACATTGACTTCCACTTCGATGGTTTGTGTTTCGTTCGCGGCCAGCGTGAGCTGCGAGGGCGTGATCATGAACTTGATGTCTGCGCCGGCCTTGTAGAGGTTGTCGAGGTCGGTCTTGTCAACGGATAACTGCACGGGGCCGATGAAATCGCCCAGCGCCTTGACCATCAGCGTGAAGGTTTTCTTTTCGCCGAGGCGCGTACTGATTTCGGAAGCCTGCCCCTGCAGCTCGATATTGGCCATGCCGGTCGCTGCCGGCTGATCGCCGTGATGATCGTCCGTGCCAGGCGTACTTGTTCCAGGACTGGTCGTATCACCCGGATCTGCGGACGAATCTGAAGGCGGCGCGGAATCCGTCGGTGCGGAAGTCGTAGGCGCCGTGGTTGGGCTGGTGCCCGAACCGCCTTCCTGACACGCTGTACCGACCAACGCGAGAACACACATCAACACAACGCGGCATGCCGCGCTCCACCAGAATTTCCTGTTCATTTTATTGCCCCCAGCTGACCCGACGCCTAACGACCCTATCCATACGTTCCGGGAATGCGTTTGACCGGAATGTTTCGGCACTCTATGTGTCGCGCACAAGCTCACTCCGCCGACTGCGTCATGATTCGGAACGAAGATGTGGAGTCACATCGTTGATTTCTGACTGGCGCCAATCTCGTCTCGCGAACGATTTGGCATTTGGGACAAATAGCGCAGGGCGTTGAAGCAATTATTTCACCCCAGGGCGGGGTGATTTTTTTAGTAACTCGAGTCCAGCTTCAACTCATAAACGTCATGCCAGGTAACGGACTTCTTCCCACTGGTCACAGTGCAGAGTGAGCACACAAGAGACGATGTGAGCTTGTTCTTGATCGCACTCGTGGTTGTATTTATTTTGGCGCCCGCAAGATCGAGGCGGCTGAGAGATGTTTCGAAACCGATTTTCCCGCTAACCTCGATGTTCGTGGCCTCCAGCTCGGACGATTCGAGTGTGATTGCCGTCTCGCCTGCGACCACGCGGGTGTTGAACATGGAAACTACCGAATCAGTGATCGTAATTTCCTGCGCAACGACATTCTTCAGTTCGATATTTTTGCAGCGCAGAATCTCGATCTTTCTATACGTTCCGGAAAACGTCTTGCCACTCTGATCTTCGCACCGCAGCGACTCGGTTCCAGTACGCAAGTCAACTTTTGGAAAGTCACTGTGCCCCATCACCTCCGGACCGTTGAGGGCCGCCGCGATCAGCTCCAAAGTTCGGCCGGGCGCATCTTTCATTGGTACGTGACCGGCTTCCGGAATCGTCACCAGGGCCGCGCTCGGCAGCAGCGCCGAAAGAACCTGGCCGGTGCGCAATGGCGCAATCTGATCCCGTTCGCCCCAGATCAGCGTCGTTGGCGCGGTCACCTTGGGCACGAGTGGACTGAAATCCGTTTCCATCAACTCGGCCCCGGAAATCGTTGTTGGATTATCTTCGATGAACAGGCGCCGAATGGCCGTTTCGTCGATGACTCCACCGAAGCGTCGCGCCAAGCTCTCGCTACGCTCGATCGCCCGCGCCAGCCAGGCACTCAGATTGGTAGCGCGCTGGCGAACCGCCGGATTCTCGCTGTCCTTGTACTCCGGAAACGACACGAGAAATTTCAGCAACGCCGTACGCTGCAAGATTCCCGCGGCGTCCACCAGGACGAGCCGCCGAACGCGGTCGGGGTGTTCCGCCGCCATATATAGGGAGATGGCTCCACCCATCGAGTGGCCAACGAGGTACACCGGACCTTTGGCGTACGTCATGACGATCCAGTTCACGAACTTGGCGTAGTTCTTCGGGGAATAGACTTCGTTGCCTTTGTCGGAGCGCCCGAAACCCGGCAGATCAAATGCGATGGTATGGAAGGTCTTGCTGATGGACGGAATGATGCTGTTCCAGTCACGCGCGGCGTTGTCGCCGATGCCGTGCACAAATACGACGGTTTGCGCGTTTTTCAGCCCCTGCTGCTGCAGATACACGCGGCCGCCGAAGATCGGATCTTCGACAAATTCCTCTCGCATATCGCCGTTGCTGCTCGGCATGGGTGAACTTGCTTTCGGCGATGGTGGCTCACCCGCCATCGCTGCGCCCTGCATCGCGGCTGTCAGAAGTATTGAGAGCACCGGGACTGCCCGGCGTGCGAAAACATCAATCCATGACACGGTTGCGTATCCTTCCGATCCCTTCGATCTCACATTCGACAATATCACCCGCTTTGAGAAACTCGGGTGGCGTGCGTGCAAACCCGACACCGCTCGGCGTTCCGGTCGCGATGATGTCACCGGGCTCAAGCGTCATGCCGCGCGACAACACCGCAATGATCCGTGCGACGCTGAATACCATTTCGCGCGTGCTGGACTCCTGCTTCACTTCTCCATTGACCCAGCTGCGCAGATTTAGTTGCTGCGGGTTCGGGATTTCGTCCGCGGTCACAATGAACGGACCCATCGGGCACGCGCCGTCGAGACTCTTGCCGAGAAAGAACNNGACGACGCCGAGCTCGACTTCCCAATCCAGCTGATCGGTCACGCCGCGGTGCGAGGGGATGTCCGCATACGGACCGGTGACGCTCGTGACATTCTTTGTAAATACGATGGGATGTTCCGGACGTTTGGCATCCGCGCCGCGCACCGCGGCCGACTCCTGAACGTGCTCGAAATAATTCCACCCGAGGCACATGATGTTCTTACGCGGCACCGGGATGGGTGCAAGCAGCTTTTTCGGGTCCAGCGGGATGGGTGAATCGGCACTGCTCGGCCGGAGGCTCGCGCGACCGGCACGGATGAACGAGAGCATATCGCGCCCCTCGTNNTCCTTGAATTACGGCGGGAACTGCAGCGCCGCCGTATTCACAGGTGACGAGACGCATCGGCGGTCCCTAGTCCCGACCGGGCCAGGCCAGAATCAGGATCAGTGTACCGAGCGTGGCCAACATCCAGGCGGCCACCGGAACCGGGCCGAAAAACATCACGTCGGACGAATATGCGGTGAATATCAGAACCGCACTGAGAATAAACGCCGAGCCGGTAATGGCCCGGAACGTGCGACGGTTGGCGCGCGCAATTTCGCTGCGCAGCCGTTGCATGTCCGCATGTGCGCGCTGGATCTTGTCCTCGGGATCTTCTTCCTTGAGCAGTCGATGCGCCAGCGCGGGAAGTTCGGGAATGATTTCCGCCCATTGAATGGCATTGCGACGAATGCTGCGCATCCAGCCGCGCACCCCGAACTGCTCGCTCATCCAGCGCTCGAG
>DKAR01000020.1 GCA_002450895.1 Proteobacteria bacterium UBA6921
ATGGCAAGGCCTTTCTCTTCCGGCGTTTCCGCCAGAACGCTAATCGACGGCAGGGACAGGGCGGCTAGCAGCAGCAGGTGCGTCTTGCGCATTTTTCTTTTCCTCCATTTTCATCAAGAGCGGGGCAAGCAAGAAGAAATCGGCAATCAGTGCCATGAAGATGGTCAATGCGGACAGGCGTCCCATGCCATCGTTCAATTCGAATGCCGACAGGATCAGGACTGAGAAGCCGGCGACCAGAATAGCAGAGGTCACTGCCAACGCCGTACCGACCATCTTGAACGCATAGCGCACGGCATCTTCGGGTGAGTAACCCTTGTCTCGACGCGCGTGCAGATACTTGGTCAAAAAGTGAATCGTGTCGTCAACAACGATGCCGAATGTCAGTGCAGTCACGACCGACAATGACAGGCCGACCTGGCCGACAAAGATGCCCCACAGGCCAAAGCCCATCGCGATCGGAATCAGATTCGGGATCAAACTGATCAAACCAATCTTGAAGCTGCGAATCGCGATCATAATGATGGCGGAGACCAACACGAGCGCAGTGATGTTGCCGCCAATCATGCTTTTGATGTTGCGCGCACCGATATACGCGAACATCACGGTGGGGCCGGTGCCATGGTTGAACATGCTCGGCGGCGCGTTCGCCTGCAACCAGTCGCGAGCGTGTTCCTCGAGTGCGAGGATTTCCTTCGTCGTGGCATGCCCAAGCGTGACCGTCATGCGCGATGCCGATTTGTCCACGTTGATCTGGTCGTTCAAGTCAAGGCCGAAGGGCAGCGACATTTCGTACAGCAGCAGGTACTGCGCTGCCAGATCCCGTTCGTCCGGTATCCGGTAATACGCCGGATCGTCGCCATGCATATTCTTGTTCAGGCGTTTCATGATGTCGGCAATCGAATTGACATGAATCACGCCGGGCTGCTGGCGATACCAGTTGTCGAACTCTTCGAGCTTGCGCAGGTATTCAGGATTGCTGACGCCGCCGCTTTCGCCCGCGCCCAAGGAGTAGTTGATCTGATTCACGCCGGTCAGATTGTCGACCATGAAATCCGTGGAGCGACGGAAGTCGGTCGTCGTGTCGAAGTACTTCACGAAATCATCGTTCAGTTCGTTGCGCGGAATGGCGGCAACAAGCACCAGCGTGATGACAGTCATTCCCCAGAACAGCGGGCGGCGCTTCGCAACGACAAAATTGCCGAGGTGCTCCATGACCTGGCCGGTATGCGTTTTGGCCGGCTTGGTGCGAACTTTAATGACCGCCATGAACGCAGGGAGAAACACGACGGAATAAACCCACGCGGCGATTACACCGATGGCCACCACATTCCCCAGATCGCGAAATGGCGGCACCTCGCTGAAATTCATGCTGAGGAATCCGATCACCGTGGTCAGGCTGGTAAGAAACACAGCGGTATTGTTGATGCGCATGCTTTCAACGATGGCGTCGTGCTTGCTCATGCCCTGGCGCATTAAATTGAACATCGTCGACAACACGTGAATACTGTCCGCAATGGCCAACGTGAGGATAACAGTCGGTGCGGCAGAGCTCGGGCCGGTTATCTTCATGCCGAGCCAACCCATCAGGCCCATCGCCGTCATTACCGAAAAGAAGATAACCAATAGTGTGCCAATCGTCCCGGACACGGAGCGCAGCGAGAAAAGGCAGATCAGGATGATCACGCCGTACATCAGCGGCACCAGCGTCTGCATGTCATTCTTCGAATACTCGGCAAAGGCGTTGTTCATCGGCACCATGCCGGCGAGTGTGATGTCGAGCTGCGGATATTTCTCGCGCGCCTGTGCGGCGAGATTGCGCGCGAACGTCATGACTTCGGGTACTTCGTCCAGATGTTTCTCAGGCAGCACAACGGTTACGTTGACGCCGGTGACATGAGCGCGCGATGAAACCAGACGATTGACCAACAGCGGTTCGGCCAGCGCGATTTCTTTGGCCTTTTCAAGATCCGCGTCCGACATTGCCTCGGGATCTTCGATTAGATCGCGCACTACAAGATCGTCACCGTTGGCGCTGGTGCGCTGGAAGTTGGTGACGGAGTCGACGCGGCGCGAGTAGGGTGTCTGCCACGCTTCTTTCGTCAGCCATTGGACTGCGGCCATTGTGTCGCGCGTGAACACCTTGCCGTCCTTCGGCGCGACGACAAACTGCACGTTGTCATTCTTGCTGTACATGTTCTGCAGTTCGTCGAACGCCTGAAGCTGCGGGTTCTGCGAGCTGAAAAACGTACGATAGTTTGCCGAAAACTCCAGGAATCGGCCCCCACTGCCGGCGAGGAGCACCAGCGGGATTGTCAGAAACACAATCCACCAGCGCAGCCGTACAACGCCGCGATAAAACTCCACCATAGGAATTACCTCCGTTTTTGTTGTTTGTTGGCGTGTGATGGCGTGGCCAAGTCGGATTCGCGCAGGGATTCGAGATACTGCGTCAGTCCAGCACCACAGGTGTACAGCAACTCCAGGTCATTACCGCTTTTTGCCATTCCGATGCAGCCTTCGACTGCGGCCACGACAAAGGTGGCCGCCGCATCGGTGTCCACATTGCGGCGCACCGAGCCCTCGGCCTGACCACGCTGCAGCGCCGTGCTGATACCTTTTCTCCACAATGCAAACACCACAGCGATGCGTTTGCGAAAACCCGTATCCAACGCAGACATCTCTTGCGCGAGATTATTCAGCGGGCAGCCGGTCAGCGTTTTCTCGCTGGCAACACGGCAGCCTTCCAGATGCAGCGTTTCAAGCATTCGATCGATCGGGTTGCCTTCGGCCAGCGGGGTAATCCACTTTTCATGGATCATGTCGCGCAGGATTTCATCGACGACCGCGTATCCAAGCGCCTTCTTGTCGGGAAAATGATGGTACAGCGCACCCTTGGTGACATCGGTCTTGGCAAGGATGCGGCTCAGGCTGGCGCCGCGGTATCCGCGCAGGCGAATTTCCTCAAAGGCTGCTTCAAGCAGCGAACGACGGGTAGCGTCAGGGTCTCGAATCAACATACCGACCAGTATGTATGTAGGTTGCGGCGCGCGTCAAGGGGCAAGGGCGAGGTGGTGGTTTCGACTTTCAAACCCGATTGAGTCCGTGGCGGAACTGAAAGCACGTTGCGTGTGGCAACGAAAGAAGTATTTGAATCAGTGGCTATAATCAATGGCGTCGGGTTGGAATTTTGGCTGGAGGGGGATCGTGCGAAGTCTGTTTGTAATTGCCGGCGTTGCCTTGGCGTTGAGTGCCCAGGCCGCGGAATTGAAGTTTGTCCGAGCGTCCGCTGACATTTTCAAAGAACCCCATGACATCGTCATCGACTCGGAAGGCAAGCGGCTTTTCATCGCCGACATGATGAACGGCACGGTGAAGATCGTGGATCCGGCCACACTGGCAGTGCTCGGAGAATTCGGCGAAGGCGAGCTTTCCTACCCGCACGATGTCTCAATCGATCAGCACGGCAAGCTGCTGGTCGCTGATACCGGGAACGACCGTATTGCCATCTATGACATCCAGTCCGCCACGCCAAACCGTATTGGCGAACTGCACGACAGTGTCTCAGGTCCGGAAGGCGTAGGTGCCGATTCCAACGGCCGCGTCTATGTGACCAACACCGCCGACCATACCGTCATGCTGCTCGAGCATGGGCGCTTGCTAAAGATTGTTGGTCAGTACGGGCACAAGCCGGGCGAGTTCATACAGCCGCACGACATCGAGGTCGGATCGGATGGCAAAGTCTACGTGGGTGACCCGGGTAATAACCGAATCCAGGTGTTGCGGCGCGACCTGAGTGTTGAGAAGCAGATTGTCGGCGATGGCCGGCCATTCAGTCGGCCCAAGTATCTTTGCGTCGACGAAGAGCTTCGCCTGTATGTCGCGGACCAGGACAACAGTGCGGTCCGGGTTCTGGATTCGCAGGGGCATCAGATTGCCGAAGTGAGTGAAGCAGCAGGAAAGAAGCTCGATCGCCCCGAAGGCGTGCTTGCGCGCGGAAAACAGGTTTGGGTTGCGGATACCTACAACGACCGAATCATTCTATTTGAATGGAAGTAGCACGCGGCCCTTGCGAACTCAGCCAGACTCAAGGCTCCTCGATTAACGCACCAATAATTTTCAGCGTGTCGGCTTCCGTCCAATCAATTCCACCAAACACGCCGTAGCGGATGTGGCCGGTCTTGTCGATGACAAAGCTGGTTGGAAACGCCATGACTTTCCAGCGTGTCAGTGCCGTACCGTCGCGATCCATCCACACCGGAAAATCTAGCTTGTGGTCGCGCATGAACGTGTCGACCACCGCGGTGGTTTCCGCCATGTTGATGCCAAGTAATGTGAACGGCTTTCCGGACATTTTCTCGCGCAGCGCCTGCATCGACGGCATTTCACGTACGCAGGGTGGGCACCAGCTTGCCCAGAAATTCACGACGACGACCTGGCCCTTGAAGTGCTGCAGCGAATGGCGCGTGCCATCCCGATCTGCAAGTTCGAGCAATGGTGGTTGCGGATCGGCGCGATATTCTACGAGTCCACGCCGGCTGGTTTCGACGCGGGTTTCTGTTTGCATCGGCAGGGGCGTTGCGGAACGTGCGGCTTGCGCGGGTTTGAGCAACGTCATCGCCGTATGAATCAATCCGGGCAGGTCCTGCGCCAATTTTTGTTCAACGGGAAATGCGTCCGGGCGAAAAAAGAATCGATCTCGTACGTCGGGCAATATACGAACCGTTAGCGCGCTCCCTCCGCGCGAAAGTATTTCCCGCAGCGCGTGCAGTTGCCAGTAGCCGACGGCCAGTTTTGGTTGCATCACGAACAGCGGGATGTTGGTTGCGCCCGCGACGTCGATGTACTGCGGCGTCTGCCCGGCCTCGGGTGTCTGGGTGTGAAGAAACGGACTGAGAAAAATCGCGCCGCCGATCCGGGTGCTTTGCGGGTGTTGGTCCTGCCAGAGGTGTACGCCGCGCAGTGTGAGTGCAGCGCCACGGTCATTGGCAAAAAAGTAAACCACCTTTCCGGTCCTGGTGGCGCGTTCAATCAGCGCTGCAATCGCGTCGCTCGGTACGGCGTCGATACCACTGGGTGTGGCGTTGAGAAAATAGGCCGCGAGCGGATCCGCAATCCAGGTTTCCAGTCCGGTGCGCGCAAGCTTTGAAGCGAGTTCGGAGTGCGCAGGTTGCAGCCCGTGCTCGGAAGGCAATATCAACAGCAGCTTGTCGCCCGCAGCGCTTAAGCGTTCCACGCTGATGCGCGTTTGGGCATCAACGTCGACTTCGAACGTTTCGGCGTGCACAGCGCCGAACATGGACAGGGAAAAAAGCAGAGTCAGCAGCGCAAGAACAATCCGGCGGGACGTGCGAGGTGCTGCCTTACAAAAAGTACTCCGCGCAGAACGCACCATTCTTATAGTCCAGCTCCACACGCTTTGGGGCGATGCGCTTGATCGTTTCGGTATTGATTTCCGTTTCCGGCTGGCGACCGAGTTCTTCCGCCTTTTCCCACGAACATGACGTCGAAGTCACTGGTCGGAAGAAGATGGCGAGACGATCGTTGACCCAACTCACCGGGCGTCCGTTGCGCGGCGCGCGAAAGTGCACGAATTTTTTTACCAGGCACGAAAAATAAAGTTCGAGCTCGATGAACAACGGTTGGGGTTGTTGTGCCAGCGCGCGCGCGGCGCGACGGGTCCACTGCACCAGGACGGTTTTTCCGTTGATCGTGGCTTCACCACTCAGGCCGTGCAGTGGTCTTACGCGGGTATCGTCCGCCATGGCTCAATCCTCCGGGAGGCTTGGCTACAGCATGGCACCGAATACTCCCCGGTTCCATGCACGCGTTAACTTTTGTCGAGTTCTTCCCAGCGCTGATAGGCGGCGGCAATGTGTGCGTCCAACTCGGCCATTCGGGCCTGCGCTACCGCGATAAGTTCCTTTGCCTGCTGGTAAAACCCCGGTTTGCTCATCTGTTGGACCAGCGCGCCGCGTTCCTGTTCCAGACTTTCAATACGCGTCGGCAGGGTCTCAAGCTCGCGCTGATCCTTATAAGACAGCTTCTTGGTCTTGGCGCGGGGTGGCGCCGGGCTTGTGACCGCTGCGGCCGGTGGCGACGATGTCTTGGGTTTCTCCGGAGCGCGCTGTCGCAGCCAGTCGTCATAGCCGCCCACGTATTCGTTCACAATGCCATCGCCTTCGAAGACCAGCGAACTGGTGACGACGCTGTTCAGAAATGCGCGATCATGGCTGACGAGTAGCACCGTGCCCGCATAATCAATGAGCAGTTCCTCCAGCAAGTCGAGAGTGTCGGTATCGAGGTCGTTGGTCGGTTCGTCGAGCACCAGCAAGTTCGACGGCTGCACAAACAGTTTGGCGAGCAGCAGACGATTGCGTTCGCCGCCCGACAGCGATCGAACCGGCGAACGCGCCCGGTCGGGGGCAAATAGAAAATCCTGCAGGTAACTCAGCACGTGCTTGGAGTGACCATTGATGGTTACCGTGTCACGTCCCTGGCCGACGTTGTACTGCACGGTCTGTTCTTCATCGAGCGCTGCGCGGTATTGGTCAAAGTACGCGACTTCGAGATTCGTGCCGAGGCGCAACTTTCCGCGCGTGGGTTGCAGTTCACCCAACAGAAGTTTGAGCAACGTTGTCTTGCCGGAGCCATTCGGCCCGATGATGCCGACCTTGTCGCCGCGCAGAATGGTCGTCGACAAGTCACGGATCACCGTGCGCGCGCCAAAATCAAACGCAACGTGCTCGGCCTCAGCAACGAGCTTGCCCGAACTCGTCGCTTCCGAGATCGCCATCGAAACGGAACCGGCGCGCACACGGCGCTGTGCGCGTTCGTCGCGCATTTTTTTCAGCGCGCGGACGCGACCCTCATTACGCGTGCGCCGCGCCTTGATGCCTTGCCGTATCCAGACTTCTTCCTGCGCGAGCTTTTTGTCGAACAGCGCGTTGTGGCGCGCTTCATCGGCGAGCATGGCTTCCTTGCGGGCGACGTACGTGGTGTAGTCGCCGGGAAAGTCGAACACCTTGCCACGATCGAGTTCGATGATGCGCGTGGCCAGTCGCTGCAAAAACGCGCGGTCATGCGTGATGAACAACAACGTGCCGGGCCAGTCCAGCAGAAAGTCCTCGAGCCACAGGATCGACGCGATATCCAGATGGTTGGTGGGTTCGTCGAGCAGAAGCAGGTCGGGATTGCTGACCAGCGCGCGCGCCAGCATCACGCGCCGCTTCATGCCACCGGAAAGCGTGCTGACGTCGACGTCCGCATCGAGCTGCAATCGCGAAATGACGGTTTCCACTTTCTGGTTGATCGCCCAGCCGCCGCTGGCTTCCAGTTCATGCTGGCACCGCTCCAACTCGGCCAGTGCGGACGCATCGCCGTCGGCTACTGCATGCGTCAGCGCGTGATAGCGTTCCAGCAAGGTGCCGGCAGCACCCAATCCTTCGGCGACCACGTGATAGATGCTGCCACGCGTTCCCTGTGGCACTTCCTGTTCCAGTTGCGCGACGCGCAAGCCTTGCGCGCGTTCAATCACGCCATCATCGGGCGAAGTTTCGCCGGCAATCATGCGCAGAAGCGTGGATTTGCCGGCGCCGTTGCGGCCGATCAGGCACAGTCGTTCCCCGCGGTCGATGCTGAACGTGACTCCGTCAAGCAGCGGTGGGTGGCCGAGGGTAAGTACGACATTGCGAAAGGTCAGTAACGGCATGGTTGGGGGTGTGAACTGGAACGCGGGCTGGGATTCTAAACCAACAGCGGTCACTTCAAGTTGTTATTATCGGGAAAGACAGTGAAATCGGGTTTTTCATGAAGATTGCAGTGCTCTCCGACATCCACGGCAATGTTCCGGCACTCGAAGCCGTGCTCGAGGACATTGAGCGCTGGCAGCCAGATGAAGTCATCGTGAACGGAGACTTGGTCAACCGTGGCCCGCTCAGTCTGGACGCGCTGCGCCTGCTGCAACAGCGGGTACCCTCCAGCCGCATGTTGATGGGTAATCACGAGCGGTTTGTGTTGTCGAGCGTCGACAATCCCAGCACGCCGGATCAGCCGACCTATGAACTGGACCTCATGGCCGGATGGAGCGCGCGCCAGCTTGGCGACGAAGTCGAAAGCCTGCGTCGTTTTCCGACTCATATCGACCTTACCGATCTTGAAGGCGGATCGTCACTGCACATTACCCATGGTTCTCGCCTCGGGGATCGCGAGGGAATTCATCCGGAAACCGAGGGTGACGAACTCGCGCGCAAGCTGGGCGAGCCGCGCGCGCTGTTTGTCAGCTCGCACACCCATCGCGCGTTTATTCGTGACTTTAATGGCGCGCTGGTGACGAACACTGGATCGGTCGGCCAGCCGATGGATCGCGACACGCGTGCGTCGTATGCGCGACTCACCTTTCGCCGCGGACAGTGGAATGCGGAAATTCAGCGCGTGCCCTATCACCGTGAGCGCGCCGAGCAGGATTTTCGTGACAGCGGATTCGTGGCAGAGTGCGGTGCGATCACACAATTGATTCTGCGCGAACTGCGCGAGGCCCGTGCCCACGTCGCGCCGTGGCGGCGGCGGTTTTTGGCCGCAGTAAAACAGCGTGAGGTGAGTGTGGGAGACGCCGTCGCCCAGTACCTGCTTCAGCTTTGACTCGGCGAACCGGACGCGCCATCAAAGAATGGCCGCTTGTGGAAATACTCAAAACACATTTTCAGAGCCTGTTCCTGCTGTTCGGAAAGCTTTTCAAATTTCAGGCCGCAGCAGTGGTGCCCGGATTCGCGCCGGCACCAGACGACGCGGGCCGTCACCTCTGACGCCGGTTGCCGCGTGTACTCGTCGAGCGTCTCGTGTGGCACGTAGACGCGCAGTCCGACAACCGTTCCATCGACAATCGGTTCATTCAGGCGCAGCTGCATACCGGACATGCTGAAATCGCGGGTCAGGGCTTCCCTGGGTTCGCCGTCTTTTCCCACGACCTGGACGCGCAAGTGATTTGTGAGGCGCGGCTTTCCGCGCTTATCCTGCCGGTCGCGAGGAATTCCCGACATGCGTTCAAACGTAAAATTGCTCAGCAGCGCGTTGAGCGATTCAGTGACGTGAAACAGGTCGGCGCCAATCGCGTACATTGACTCCACCTTGGACGAGCTGTCCTGAAGCGTCTGAAACAGGCGTTGCTGTCCCGAGTGCAGCCGTTTGAGGTCTTCCACCTGTTCATCGCTGACCGTTCGAATTTCGTTATTCGCGGCGGTGGATTTTGAAACAACGTTGAGCAGATACTCGATGACGGCACGACTCTCCTTGGCGCTCTCTTGTGTTGCGTGCACGCGCGCCACCATGTCGCGCATGGTTCCCGAGACGGTGCCGACCTGCCCGTTCAGCACGGAGATGATGCTGCTGATTTCCGAGGTCAGTTTCGTTGTTCGCGACGCGAGATTGCGCACTTCATCGGCGACGACGGCAAATCCACGTCCCTGATCACCGGCACGCGCAGCTTCAATAGCGGCGTTGAGCGCGAGCAGATTTGTTTGCTCGGCGATTTGCTGGATACCGCCGACGATATCGACAATCTTGGTCGCTTGCGTGGCGAGATCGGTGACGTGACCGACCGCCCGATTCACTTCCTGAACGGTCTGCTCCATGCGTGCAATGTTTTGCTGCACCGTTTCCATCCCGGCCTGCGCGCGCTGTTCCGTTTCTGCGGCCTGGCGTACAGCGTCCGCGGCATACATTGCGATGGTGGCTGACGAGCCATGCAGTTGCTCGGTGGCCGACTCGACGTCCGCGGAACGCTTGTGCTCTTCGGAGCCGACCTGACGAATCTCCTGGGAGATCGCGGTAATCTGATGCGCCGATTGCGCCATTTGCCGGCCGCTGTCATCGAGCTGTTTGACGATGCCGCGCAGGCTGACGATCATCTTGTTGAAGCTGCGTTCAAGGAAGCCCACTTCGTCGAGAGATGAGTTCTCCACTTCGTGAGTCAGGTCACCGTGCTCGAGACCTTCCAGGCGCTTGCACAGGGCCTTGATCGGTGCGACCAGTTTGTTGGCCAGCGCGCCAATAATCAGAAAGAGCGCGGTCAGCTCAATGCCGGACTGCCATACCGAGTTGATCAGGTAACTGTTCTGGCGCTGCTGCAGTTCGGCGAGGACTTCAGGGCGTACCTGGCCGGATCGCGCGACCTCGATTAAATGACTGATTTCACCGTATCCCACCCACCGGTTGAACAAAATAGTTGCCATGGTGACCACGAAAAAGGCCACCTGCAGCTTCCAGCGAATGCTAAGGGCTTGGAACCAACGCGTCATGAAGGAGTTTCGACCGGTTCCGGTCACGTAATTTGAATCCCCGGTGTCTCTATCGGCAGCAACGCGTTCCGGTTAAGTCATGATTCATTTCCGGCTGGATAGACTGCAGCGCCAAACCACAAAAGTTTGCTAATCTTCGGCGCGGCAGTGCGTTGTATCGGTAACCTTCACGGAATCACCATTTGAGGAGTTTCGTTTATGAAGAAAGCGTTGGCGGCTGTCATGATGTTGGCGGGATCACTGGCCCTTTCCCCGGCCTTTGCGGATCGGGGTGCGGTTGAAGGGACGTTGGTCAAGCTCGAAAAAGAAGTTGTCGTGATCAAAACGGCCAAAGGGGAAGAAAAATCCTACGTAGTGAATGAGCACACCAAGCTGCGTGGTGGCGATATGGCAGAAGGCGTGACCGTCGAAATCTATCCGTCCAAGGACGGGAAGATTGCGGCCATGGTGGAACTCGTCAAGAAGTAATCCCGCCGTATTGCCCGGAAGGCGACTTCCGGAAAAAGGCGCGAACGCGGTCCGGCGTTCGCGCCTTTTTATTTGCACTTCAACATGCCGGGTGTAAGCCCATGCCCGACAAAAAACCATAGTTGTCTTGTGTCTGATTAAACGCGCGCCGTCACAAGAAATCTTTGCGCTAACCGATAAGGGAAAGACCCCGCTCCGCCCTGAAAACGAGCGGTGTCAGTCCCTTTGCCGGGTGCGAGACTTGGGATGGCAAAAAACGAAACAAACGCAAGTCCTCAAGACTTCGCGTCATCTGCTACGTCTGCGGATGAACAACACGTCCAATCGATCGCTGAGATTCTTCACAGCGAGGTGACGGCGTGGATTGTTCTCGCCGTTTCACTGATCCTGACTGTTCTCGCCTGGTACGTCTCCAATGCGTATGTGCATACGCGCGCGTTCGATCGATTCGAGTTCGAAGTGGAAGAAGCGCAAATCGCAATTGTCAAACGCATGCAGGAATACGAGCAGGTTCTGCGTGGCGGTGTCGGCCTGTTCAACACGGATAATTTAGTTACCCGCAAAAAGTGGCGCACCTATGTTGATACTCTTGAGATCGAGCGCAATTGGCCAGGAATTCAGGGTGTCGGCTTCTCGAAGTGGCTGAAGCCGTCTGAGAAGGAGGTGGTGATTGCGCAGGTGCGCGCAGAAGGGTACCCCGATTTCGATATCAAGCCGGCCGGCCCGCGCGACATATACACAACCATTCTCTACCTTGAACCGCTGAGTGGAAGAAACCTGCGCGCGTTCGGTTTTGACATGTTTTCAGAGCCGACGCGGCGTGCCGCAATGGCGCATGCGCGGGACAGTGGGGAGGCGACCGTTTCCGGCCGTGTCACCCTCGTGCAGGAAACCAGCAAGGCGGTTCAAGCCGGATTTCTGATGTATTTGCCCGTATACCGGGAGAGTGCGCCGCTGGCCACGATGGAGGAGCGCCGGGCAGCGTTGTTGGGTTTTGTCTACAGCCCGTTTCGCGTGAACGACCTTCTGGCGGGAATTCTTCCGCACGGTACGGCCAACCTGCACTTCAATATCTACGATGGCGAACAAATCATCCCGGATAACCTGCTGTTCGACAACGAGTCGGAAAAGGAAGGCGGCGGTTCGTCGATCGGATTGTTTTCTGCAACGCGCCAGATTCAATTGCCGCATCGAAACTGGACGGCATCTTTCACGTCGACGCCGCAGTTTGATGCAGAAATGAACAGCGCGCAGCCGCAGATTATCGCGGTGGCCGGGATTGCCGTGGATCTGTTGTTGTTCGCAATTATCTGGGCACTTTCACGCCAAAAGCGCCGTGTGCAGGTGCTGACCGATAGCTGGAAGACGGAAATGCAGCGGTCACAGTCGCGCCTGGCAAGCGTCATTGAGTCGCTGCCCGGATCCATGTTCGTCATCGGTGCCGATGGGATGATTCAAATGGCCAACGCGCGCGTGAAAAGCATGCTTGGTTACGAGCCGGATGAACTTCTCGGAAAGAAAATCGAAACTATCGTACCGCAGCGATACCGTGGGTCACATGAGCGTCATACGGAACAGTTCATGTCGTCACCGGCTGAGCGAAAAATGGGTGCGGGCAGAGAGTTGTATGCGCAGCACAAAGACGGCAATGAAGTACCCGTTGACATCCAGTTGAATACAGTTGTTGCGGATACAGAAACATATGTGCTGGCGCTGGTCGTTGATATAACCGAACACCGCAACATCAAGCTGCAGATCGCCGCCGAGCGCAGCTATCTGCGTTCGGTCTTGGACAGTCTTTCTGATGGAGTCGAGATTTGCGACGAGGCCGGAAAGATTGTGTACGTCAACGCGGCGCTCAAAAAATTGTACGGTATTCCGGAGTCCGCGAATACGAACGAACACTGGTCCGACTTCGGAAGCCTGTTCCTGCCAGATGGTAAAACGCCGGTGCCCGCGGATCAGTTGCCCCTATACCGTGCGGCGCAGGGAACTGACTTGCCGCCGCTCGAGCTTTCCGTCGTCCCGTCGGGCCACCCGACGCGCAGCGTCGTCGTACGAGCCAGCCCCGTCATTCTCGAAAACGGAACGCGCAAAGGTGCCGTTGCCGTCGTCCACGACATCACGGATCGAAAGCGCGCCGAAATTGAATTGCGCGATGCCAAGAACGACGCCGAACGAGCCAACCGGGCAAAGACGCAATTTCTTTCCAACATGTCACATGAATTGCGCACGCCACTGAATTCCATTCTCGGATTTGCACAGTTGCTGGTTCTCGATGACGAGTTGGACGAGCAGCTTCGGTCGTCGGTCGGAAAGATACAGGCCGCTGGCGAACACCTTCTCAACCTGATCAGTGACGCGCTGGACATGTCGCGTATCGAAAGTGGAAATCTGCGTGTAGACCCAAAGCCGACACACGCGCTTTCGGTTGTGCGCGAATGCGCGGTGCTGGTCCACCCGATCGCAAACAAATATGGCATTCGTCTTTCAATTGATGAGGGCATCGCGCCGTACTACGAAATCAACGTGGACCCGACCCGCTTCAAGCAAGTTCTTTTGAATCTCGTCTCGAATGCAGCGAAGTACAACCATCGCGGCGGATCGATCTGGATCCGGTGCGACGCGGCACCGAATGACCGGATTCGTTTTAGCGTAAAGGACAACGGCGAAGGAATTTCGGAGGAGTTGCAACGACAGGTCTTCCAGCCATTTAATCGCCTCGGTCATGAACGTGGCCAGGTCGAAGGCACCGGTATCGGATTGGTGATTAGCAAAGGCCTTGTTGAGCTGATGGGTGGAACGATCAGTTTTCGGAGCAAGCGCGGCGAGGGCAGTGAGTTCACCGTAGAGTTCCCCGCGCGGGTCGGCGCGACGTACGTTGACAGTCAGTCAATTGCGGCGTCGCCGCAGGTGACTCAACTCGAGACGGCGAACTGCAGCTTCGATTGCCTCTACATCGAAGACAACCAGGCCAACATCGAACTCGTCGACGCCCTGCTGAAGGGATATTGGCCCAACGCCCGATTGATCACAGCGGCCAGCGCGGAACTCGGCCTGGAGCTGGCTGCTGTTCATCAGCCGCATCTGGTGTTGCTCGATATATTTCTGCCGGGGATGGATGGCTACCTGGCGCTCGCGCAGTTGCGCGCCATGGCAGAGTTGAAGGAGACGCCGGTGATTGCATTAAGCGCCAGTGCCTCTGAGACGGATATTCGCCGCGGCACGAACGCCGGATTTGCAGCCTATCTCACCAAGCCAATCCATGTGCCCACGATGCTGGCCACGATGGAAAACGTTCTCGTGGCGCTCATGAGGAAAGGGAAGATAAAAGACCGGTCTGAAAGCCGCCGCGCCGGAAACTACGCAACGGTCAGTGCAGCGGAAAACCAGAACACGAGCCGCGTATCGGGATCATCTGCTGCCGTAACGGAAAACTCGGCCAAGGCCGATCTTCCCGCGCTCGACCCGGCCATGACAGCACAGTTGACATCATATCTGGGCCGCCGCGCCGTGCCGTTCATCGATGCGCTGCTTGTTGATCTTCCCCGGTTGATCGAATCGATGGAACAAGCGGCGGCTGAGTCGAACTTTGATGCCGTGCGTCGCGACGCACACACGATTCGAGGCAATACCAGCAATGTCGGCGCCACCGCGCTCGTCAATCTCTGCGCGCAAATCAGTATGGAAAGCAAAGCCGGTCGTCTTGCGGAAGTGAAGCAATTGGTCACCGAACTGCGTGCCGAGTACGAACAGCGCGTGCTTCCCGCAATCCAGGTTCTGCGACAGCAGTTGTCGCTGCAAGCCGGCGCGATGTAGGAGTGTCAGATGGACGAAACTTCGACTCAAACGTTATCCACAGCGCAAGGTGACGAACTCACGTCAACTATTTTGATCGTCGATGATTCGGATTCGATGCGAATGTTGTTGCGCGAAATGCTCGCCGGAGATGGGTATCGAATTGAGGAGGCGGCCAATGGAACCGAAGCGTTGCTGCGCTTCGAGGCTCTCCGTCCGGACATGGTCCTGATGGACCTGGTCATGCCAGAAATGGACGGCGTTACGCTGTGTCGAAAACTGCGGTCCAGTGCGAACGGCGGCTCGGTGCCTGTGCTGATGATTACGATGTCTGAAGATCCACAGTCGGTCGAGCGCGCATTCGATGCCGGAGTCACCGACTACGTTACGAAGCCAGTGCACATGCCGGTGCTACGCAAACGGGTCCAGTATTTGCTCAAGGCAGTCACAGCGGAGCGCCACGTTCGGCATCTTGCGTTCCATGATGCGCTTACGGGATTGCCAAATCGCATGCTGCTGTTGGATCGATTAAGACTGGCATTGACGCAAAGCAAGCGCCATGGTCGGACTCTGGGGTTATTGTTCATCGATCTTGATCAGTTTAAATGGGTCAACGATACCCTGGGTCACGATGCCGGAGATGAGCTGCTTCGGACTGTTGCCGAACGATTAACTGCCGGAGTTCGATCCTCAGATACCGTGTCGAGGCTCGGTGGCGATGAGTTTGTGATTCTGCTGGATGGATTGCGTGGCCCCGAAGATGTCACGCGCGTAGCGCAAAAGATATTGGAAACAATAAAGGCGCCGATGACGATCAACGGTCGCGAAGTTCGCGTTGGGGGTAGCATCGGAATTTCAGTCTATCCCGGAGATGGCGAGAACGTAGAAGAATTGATGAAGAGCGCGGATACGGCAATGTATCGCGCCAAGGAAGGTGGACGGAATCAATTTCGTTTCTTCGCGCCGCAAATGGGTGATTCTGTTGAGCGGCGTTTGTCGATGGCCGCAATTCTGCGCGAAGCGATTGAGTCTCCAAAAGGCTTGCAATTGCATTTCATGCCGCAGATTTCTCTAATCGATGGTTCAGTGGCGCTGATTGAATCCCTCGTCCGGTGGAATCACCCTGAGTTGGGAATGCTCGAGGCGAAGGAGTTTCTTCCGCTCGCGGAACAGGCAGGCGTAATCCGCAAGCTTGATGAACGCGTCCTGAAACTGGTTTGCGAGAACGTCGCATCTTGGCGAGCAAGCGGGATTGACGTCCCGCCCGTGTCCGTTAATTTTTCCGCCGCGCATTTCCGGGAGTCCAATTCAGTCGCATCAATTGCGAGCATTATCGAGGACAGTGGCGCCGCTGCCACCAACCTGGTGATCGAGATTTCGGAATTTGTGACGAGTGGACAGGGCGACAACGTCGGCCTCGCGCTCAATGCGATCAAGGAGCTTGGCGTCGGCTTGTGTGTCGATGACTTTGGTGCAGGAAGTACCATCGTCGCGAATCTCGTTCGGTATCCCATCGACAGCGTAAAACTCGATCCCGGTATTGTGCGCGGCGCGGCGGCCAATTCGCGCGATGCCACTCTGGTGAGGGCATTGGTTGCCTTCTCGGAAATTGCCAAGCTGAATGTCATCGCGGAAGGCGTTGAAACGCAAGAACAGCTGAGGGCGATGCGGGAATTGGGTTGTGATCAGGCACAGGGTTTTGTTTTCGGCGAGCCATTTGCCGCAGCGGAGCTGGCGGCAGTGTTGTCGCGTTTTTCCTGGCAATCATCGAAAAGGTCGCGGTGACAAAACTTGTGGATACAGAAATTGAAAATCTATTGAAGGTGGGGAAGTCGAAGTGACGGCACGGGGACAACATCCAGATAAAGCATACGCCGTTCTGATCGCCGTATCGCTGACGCTGGCCATTGCTACGGCGTATGCCGTGTCCGGGAAGCTCGGGCTCATGCTGGCCATCCCGCCGGGCTATGCCACTGCAATTTTTCCGGCGTCTGGCATTGCGCTGGCGGCGACGCTGCTGTGGGGTTTGCGCGGATCACTTGGTGCGTGGCTCGGGTCATTCGCGATGAACCTGTCGACATCCGCGAGCAGTCTTGCGGAACCATCGTTGGGCGCGATGTTCATTCCCTTCTCAATCGCCACCGGCGCGTTCTTCCAGGCGCACTTCGGCGCTTTTCTTATTCAGCGACTGATTGGTTATCCCACGGCGCTTGATCGGGAGCGTGACATTGCGCTGTTCATGGCGGTGTGCGGCCCGGTGGGCTGTGTGGTAAGCGCATCGTTCGGTGTCACTGCATTGTGGTACGTGGGCGCCATCAGCGATAGCCAGTATCTTTCAAACTGGGGCAACTGGTGGCTAGGCGATGCGCTCGGCGTCATGATCGTTACCCCGCTGCTGCTCGCGTTTTTTTCCGAGCCACGCAACGCCTGGTCGCGTCGCCGAACGTCGCTGGTGGTCCCGCTATGTGCGGTTTCAGTTCTGGTCATCGTTGCGTATCTGATCGCCAGTAACTGGGAAGACAAGCGCATTCGGGTCGATTTCGAAAGCGCAGCAAGTCAAACCGCAGCCACGTTCCAGCGCGAATTGTCCGATCTCTCGGATGTCGTCGATTCCATCGTTCGGCTCTATCAAAGCTCAAATACGGTGGACAGCGAGGAGTTTCGCCACTTCGCAGCGCCCGTTGTATTGCGAAATCCATCGATACGGGCGTTGGAGTGGGTTCCGATCGTGACGGACCCGGAGCGCGAGAAGTTCGAATCTGAAATCCGGGCACGCGGGTACCCCCATTTCATGATCCGCGAGCGTGACGAGGAAGGCGGACTACGTGCCGCAAGTCGGCGCCAGAATTATTTTCCGGTGACATACATCGAGCCGTGGGGTTCGAACGAAGTCGCGCACGGATTTGACCTGGGGTCCAACGAGATCAGAAAGTCGGCGATCGATCGTGCGATGGCGACCGGCTCTTCGTCGGCAACCGAACGAGTGCGTCTCTTGCAGGGCTCCTCGCAGTCCGGGCGATTCGGAGTCTTGTTGCTTCAGCCGGTATTCCGCTCGGGCGAGCATCGGGACGGAGCGCATTTGCAGGGGTTTGCGCTGGGCGTCCTGAATCTTCGCGAAACGATCAGTGCCATTGCCGGATCGGGCGAAGGGACGCGATTCAATCTCGAACTCGTGGATCATGACGCGGTGGGCGACGCACGGTGGTTGCACCCGTCGGAACCGCCGGCCAGCGTGTACAAATCGCGTTTTGAATTTCGACTGCCGGTTCAATTCGGCGGTCGCCATTGGGAAGCACGTTTCACGGCGACTCCGACTTATCTTCAGCAGCAGCAAACCTGGCAATCGTGGCTTGTGCTTGCCGGGGGCATGCTGTTCATCAGCATGCTCGAGTCATACCTCTTGCTTATCAGTGGCCGATCATCGCGCGTCGAGCAGATGGTTCTTGAACGAACACGCGCGTTGGACGATGCGAATCGCTCCATCATAGATCACGACCGCATCATGTCCGGAATCGGCGCCATCCAGGAGCAATTCATTTCCAGTGCAACCCCACAGGCCCTCTATGACTGCGCGCTCAATGAGATGGTTGCGGTCAGTAACAGTGAGTATGGGTTTATCGCAGTGATCCGGCGCGACCCGGATGGAAAGTCATATCTCCAAACGATTGCCATGACGAATCTTTCGGCGCACCCGCTGTATGCAGACTACTATCGGAAGACCGCGCCGGTCGGAATGCGCACCACCAATTTGAATTCGTTGCTTGGCGCAGCGGCGAAAACCGGGCATTACGTCATTGCGAACAATCCCGAGACGGATCCTCGCGGGGCCGGTTCCCCCGAAGGCCATCCAAAGCTGAATTCATTTTTTGGTGCGCCATTGCGACGCGGCGAAGAGGTGGTTGGAATCATCGGTCTGGCGAATCGACCGGAAGGATTCAGCGAGTCGTTCGCCACCTATCTCGATCCGCTGTTGAATACGGTAGCCAATGTGATTGTCGCGTCGATCAGCGCCCAGCGTCGCCAGGAAATGGAGCGCGAGCTCGCGCATAGCCAGGAACTGCTCAGCGAAGCGCAACGCATTGCGCACGTCGGTCATTGGGACTGGAATACGCGCACTAACGAGCTCAAGTGGTCCGACGAACGCTATCGTATCAGCGGCCACGAGCCGGGTACGTTCGTTCCGACGTTCACCAATTTTATTGAAGCCATACATCCGGACGATCGTGCGCGCGTAACTTCAGCCATTCAGGACGCATTGCGTAGCGAAAAGCCGTACCAGGAGGAATTTCGAATTTTTCGCGCCGATGGCCAGGCGCGGTGGGTCTATGGCGCTGGGGAGTTGCAGCGGGACGCGGGTGGTCAACCGGTGCGCATGGTCGGGATCATACTGGACATTACCGACCGAAAGCTCGCCGAGCAGGAATTGACACTGGCGCGCGACGTTGCCGATCGCGCCAATCGCGCGAAGTCCGAATTCCTGTCGAACATGTCGCACGAACTGCGAACGCCAATGAATGCGATTCTTGGTTATGCGCAATTGCTTGCCTATGAAACCGGCGTATCAGAAAAAGGTCGCGGCCAGTTGGCGCACATACAACATGCGGGCGAGCATCTGTTGAACCTGATCAACGATGTGCTGGATTTTTCTCGAATCGAATCCGGCGGCATGACCGTGTTCCATGAAGACGTGGAGCTTGGATCACTGTTGCGCGAGGTCAAGAGTCTGATCAAGCCCGTCGCAACGGCGCGAAATATCAGCGTCAATGTTGACGACGCCAGTGGCGCCAATGTCGTTGTGCATGCCGATCGCACGCGCCTCAAGCAGGTCATCCTCAACCTGATGTCCAACGCAGTGAAGTACAACCGGCCCAAGGGTGAAGTGGAAGTTCGCTGCGCAGTCGATTCGACCGCGGTACAGATTTCGGTTCGCGATACCGGTCTGGGCATCAGCCTGGAAAAGCAGCAGGAACTGTTCCAGCCGTTTAATCGCCTGGGTCAGGAACGCGGAGAAGTTGAGGGGACGGGTATTGGCCTTGTCATCGCGCGCCGCCTGGTTGAACTCATGGGCGGGTCGATTGGTTTGCGCAGTACTTTGAACGTGGGCAGCACTTTCTTTGTACAAATGCCGTGTGAAATTCGTGTCACCGAAGTGGCCGCGGTCCCTACGGCTGAGGATCTCACCAAAACGCTCAAGTCCGGAGCGTTGGAGCGCATCATCCTTTACGTCGAGGACAACCCGGCCAATATGGACATCGTTCGGTCCGTATTTCAGACATTCTGGCCAAAGTCCACATTCCTTGAAGCGACGACGGGCGAACTCGGCGTGGCCATCGCATTGCGCGAGCGGCCCGATCTGATCCTGATGGATATCAATTTGCCGGGAATCGATGGATTTGAGGCATTGCGGCGCATTCGCCTTGGCGATACGGATCGCCACGTGCCGGTGTATGCGCTTACTGCAAACGCTTTGCCGTCCGACATTCAGCGCGGGATCGAAGAAGGGTTTTCCGGATATCTCACAAAGCCCGTCGATGTCCCGCGGTTCGTGCGCCTGGTGGATGAGGTGCTGGCGAATCCACGAAACGCGACACTGGTGCCGACAGGACCAACCCGTCCGGTCAGCCGGCGCATTCTTGTCGTTGACGACGATGACGTAAACCTCGAAATACTTCGGTCTTTGGTCCAGGCCTTTGGATTTGAATCGGACGGTGCGCGCAGCGGCAAGGAAGCCATCGAGAAACTGCATCTTGTCGGGTATGGACTGGTGCTGATGGATTGCGAAATGCCACAGATGACCGGGTACGAAGCGACAGAGGTAATTCGAAAAAATGCATCGCTGTCGAGCCTGCCCATCATTGCCGTCAGTGCCACCTCGCCGGCAGAAGACGCTGCCGCTCGCGCGAAAGCCGGCTTTACGGACGTGATGCCCAAGCCGATCAGCGCACCCAAATTGCGCGCGATTCTCGACCAGTATCTGAATGACGTTGCTGCTCCGGCGGACGTGTCTGCCGGTGAATCCGGTGAAGCGGTGAACATCCGGATTCTCGAGCAGCTCCGATCCTTGCTTGGTCCCAAAACCACGCAGGTCGTCGATTCTCTTCTGGCCGATGTGCCATCGCGCCTTGAGCGACTTCGCAATGCGATTGCCGCCAATGATCTCGAAGTAGCGCGCCGCGAAGCGCATACGATGAAGGGAAGTTCGGCAAACCTGGGCGCCACAAACTTTTCCAACCTGTGTGCGCTGATTAATGATGCGTGCAAGCAGGGCCGGACGGACGGATTGGAAGCGATGTTCGCCAAGGCGGCGGAAGAGTTCGAGCAACATGTCCGACCCGCGCTCGACCAATTCCGGAGGAATATCGCCGAGTCGTGATTCCCGGCAATAAATTGCGCCCGACTCGTGTCATCGAGCTGTTACTATGGCGCAATGAATCTGGAAATTGTCGTTGAAGACCACGTGCTGTCCGTTGAAGTGACTGCAAGCGTCCTGTCAGACGGGAATGAGTTCTTCGACAAGATGGACCGCGACATGGATGCCGGTTGGCAAATGAGCCGCGAGTGGGTTGAATCTCCGACCCCGATACAGCGCGCACAGATCGCGGCAGACCGCCTGTACACCGCCCTCAGTCGCGACAACAAGACACTGGCGATGTTGATGGCCGGTTATATTGTGAGTCGCTTGCCGAACGCTCGCCGCATTGTCGTCAACACCGACGGCGACATGCAGGAAACCGAGATCATTTTTTCCGCGCCCGTCTAGAAAACGGCGTGCCGCTGCGGCACGCCGTTTTTGCGATCCTGCTGTCCTAATGCGAAATCCTGCGACTGAAGTAGCCATGAATCGCGTTGCGCGTCAGTCTGCGGAAATCTAGTCCGCTGATCCGCACAACGTCGTCGTGGGTGCCGCCTTCAAAATAGATGTCGGGGTAGGCGATCAGCGCATCGTCGACCGCGACGTCAATTCCAAACGCCGCGCCGATCGGCGGCAAGGCGCCCAGCTCGCAATCTTCGAACAATCCGGCCAAACGATCTTCGCTAGCAAACTCCAGGTGATCTCGTTGAAGAAATCGTTGCAGCTTGCTCAGCTCGATGTAATGAGTTGAGGGCACAACGACCATCAGGCATCCGTGCGAATCACATAGCACGACGCCTTTGGCAAGCTGGTCTCCCGGAACATGCGCCAGCTGCGCTGTTTCGCTACTGCAGGCGCTGTGCGCGTGGCGGATCAGCTCGAACTGGATTCCGTGATCCTGAAGGTACCCGCTGAGAGTGGTTGAGATTCCCATGCGATATCCTCCGCCTTGAATTGGACTTGTTTTATTTGACCGCAGACCGGGTCATGCCGGGTATTCGTGCAAGTACCGAACACGTTGCGGCGCTTATGTAACAGCGTCATAAAAGAATGCAGAGTCGAATCATCAATTTATTCGGTGCATTGCTGACCCCAGCCATGCGATTGGCACTGGTCACGGCGGACGCCCCTCGTGCTATGATTTCAGGACAAAAACTATCCCTCGGTCCGCAGCTTAGGTTGTGGAACCGACGCAAACATTGGGTCGTCAGGTGGCAAGGGCACGTTTGCTTAACAGGGTAGGATCTTTATTGAACATTCAGCAGGTGCTGGGGCGACCCCTCGCGTTTCTCGCGCAAGGTCTGATTGACGCGCTGATTCGCATTCGTGAGTTGCAGGCCGCGCTCCGTATTCCGGTTGCCGTAAAGTTCGCTGCGTCGATCAGTGTCGTTATCACATTGTCGATGGCGATTCTTGGTGCCCTGATCATTCACAATCAGACCGAAATCCTGTACCGGCAGATTCATGCGACCGGCCGAACGGTCGTGGCGCAGATGGCCAAGTCCACGACTGAGCCGCTCCTCGCCAAGGACACGCTGCTGCTCGACGTGCTGTCCGCCAATCTCGCCACGGCGGAAGACGTTATCGGAACGGCGATATTCAGCGCGGACCGGCGGCTCGTCTCGAGCGCGGGTTTTCAGCCGTTCGAAAGCACCGCGCCTTACACGGATTCCAAGAAGTTCTTTCTTGACGGAAGCATGCGCACCATGGACTGGCAGTGGGCCGAAGCGCCGCGCGGCGCCATCGACGCCATCGCGTTCATCAGCCCGGTCCGTTTCAAGGACATGATTGTTGGCTACGCAGTCATCTCCTTTACTCGCAGCACGCTGAGCCAGTCCATCAACGAAACAAAGCAGTCCATTATTTCCGCGGCGACGATCATGATTCTGGCGGGGATCGTCGTGGCCTACCTCGTTGGGCGACGACTGTATAAACCCATCTACCAGGTCGCCGATGCCAGCCGTGCGATCAGCATGGGACATTACGATCATCAGATCGAATCCAAGCGCAATGATGAAATCGGCGATCTGATCGGGGCGATCAATGCGACCGCGCGATCGCTGAAACTGAAGTCGCAACACATGGCGCAGGGCATTCGTCACCGCAAGCAGATTGCCGACGCGCTGCAACGCCATCTGCCTGCCAACGTGGCGCGCGAAATTATCGACAATTCCAGCCCCAATGCGGTGACGTTGGGTGGTAGCCATCTCAATGCGAGCGTTGTGTTCATCGATATCGTGGGATTTACGGCGCTTTCGGAAATCATGACGCCGAAACAGGTCGGCGAATTGTTGAGCGATTTCTACGGTGCAGTTGCTGAAACCGTCGAGCTCTATCAGGGCACGATCGACAAGTTTATTGGCGACTGCGCGATGATCATTTTCGGCATTGCGAAGGAAGACGACCAGCATGCGTTCCACGCCATTGCCTATTGCGTCTTTTTCCGGAAGCTGATGACGCTGCTGAACCGGTTGCGAATCGTTCAGGGCAAATTGCCGGTGCATTTCCGCATCGGCATCAACACCGGAGATATGCTGGCGGGATACATCGGATCGACCGAACGCGTGCAATACACAGTCGTCGGTGACGCGGTAAACATCGCCTCGCGCTTGTGCTCCGCGGCGGTTTCCGACCAGATACTGATCACCGAGGATACGCTCCGCGTTCCCGCGCTTGCCGACAAACTCAATGTCACGGCGTACGAGTCCATTCAGGTTCGCAACAAATCCAATCCGCTCAGCACGTATCTCGTGCATGATGTGAGTCTCTTTTACCGGTCTGCAATGGACAGGCAGATCAAGAATTTCGTGGTCGAATTCAGCAAAGACCGCTCCTAAGGCGGCACAATCAGGTTATTTTCTTGGTGGTCCCGAGTTCGGAGATTGAACTCGCGGTGGTACTGCGTGTTAGACGGCAATGGCCGGATTTGCACAGTGCGCCGATCGACAGAGCAATTCGACGGTGGTGGACATGTGGGATTGTAAGGGGACATTACAAAATCTGGTGTTCGTACTGGGTACCGTTTGCCTTCTGGGTGGTTCAGAAGCGATGGGCGCGTCATCCACCAGAAGCGCGCGCGCCGAGAGCGCGAAACAGGATGCGTCGAGCCGCGCCATCGATCAACTTGTTGCCGCGCAGCATTTTGGCGAAGCGATCCAGGCGCTGGAGCGGGATATAAAGAACGGTGCGGACCGCCAAGCCCTGCTGAAGCAAACTCTGGAGCAGGCGGCGGCCTACGACCAGGCGACCGCGGCGGCGATTCGCTCTGCGGCGGAAAGCGAAGATTGGCAAACGGCGTTTCGTTATTTGTACGAGGGTGCTCGCAATTACCCGGAGGGTCCGCAGATACGCAAGCGGATCGAGGAGCTCGCGCCGCGTCAGAACGCTCGAATCCGGGAGCTTCGCATCGCGCTGATCGTTGAGCGTGCGGACTGGATTCTGAAAACGCGACCGATTCTCAAGGAACTGTCCTATACGGATCTCTCCGACGTGGCGTCATCGAGTGCAGTGGATCAACTCGCCGAAGAATCAAAACGAATCGCCGCCGAATTGTCTGCGTTCGGAATCGAGGCCCTGGGTAATAACAATCTGCCATTGGCCGAGCGATGCCTGGCAAAATCAGACGAACTCTATCCATCAGCTGAAAACATTCGCGCGCTGGAGCGCCTGGACCACAGGCGCAACGAAGTGGCCCATGAACGTCAGCGCCAGGAGCGCGAACGCTTGCGAGCGGACTCGGAGCGCCAAAAAAAGCAGCGCCGTGCTGATGCCGAGCGGACCCGGCAAGAGGCGCGTAATCTGGCCAGCGACGTCCGCGGAGCGATCCGTCGTTCGGAGCTGGGTCTTGCCCAGCAGCTGCTGGGTCGCCTGGAAGAAACGGATCCCGAATATCCCGAACTTGAGGCGTTGCGAGGGCTTCTCGATACAACCATCGCGGTGCGGGTCGACGAGTTGCTGGCGCATGGAAACGACCTGTACGGAAACGGCAATATCCGGGAGGCCCGCGACGTTTGGGAGCAGGCGCGCCTTCTGAACCCGGACAATTCCCGCGTGCGGGACCGAATATTTCGCGCGGATCAAGTGCTTAATAATCTCGACGAACAGCAGCGTCGTTCCTCGTCCAGTTCTCCCTGATTCCAACTCCAATTTTTCCGCAGCCGGACCCGTTTTTCGGCCGCGGGGAAGTTGCTGCGTTACCTTGCGGCGGNNGCAACCCGCTCGGAATCGCTCAGGCCAAAGGACCTCGGTGAACGTCGACTCTGGAGAGACCCGCGCGCGGGCACCGAAGGGGTAAGTGTCGTTAGGTTTTCTGTCCCCGATTTGACGGGCCGAATGAAACTCAACAGACGCTAAACTCTCAGGTAAAAAAGACAGAGGGGCGGCGAATGTTCTGCAACATTCGCCGCCCCTTTTTTCTTTTGATACTGGAGGTGGGTATGGGATTGAGGACGCCCTTGTATGCGGCGCACGTGGCACGCGGCGCCAAGATCGTTGACTTCGGCGGATGGGACATGCCGNNGCCGATCAACTACGGATCGCAGATTGAAGAGCACCATCAGGTGCGCCGCGACAGCGGCATGTTTGATGTGTCGCATATGACGGTTCTCGACCTGCACGGGTCGCGCGTCCGCGATTATCTGAAGTACCTTCTGGCCAATAACGTCGACCGCCTGAAAGAGCCGGGCAAGGCGTTGTACAGCTGCATGCTGAATGAACACGGCGGCGTGATCGACGACCTCATCGTGTATTTCATGACGGATTCCTGGTTCCGCATGGTGGTCAACGCCGCGACACGCGAAAAGGATGTCGCATGGATCCGGCAGCAGGCACAGCCGTTCGGGATAGAAATCAAGGAGCGCAGCGATCTGGCCATGATCGCGGTTCAGGGTCCCAATGCGCGGGCGCAGGTGCATCATGTGCTGGGCTCTGCAGCAGAATCAGCATTGCGCGACATCGGGGTTTTCTACGCGCGCGATATCGATGGGTATTTTGTTGCCCGTACGGGTTATACCGGCGAAGACGGTTACGAAATCATGGTTCCGGCAAATCAGGCGGTCACGTTCTGGAATCGTTTGATCGAAGCCGGTGCGAAGCCCTGCGGCCTGGGGGCGCGCGATACGCTGCGCCTGGAAGCCGGCATGAATTTGTACGGCTCGGACATGGACGAAACCATTTCGCCGCTGGAAGCCGGCCTGTCGTGGACGGTGGGCTGGGAGCCGCAGGATCGAAATTTCATCGGCCGCAACGTCATCGAAAAGCAGCGCGGAACGGCACACCGTCGTTTCGTCGGTCTGGTGCTGGCGGACAAGGGCGTAATGCGCAATCACCAGAAAATCATGGTCGGCGGAAAAGAAGCAGGCGAGATCACCAGCGGCAGCTTCTCACCGACCCTGGGACGTGCCATCGCGTTCGCGCGCATCGATGCGCCCGGCGCCACCGAGTGTGAAGTCGACATGCGTGGCAAGCCGATGCGCGCCTTCATCGTCAAGCCGCCGTTCGTACGCAATGGCAAGTCCTGCCTGCCGGAAAATATCTAGTGATATCCACCGCGAATTCAATTTGAAACTGGGAGTTAGAAAACATGAGCAATATTCCGAATAACCTGAAGTACACAAAGACGCACGAATGGGTGATGGACAATGGTGACGGAACCGCAACCATCGGGATCACCGATTACGCGCAGGATTTGCTGGGCGACATCGTGTTTATTCAGCCGCCGGAAAGTGGCGCCGCGGTGAAGGCCAAGCAGGATTGCGCCGTTGTTGAGTCCGTCAAAGCGGCGTCTGATATTTACTCGCCGATTTCCGGAAGCGTTACTGCCGGCAATGATGCGCTTTCCAGTGCGCCGGAAACGGTCAACAAGGATCCGTACGGCGAAGGCTGGATATTCAAGATCAAGCTTTCGAATGCAGGCGAACTGGGTCAGTTGTTAACGCCCCAGCAGTACGCAGATCACGTCGCAAGCGAAGCTCACTAACCGAAGAGTCACACCATGCCGTTTATCCCCCATACCGAAGACGATGTTCGCGCAATGCTGGATGCGATTGGCGCGCGTTCAATCGAAGACCTGTTCAACGAAATCCCGGCGGAATTGAAAAGCACCGGATTGCCGAATGTCCCGCCCGGCATGAACGAAATGCAAGTCGGCCGATTGATGCGCCAGCGCGCCTCCCAGGACGGCCAGCCTTTGTGTTTCATCGGTGCTGGCGCGTATTCGCACCATATTCCCGCCGCGGTTTGGGAACTCACCACGCGCGGCGAGTTCTACACGGCGTACACGCCGTACCAGGCCGAGGCAAGTCAGGGAACGCTGCAGCTGCTGTATGAATACCAGACGATGATGACGAGCCTGACCGGGCTCGATGCATCGAATGCGTCCCTCTACGACGGCGCATCCGCTTTGGCGGAAGCGGTGTTGATGTCCGTTCGAGTCAATCGAAAATCCAAATCGAAGCGCGTGCTGGTACCCAGCGCCGTTCATCCGGCCTATCGCGCCGCAACACGCGCGATCGTGAAAAACCAGGGAATCGAACTGGTCGAGGTTCCGTTTAATCGCAATACCGGGCGAACCGACGTAGCAGCACTCAGTGCCTATGCCGGCCAAGATTTCGCGGCGCTCGTGATACCGCAACCCAACTTCTTCGGCATCATCGAGGATGTCGATGCGCTGACTGACTGGGCGCATCAGAACAATGCAGTCGCCATCGGCGTGTGCAACCCCACGGCGCTGGCGATCCTGAAGCCGCCGGGTCAGTGGGGAACAAAAGGCGCCGACATTGCCTGTGGCGACGGGCAACCGCTCGGTGCGCCGCTGTCCTCCGGCGGTCCGTACTTCGGTTTCATGTGCTGCAAGCAGGAACACGTTCGGCAAATGCCGGGTCGTATCGTGGGCCGCACCGTCGATCTTGATGGCAAGCCCGGATTCGCATTAACACTCCAGGCCCGCGAACAGCACATCCGTCGTTCCAAGGCGACGTCCAACATCTGCACCAACCAGGGCCTGATG
>DKAR01000145.1 GCA_002450895.1 Proteobacteria bacterium UBA6921
GATGTCGCGCGGCTTGATGTCCTTTTCCAGCAAATTGCGGATTGCGGCGCCAGCGCGCAAACATTCGTCGCGCTTGCCATCTTCAGCCGCTGGTGTCGACGAGCTGTAAGGAAGCGACATGCCCATCGCTTCGATCGCCGAGGCCATCGTGTTTGCGGTATACATGCCACCGCAGGCGCCCGGGCCGGGACACGAGTGGTGAACGATGTCGGAGCGCGACGGTTCGTCGATGCGACCGGCGATGAACTCGCCGTAACTCTGAAACGCGGACACGATGTCGAGCACCTTGCCGCCATGCGAATGGCCGGGCTTGATCGTGCCGCCGTAAATCATGAGCGACGGACGATTGAGCCGGCCCATCGCAATCAAACATCCGGGCATGTTCTTGTCGCAGCCGGGAATCGTGATCAGCCCGTCGTACCATTGCGCGCCCATCACCGTCTCGATGGAGTCGGCGATCAGATCACGTGACTGCAATGAATACGACATACCTTCGGTTCCCATTGAGATGCCGTCGGACACGCCGATCGTGTTGAATCTCATGCCGACAAGCCCGGAGTCCTTCACGCCGGTCTTAACGATCGCCGCCAAGTCATTGAGATGCATGTTGCAGGTGTTGCCTTCCCACCATACCGACGCAATACCCACTTGCGCCTTGCTCATGTCGGCATCGGTCAGTCCGGTGCCGTACAGCATGGCCTGCGAAGCGCCTTGAGATTTGGGCTCGGTGATGCGGGAACTGATCTTGTTCAACTTCTTGGTGGTCATGTAAGGCGGCTCCATTCGAGCGGTTATTTATAAAGGAGCCGGAATTCTACCGTGACCTCGACCGGGACGCGACCGCCCTCCCCCCTCGAGCGGGCTAAGTCCTGCGAAAATTCTCGTTTTCCGGCGTTCACGGATGCCGCCGGCGCCCTTGGCCAACATAAACAGCCGAACCGACGTCAGCGAACGGCATGGTCACTTTCCGGTGAAACATCTCCGAACAAATGCCGAGCTATCTTCACTGGAACCATGACATGACATAACCGTATTGCCTAACATGAAAAATTGTTCCGGCTTTTATCCGTACAATTTGCTGCGTTAAATAATTGACACCTGAGTGACGCAAGTCTTAAAAGTCGTTAAGCAAGCACGGAATGTGACTCGAGGCGCGTGCCAAACTGGCTCTTCCGTGCTATCTGTCTTAACATCTCGCCGCGGTCGTGATCGCCTTCCAGCGATCCGCGTCAGTCGCGCATACGGACGTGGCCAATAGAAGACAGAGGAGCGTGCCCATGACGACCGGCGACCTGATTATGATTTGGACAGACAATCGCGCGCTGTCCATATTTATCTGGCTGGTATTAATCCTCACCGTTCTTTACTTCGCCCGCCCCGCGGCGCACGGCGTGATCGACAGTTTTACGCGCATGCTGCGCAATAACGCACGTCTTGCGGCCCGTTCTCTGCGTGCGCTGGAACAACGCGTTTCACAGCGCAATCGTGCGGTCTTGCTGGGTGACGGGCGCAATGTTTACGAACGTAGCATCGAGCGCGAGTTTCAGCGTGTTTCGACTTTAGTCGGGCGCGATCTCGCCGGGTTCCCGGCGCTCGAGCGCGAACTGCGTCAGCAAATCGCGAGTATTGAAAAAGACTACAGAGACGCCATTGAAATTCCACCCATGCCCCCGGCGTGGCATAACGCCGTCGAAGCCATTGCGCGCATTCCGCCCAATGGTGATCCGACCTATGTTCGCGTTCTGACCGATGTCAACAAGGCGTTCAAGCGCGCCTCGGATCGCGCGCTGGAAGAAACGCGTCGCTCCACCACGGATCGACATACCATTTTGCTGCGCATGATGCCGTTCTGGCGCGGCGTCGATCGCTCGCTGGAACGCGTCGAGAAAAAAATCGAATCGCTCGAAGAACGCTCCAAGACGATCGATACGCAGTTCGAAACCTACCAGGAAATTGTCGCCAAGACCGACCGCGCTGAACGGCTGCTCAGCACGTCCGCGGTGACCCAGTTTGTTATATCCGGCGCGGTCTTGCTGATTGCAACGCTTGGCGCGTTCATCAATTTTCAGCTCATCGCATTGCCGATGTCGGAAATGGTGGGTGGAAACAGTTATCTGTTTTTCAGTCCGCAGTTTGCGCTGAAAACCGCCGATATCGCCGCGCTCGTCATCATCTCTGTCGAAGTCGCCATGGGGTTGTTTTTCATGGAAGCGCTCGGCGTGACCCGATTGTTTCCGGTGATACGCGGAATGGATGACCGGCTGCGCAACCGCATGCTGTGGATCACGCTGGGGATCCTCTTTACGCTGGCATGCGTCGAATCCGCGCTCGCTTATATGCGTGACCTGCTGGCCGCCGATCGCGCCGCGCTAACTCAGCAGCTTTCCGGCATGGATGTCGTTACCCCGGCATTTCGCTGGATTCCGTCCGTCGGGCAAATGATCATGGGTTTCATCCTTCCATTCGCCCTGGTGTTTGTCGCGATCCCGCTGGAATCATTCATTCACTCGTCACGATCCGTGATTGGTACGGGTTATGGTGCGTTCCTGCGCTTCCTGATTTTTCTGGCCCGGGCCTGGGGCAATCTGGTGACGCAGATCGGATCGATATTCACGCATCTGTATGACGCAATCATTTTTATTCCGCTGCGCATTGAACAGGCCCTTAACGAACGCCTGGAACGCCAGTACGCCAGTGCGGAATACATTCCGTCCGTCGAACCCATCACCACCGACGCGTCGAACGAAAACCTGCATCCGATCATGGAAACCCAGCGCGGCGACCCGGAGTATCAGTTCGAAGTCGTCGAGGAGCCGAAAAAATGAGAGCGCATTGGTTGTGGATAACTGCGGCTGCGGTATTGAGCCTGGCAGGCTGCACGGGAGGAAATCCCAACAGCAAGGCGATCATGTTGCTGGTGGATACTTCCGGCACCTATGCAACAGAATTCATCCAGGCACAGCGCATCGTGAATTATTTGCTGGGCACACTGGAATCCGGCGACTCGTTCGGCGTTGCGGAAATAAATAGCGAGAGCTTTACGGAAAAGAATATCGTGGTCCGCGCCACGTTCGACAGCCGACCCACCACGGCGAACGCGCAAAAACGATCAGTCCTCGAAGCCACGCAAAAATTTGTCGATTCGCTCAGCAAGGGCAGCGTGAATACAGACATTACCGGTGGCCTGTTGCAGGCGCTGGAGTACGTTCGCGAAGTCAAAGCCAATCGTAAGTACGTCCTGCTGTTTTCCGACCTGCAGGAAGACCTGCAAAAAAAGCAGATCCGCGACTTTCCCATCGACTTCAACGGCGTTCAGGTCATTGCGGTCAATGTAACAAAGCTGCGTACGGACAATATTGACCCGCGCGAATACCAGGTTCGCCAGGAGCAATGGAAACAACGTGTCGAAACCGGCGGCGGTCAGTGGCAGGTCGTGAATGACCTGGAGCGTCTCCAGTCCGCCCTGCTCTAGACGCAGAATCCCGCAGTAACCCTTTAGTCACCGCATGGCGCGCCCGCGCCATGTGTTCATCCCTTGTCTAACGCTCGCTGGATATCACGTATTTCGTGATTAAGACTCTCGCGAACCTGTCGAAAACCTGATCGGTTTAGCGATGTTCGTGAACTGGCACTTCAGCCGGCTTCGACAAGCTTGCTATGCTTTCCGTTACCGTCGATTTATGTAAAACAACTTTCTTTCAAATCGAGAAAACAAGGGTGCAAGAATGAAAATAATTCATCGATTGGGATTCGGTTTTTTCGGCGCAATCGGATGCGCATTGGCCGCGAATGCGGCGGGCGACACCAGCCGCGTATGGGTCGAGTTCAGTCCCGCCGGTGCCGCGAAGGCGAAGCAGGCGCTGATCCAGGCGGGCGCCGACATCCACTACCAGTTCGATGAACTCAACGCATTTGCCGCCTCTGTACCCACGGCAGCGTTGGCCGGTCTTGGCAAGAATCCGAACATTGTCCTGATTGAAGAAGACGCCAAGCGATACCCCTCTTCCCAACAGGTTCCCTACGGTATCGATGCCGTCCAGGCACGCGATGTCTGGGACGCAAATCGAGATGGCGTCGTCGATGGCGGGGCCCCCACTGGAAATGGCCGCCTGATCTGCGTCATCGACTCCGGCGTTCAAACATCGCATGAAGATCTTTCCGGCGTGAATTTCGTAGGTGGCTACCCGGCCGGCTGGAACACAGACACGTGCGGCCACGGCACCCATGTCACGGGAACGATCGCCGCAGCCAACAATGCCACCGGAGTCGTCGGCGTCACCCCGGGTGCGGTCTCCATCTATATGGTGAAGGTCTTCGACGGCGCTTCCTGTGGCTGGACCTACAGTTCCGATCTTGTCAATGCCGCGTCGTACTGCAAGGCGGCGGGCGCCAACATCATCAGCATGAGCCTGGGTGGCAACGTGAAGTCGCGCACCGAACAAAAAGGCTTCGATCAATTGCAGCAGGCGGGTATCTTGTCGATCGCCGCAGCCGGCAACGCAGGAAACAATACCAAGAGTTATCCCGCGTCTTACAACTCCGTGGTTTCCGTTGCGGCGGTGGATTCCAGCAACGTCGTGGCGAGTTTCTCGCAGCAGAACAATTCGGTTGAACTGGCAGCGCCCGGCGTTGGCGTGTTAAGCACGGTTCCCTGGTCGTCCGTCAACACGATCGTTGTCGATGGTTCGACCTACAACGGTGGACACATCGAAAATGCAGCAACCGGAACGGCATCGGGATCGCTTGTCGATGGCGGACTCTGCGACAGCACCGGCGCATGGAGCGGAAAAATTGTTCTTTGCGAGCGCGGTTCGATCGCCTTCTTCGACAAGGTGATGAACGTACAAAACAGCGGCGGTCTCGCTGCCGTGATCTACAACAATGTGGCCGGTGGATTCAGCGGAACGCTGGGCGATGGCAACAGCTCGACGATTCCTGCGATTTCGCTGGAACAAGCTGACGGCCAATCTCTCGTTGCGAACAACGTCGGCAGCGCTGCGACGGTCACAAGCACCTTCACGGCGGGCGGCAGTGGCTACGAAGCCTGGGACGGCACGTCAATGGCAACACCGCATGTGTCCGGAGTCGCCGCACTGGTCTGGAGCGCGAGCCCCGGCTCAAGCAATCTGGAAATCCGCAATGCTCTCACCGCGTCGGCACTGGACCTGGGGACCGCAGGCTACGACAACGCCTACGGCTACGGACTGGTACAAGCCGCAGCGGCGTTGCACTACCTGACCGGTGGCTCGGGTGGCGGCGGCGGAGGCAATCAATCGCCGACAGCATCTTTCACGTTTTCCTGTACCGATCTTGACTGCACGTTCAACGCGTCCGGCAGCAGCGATCCGGACGGAAGCATCGCCGGCTACAACTGGACGTTCGGTGACAGCGCGACCGGTAGTGGCGTAAATCCGTCCCATACCTATGCAAGCGGCGGAAGCTATCCCGTCACGTTAACGGTGACGGACAATAATGGTGCGAGCAACTCCACGTCGCGATCTGTCGCGGTTTCTATTACGGGTGGCGACACAACGGCTCCGGTCATTACCAACGTCAGCGCCTCGGTGACCAAGGGAACAACGTTCGTGATTCAGTGGACCACGAACGAACCTGCCAATAGCGTCGTGATCTTTACATGCTGTGGAACCTACTCCGACAGCGGATTGGTGACATTGCACAGCATGTCCTTCCGCGGCACGAAGGGAACGACCTACGAGTACAACGTTGAATCGACTGACGCGGCCGGAAACACCGGTTCCGCAGGGCCCTTCACTTTCACACTGAACTAGTGCTTACCAGGGTAAACGCAGCCGGCGCGAAATCGCCGGCTGTTTTTTTGCAGTCAACGAAAACTCTTCCGTTGAATTTCCAGGACACCTAAGCGCCCGGCAGGACCTGATACCACCCGTTGTCGCGCACCACGCGGACTGGCGTATCGAACAATGCGCTCAGTCGCGGCGCCGTGATCAAATCTTCCTTCCGCCCATCCCCAACAACCTTCCCACCTTTGAGAAGCAGCGCCCGCGATATTTCGGGCGCGATTTCGTGGATGTGATGTGTCACGAGAATAATCGTCGTGCCGCGACGCATCAGCTCGCGCACACGATCCAGATAGGCGAAACATGACTTCAGGTCCAACCCGCTGGTCGGCTCGTCGAGAATCAGCACTTCCGGGTTGTGAACGAGTGCGCGCGCCAACAGCAAGCGGCGCTGCTCGCCGGTGGAGAGGTGGCGAAAGCGCCGGTCCCGCAACGGACTGATGTCCAGCCATTCCATCAATTGATCTGCGCGGGAAAATTTTTCCGGCGAGTAATGCTGATGCTCCCACACGGTTAGGCTTGAGTAGAAACCGGATAGCACCACGCCGAGCCCGGTCGCTTCGCCGACATAGTGGGATTGAAGGTCATGGGAGACCAGGCCGAGGCGCGCTCGCAGATCCCAGATACTCCACTCCTGCTGTCCAAATATGGAAACGCAGGCACCGTCCCGGGACTGCGGATACAACTCGCGCGTGATGAGTTTGAGTAGTGTGGTCTTGCCCGCGCCGTTCGGACCCAGAATGACGGTATGCACGCCCGGGTCGAGCGTCAGCGAGAGACGATCAAATACGATGACGTTGTCGCGAAGGACCGTAGCGTTATGGATGCGGACAATCTCATTCATCGGCACAACGCTCTCGTCAGGGCTTGACGCAGTTTTCTCCTTCAACCGCGGCGTCAGAGTTCGTGGGAATACTGTCGAGATCGACCGGCGGCGACCCCAGCGCCTGGACCAACGATGCCGCGTCGTCGCACGACAAGGCATCGTTATCGTACAGGTGCAGTATCTGCAAACTGCGCAGCGCGCGCAGTGACGCAACATTACCTTTGTTTTTCCCACCCACCTCATTTCGGGAGACATCGAGTTCGACCAGTTTGGTCAGCGTGGATAACGCACCGACATCCACAATCTGGTTGCCGCTGACATACAGGCGCTCCAGGTTTCGCAGACCCGCCAACGGTTGCAGGTCTGTCAGATTCGCGTTGTTCGCTGCGAGATAAACCAACGCTCCAAGCGACTGCAGCGGCGAGAGATCGCTGACCTTGGTTTCATTCAGGTACAGGCTGGTCAACTGTTTGAGACTGGACACGGGCGCGATATGGCTGATCGGATTGCCGCTCAGGCTCAGATAGTTGAGATTCGACAGTCCGGACAGCTGGCCGATGTCAGAAACCTTGTTATTGTCCAGCGCCAGGAAGGTCAGGCCAGTCAGGCGAGAGAGCGGCGCAAGATCGGAGAGATCATTGCCGCGCACCGACAGGTTCGTCATGTTCTCGAGCCATTCGATGCCACTCAGATCCCGAATACCCAGGCTGTTGCACACGAGGATCCCGCTCACATCGTCCGCATAGGTCCATTTGTTTGCCCCTGCCTCGCTGTTGATGCACTGCTGCAAGGCCGGATCGTGGAACAGTCCGAACAGAATGCGTGCGTGCGGTGCGGCCACGAGCTGTTCTGAAGTAAATCCTTCTCCACCCGCATTCGTTGCGGAGACGGTGAACACATACTTGGTTCCGTTGACGAGATTCTTGAATTCGTACGGCGACGTTACATTCTCGATCTTCTCCGGTCGCGTCGTGCGCGCGTCCGCGCGCTTGAAGTATAGCGTGTACGACGTGGCGCCCACGGAGGGTCCCCAGGCCACAGTGATTCGCTTGTCCTCGCCTTTGGGCTCCGCAAATACCGGCGCGTCCGGAGCCAGCGTGACCTGCATTTCCGGTGACAAGCCGCTGGACCCACCGGAGTTCACAGCGGCAACACGGTATCGGTACGTCGAACCGTTCTGAATCCTGGTATGCAACAGTGTTGTTGCCGCAGACTCGAGCTTGGCGTCCTGCTCCGTGACGCTGCCTTTTGCGTTCCAATACACGTGGTATGCCGTAGCGCCGCTGGAGGGTTTCCAGGAAAGTGTGACCTGCTTGTCCGACCCTTTGACGACGACGAACTCGGTCGAATCCGGCGCCAACGTGACGGAGAATTCCTCGGACAGCGTCTCACCGCCCGTGTTCGCGGCGGCAACACGATAGTAGTACGTTGCGCCTCGCGAGAGATCTGTATGAGTGATCTGCGAGGCAGTCGTGCGCAGCGCTTTATCCTTGGCGCTGACCTTCCCGATCGTATTCCAATAAATCTTGTACTCGGTGGCGCCAAACATCGGCGTCCATTCCAGGTCGGAAATTCGATCGCCGTTCTTCGACTTCAGTATCGCCGGCGCGTCGGGCGCCAGAGTCACTTTGCCTTCCTGAGACAGCGGGCTATCACCTGCAGCATTTCGCGCCACGATGCGATAGTGGTACGTTCCGCCGTTGCGCAATGCTTCATGCGCAAACGGGGAAACGGCATTGTCGATGCGTGCGTCCGTGGCCGTGACATTGCCGGTCTCATTCCAATACAACGTATACCCGGTGACGCCCGGTGGCGCGCTCCACTGGATTGTCGCGCGCTTGTCGCCGTTCAAAAGCGTTCCGATGACGGGCGCGTCCGGCTTCAGCGTGACGACGCGAGGCGCAGAACGCGTTTCACCGCCGGCATTCGACGCCGACACCACGTAGGTGTAGGTCAAACCGTTCGTTAACTCGCTATGACGGAACGGCGATGTCGCCGAATCAAATTTCTTGGGTGTCTCACCCAGCGCGTCGCCCAGCGTCCAGTACACCCGATAACTTGTGGCGCCCAGCACCGGCGACCACTTCAACACAGTCTCACGATTTCCGCCCGCCGCGTCGTCGAACACCGGCGCATCAGGCGCAAGCGTGACTTTCCCTTCCGGAGACAACGCGCTGACACCGCCCGAGTTGACCGCGGCGACGCGATAGTAATAGGTCTTGCCGTTCGTCCGTTCGCCCTGTGCGTACGTTGCGGCACTGGTGTCAAACGTTGCGTCACTGGCAGTGACTTTTCCGGTTTCATTCCAGTACACGCGATAGGTGGTGGCTCCGTTCACCGCCTTCCAGCTCATCGTGACGACCTTGTCGCCGCCGCTCAGCACCGGAACGGGCGGAACGTCGGGGATCAGCGTCGCCTGAATCGGCGCGGACACTGACTCGCCACCTTCATTCAGCGCTGTCACCACGTAGTAGTACGTTTCGCCCTTGTCGAGTTTGTCGTGCGTGAACGGCGACTTCACGCGCTCGATTTTCTTGTCACGCGTCGAAACTTTTCCAACCGTGTTCCAGTACACCTGGTAGGTCGATGCGCCTTTCACCTCGGACCAGGCCAGCGTCACGCTGGTATCACCCGTTTTATCAACCTTCGCCGCGGGCGCATCCGGTGCGAGCGTTACATGCATTTCCGGTCCCAGCTCGCTCTCACCACCGGCGTTAACGGCAGCCAGCCGGTAGAAATAGCGCGTGCCATTGTCCAACGGGCCGTGCTCAAACTGGGTCAACGGCGACAACATGCGCCGGTCGCGCGTTGTCACGTTTCCGGTGTTATTCCAGTAAATGGCATAGTTGTCGGCACCCTTGACCGCCTCCCACTTCATCGTGACGCGCTTCTCCGCGCCTTCGACCTTTTCAAATACAGGTGCATCCGGCGCCAGCGTCACCTTCATTTCCGGAGAAAGTGCGCTCTCCCCCGCAACGTTTTGCGCGGACATGCGGTAGTAATAGGTGGTGCCGTTGGCCAGGCTGACGTGTTTGTAGGGCAAGCCGATATCGATGATCTTCTGGTCACTGGTATTCACATTGCCGCGCGTGTTCCAGTAGACGTTGTATCCCGTCGCACCCACGACGGGCTGGGCAAACAGAGTAATTTCCCGGACACCGGCTTCCGTACGCAGAATGATCGGCGATGTCGGTCGCAGCGCAACCGCCACCTCTTCAGACAGGGATTCGCCGCCAGCATTGACGGCCGCAATTCGATAGTAATAGGTCTGCCCCGGACGCAGGTCGGTCGCCTTGAACGGGGATTCCTGATTCGAAGCCCGCTTCGATCCGGCTGTCACACCGGGTTTCGTGTCCGAATACACGCTGTACGATTCCGCGCCGAACACGGGATCCCATTTCAATACGGCCGTGTCGCTGTCGGCGTGCAGCTTGGGAACCGGCGGCGACGGCGGAATCGTCACGGTGACTTCCGGCGACAACTCGCTCTCGCCACCCGTATTTCGCGCACTCAATCGATAGTAATACACACCGCCGCGCACGAGGCCGGTGTGAATGAAGACGGAACTGACAAACTGAATTTTGCTGTCTGTGATTACGACATTCCCGGTCGTATTCCAGTAAAGATCGTAGGACTCGGCGGCGGGCACGGCATCCCACTTGATGGAGACTTCACCATTGTTCGCGGTCGCCGACGAAATAACCGGTGTTCCCGCCGACAACTGTGCGGAGTACTCCTGTGAAAGCTCGCCTTCGCCGCCATTGTTCTGCGCGGCAATCCGGTAAAAATATTTTCCGCCCGGCTGGAGATCCTTGTGCGTATACGGCGACTGCGATGCCGTCAGGGCCTTGTCCTTGGAAGTGACGCCGCCGGTGGTATTCCAATAGATACGGTAGTGCTTCGCTCCCGCCGAGGCGTCCCACAAAATTGACACGGACTTTCCAGCGCCATGTATATCGAGGATCTGCGGCGGCGCAGGCGCCAGCGTGGCGCTGCCGGTGAATCCGGTATCCTTTTCGAGGTCCTGGAAGCCGGCAGTGATGCGGAATTTGTAGTCGCCCCCGGCCGGAAGGTCTTTCAATTCGTAGGGTGAGGCGACGTTCACGAGCTTTGTTTCCGTCGTCGCCGGGGCATCCGCCTTTTTCCAATAGAGGTTGTACCAGACGGCATCCTCGACTTTGGGCCACTTCAACGTCACCACGCCGGCTTCGACGGTGACCGTCAGTTCATCCTGCGCAAAGGCCAGCACCGGCGCGATTGCGCCGAAGACGACAGCAAGCCATGCGTAAATCAGTAAACGCTTCATCGCGGATCGTCGTGTGAACGAGTGGGCATTAGGCAGAAAAGCAATGTGTATCGTATCTCGGCGGTGAGGCGCACAACTTGATTAAGTTCACGCGTTTACGATCCGGTTCGTTGCACCGGTCACGCTTAGTACACGCGTTCTTTGGGAGCGAACGCGTCAACGGTCAGCGGTTTCAAGCGTACCGGTTTGTAATCCAGCTTGCGACCTTCCTTTGAAAAAAGCGAATGCTTGAGCCAGCGTTCGTCATCGCGCTTAGGGAAATCAACACGTGAGTGCGCGCCGCGACTTTCCTCGCGCGCCAGGGCCGAACAGACCGTTGCAAGCGCGACATCGACCAGATTCTCAAGTTCAAGCGCCTCGATGCGCGCCGTGTTG
>DKAR01000201.1 GCA_002450895.1 Proteobacteria bacterium UBA6921
AGCATGCGGTCGGCTTCGTCGAGCACCAGGATCTCGACATGCGTCAGATCGATGGTCTTCTGCGTGACGTGATCCAGCAGGCGTCCTGGCGTCGCAACCAGAATGTCCACGCCGCGGCGCAGCGCTTCAACTTGGGGATTGAAACCCACGCCGCCAAACATCACGGCGGATTTGAGCGGAAGGTATTTCCCATACGTTCGCACGCTTTCCTCCACCTGGGCGGCAAGTTCACGTGTTGGCGTCAGGATCAGTGCGCGCACATGCTTGCGGCCGCTGCGCGGCTGCGCGTGCAGGCGCTGCAACAAGGGGAGCGTGAATCCGGCCGTCTTGCCGGTGCCGGTTTGCGCGGACGCCATGACGTCCTTGCCGGCGAGAATTTCGGGAATGGCGCGACGCTGAATTTCGGTCGCTTCGGTGAAGCCGCAGGCTTCAATGGCACGTAAAAGGCTGGCGTCCAGATTCAATTCTTGGAATGACAAACGAATACCCTCGACCGCGTGTTTCAGCGGATGTGTGTTTTGGTATGAGCGCTGAAAATCAGAGATGGCGCCCGGTTAACGTCGCCAACCGGAATGCCTGTGATGCGAACAACACGGGGTGCGGGGTCAGGGACGTGCAATGGCTTTCATGTACCGAAAGCAGCGCGCACTATACGGGGTCACCCCCCGAAAAGCCAGAGAAAGTTTCTAAAAAACGGTGGTTTATTGCCTTTGTCGGCCCATTTTTGCCGTAACCGGGCATCAAATACCTGGTGCTACGCCTGCAGTTTGAGCTTTTCCCGTTTGCGCAGCGCCTGGATGAAACGCCACTGCACCTCGGTGACCGGCATGATGGACAGGCGATTTCCCCGCGCCAATAGCTGCATTTCAGCCAATTCCGGATGCGCTTTCAACTCACGCAACGTCACCGGCGATTCGAATTTGGATTCGAATTTCACATCGACGGCGTACCAGCGCGGCGCGGCGGCATTCTGCTTGGGATCGAAATACGGGCTGTTCGGGTCGGCGGCCGTCGGGTCCGGATACGCGGCGCAAGAGATCGACATTTCGCCCACGATTCCGGGCACGTCACAGCTGGAATGATAGAAGAACGCGCGATCGCCCACCTTCATTTGGTCGCGCAGAAAATTGCGTGCCTGGTAGTTGCGCACGCCGTCCCAGCGTTCGGTGGCGCCCGGACGCTGCCGCAAGTCATCGATGCTGAATACATCGGGCTCGGATTTCATCAACCAGTACTGAGGCACGGCGCTCGCTCTCGATCAATGTGAATTGTTGGCATCGATGCGCCGCAATGTAACACAGCCCGGCACAGGTTCCGGTCGTAACCTGTACGCATTGGAAACGCGGTATCTCACGGACGAGGGAATTCATCCATGAAGCGGATCGGTGTAGCGGGAATCCTGATGGTCATCGTTGCAAGCACAGCGTTTGCCTTCGCCAGCCAGAACGCCGCCAACGCAGACGCTTCTGGAAAACCAGCGAAGAATTTTGCGCTGTCGGCGCTCGCATTCGCCAACTCGAGTCTCGAAATTTCGGCGAGCGAACTGACCGACAATGCCGCGACGGGTTTTGTCGTCATCGACCTTCGTCTTCCCGAAGATTTTGCGCGGGGTTCTCTGCCGGGGGCGGTGAATGTGCCCCCACTGAACCTTCTGGCACAGATCGGGTCAATGACTACCAGTCACGAACAACCGATTTTGCTCTTTGGATATAACGAGGAACATACGATTCGAAGCGTTTTAGCCCTGCGCATGCTGCAGTACACCCGCGTGTATCACACCGCGAAGAGCGCACAAGAATCGGGCAAAACAGCCGCTTAACAATTCTTCACACCGAACTCTCCCCCCTAACCCCCGGATGCAATTAGCAACGGGGGATTTTTTTATATGTACCTCGCTTTCTATACTTAAGTCCTTGATCCTCACGACGTTACACTGCCAGAAATGAGAATTTTTCCGCGAACAGTCAGCGGACGGGATCAAAATCGTGGTGCGTCGTATTTGTACAGTCGTAGCGGTAATGCTGGCGGTGAGCGCGCCCGAGGTGGCGTTTTCGCAAAGCCTTGATGACGCAGCCGTTCCCAAGCCAACCGCCTGGGTTATGGTGATTCTCATTGCAGTGATGGTCGGATTCATCTGGTGGCGGGAACGGTCGCGAACCGAATCCCCGACGCGAAAAGACGCCGCGCCACCCGAGCACTTTTCACCGGCGGGAGATTCGCGGCCTGCTGATAAAACAAACGCGAAGCAAACTCAAAGCGAACGTCAGCAGCCCGAATTGGCTTCGCTCGCACTGCACGCACTCGAACTCCCCGTCATCGCGACCGACTCAAACCTCAACGTTGAATTCATGAACTCGGCGGCGGAAACGATGCTCAATTGCACCCTCGCCTCAACTCGCGGTCGCCCGGTATTCGAAATCATGACGCTGCGCGATGCCACGACGAATAACGCGGTGGATTTTCGCAAGGCGATGGGCGGAGACAAATCCCAGATTCATGCAATGAACGCTGCGTTTGTGTTGAGTTCCAGCGCCGGCAACGAACACCGCGCCCATTGCACCGTCACTCCCATTGCCAATGCAGCGTCACAAGTCCAAGGCATCGTCATTACGCTGCGCGACCATACGCACCAGCCACAGTCGGCCGGAAATGCGGCCGGAACCGGAAATGAAATCGACCCGCTGACCGGCCTGCCCGGCCGCAACGGATTTGAACGCATCCTGCAGCAGCTGCTCGACAAGACCAAGGGCACGAACGTCTGGCACAGCCTGTGTTACATCGATCTGGATAACTTCAAGGTCGTGAACGACACCAGCGGCCACAGCGCCGGTGACGCCCTGCTGCAGGAATTGACGGCGGTGCTGCGCGCACAAGTGCGAACGTCCGATGTAGTGGCACGCATGGGCGGCGACGAATTCGCGCTGCTGCTGGAAAACTGCCCGATCGATCAGGCCCAGAAGATCGGCGACAAGGTGCGCAAGAAAATTGCTGAGCATGTTTACCAGTGGCAGGACCGCAAGTATGCGATCAGCGCCAGCATCGGCATCGTGGAAATCTCGCCCGATAATTCTGAAATCGGCAGCATCCTCAGCACCGCGGACATCGCCTGCTTCGCGGCGAAGGATCTGGGGCGTAACCGCATCCACGTCTACCTGGCCAATGATGACGAATCCTCGAAACGCCACATCGAAATGCAGTGGTATACGCGCATTACGCAGGCGCACGCGGAAAATCGCTTCACGCTGTTCCACCAGCGCATTGCGCCACTGAATGCCGCCGCCGAAGGTGAGCATTTCGAAGTCCTGGTCCGCATGCTCGACGAACAAGGCGAGATCGTTCCGCCCGGCGCATTCCTGCCCGCGGCCGAACGCTACAACCTGATGCCGATGATCGACCGCTGGGTGATCAATGCGACATTCGCGACGGTGAAGCGCCGCCATGACCAGGGGCAAGTGCACCCTGAAACCGTGGCAATCAACCTGTCCGGCGGCTCGCTCGGCGATGAATCACTGCTCGACTATATCAAGGCGCAGTTCAGCGAACACTGGATTCCGCCGCACATCATCTGCTTTGAAATCACCGAAACCGCAGCCATCTCGAATCTCGTTCATGCCATCAAGTTCATCAAGGAACTGAAATCGATGGGTTGCCGGTTCTCGCTCGATGACTTCGGCAGCGGACTGTCTTCGTTTACCTACCTGAAGAATATGCCGGTCGACTATTTGAAGATCGATGGCAGCTTTGTAAAGGACATGCTGGACGACAAGATCAACCACGCCATGGTGCAGTCGATCAATCAGATCGGCCACGTCATGGGGATCAAGACCATCGCCGAATTCGTGGAATCGCACCAGCTGGCCGAAAAACTTCGCGCCCTCGGTGTCGACTATGCGCAGGGTTATGGCATCGAAAAACCGCGCCCGTTCACGGCGGCGGCCGTCGCGGCCTGATCCGCCTGACGCGACAGCGATCGGCTACTTCACCATCTGGTTGAGATTAATGATCGGCAGCAGGATCGCCAGCACGATCATCAGCACGACTCCACCCATCACCAGAATAATTAACGGTTCAAACAACCCCAGCGCCGCCGCACGCAGCGTTTCCAGTTCGCGCTCCTGACTCACCGCCGCGCGTTCCAGCATCTGCTCCAGTTTGCCGCTCGCCTCGCCGCTGGCGATCAAATGAATCGTCATCGGCGGGAAATAACCACTCTGATCCAGCGCGGTGTTGAGCGCGGCGCCTTCACGCACTTTGCGCGCCGCCTGATCGACCGCGGCACGCATCGGCCGGTTGGTAATGACCTCCGCTGAAATACGCAGTCCTTCGAGAACCGGGACACCGCTGGCGGTGAGAATGCTGAACGTGCGCGCAAACCGCGCCGCATTCAATCCACGCGTAAATCGTGCAATGAGCGGAAGCCGCAACAGGATGTGATCAACGCTGGTTTGGGAACCTTCGAAACGCATCATGTAACGGGCGATCCCGATTCCGAGAATGAGCAGGATCCCGATGAAGATGCCGTACTCGCGCATGAAATCGGACAACGCGATCAGCGTGCGCGTCAGGATCGGAAGTTCCTGGTGAATATTTTCGAATACCTGCACGACCTGCGGCACGACGTAAGTCAGCAAGCCAACGACGACCAGGATCGCAACCACCGTCAGAATGATCGGGTAGATCAGCGCAAGCATCATTTTTTGCTGCAATTGCTGCCGCGTTTCTGTGTAGTCCGCCAGGCGCTCGAGAACGACGTTGAGGTGCCCGGACTGTTCGCCGGCCGCGACCGTGGCGCGGTACAACTCGTCGAACACGTGCGGAAAATCCGCGAGCGCACTGGCGAGCGGATGACCTTCCATGACGCGCGAGCGCACGGCAACCAGCATCGAGCGCAATCGGGCCTTTTCGGTCTGTTGCGAAACGGTCTTCAGGCACTCTTCAACCGGCAGTCCGGAGCGCGCCAACGTGGCCAGCTGGCGCGTAATCAGGGCCAGATCGGTCGCACTGACCTTGCGCTTGAACAGCGAGGTCTTTTGCGCGCGCTCCTCGCGCTTTTGCACCTCTTCCACAGCAAGCGGCACCATCCCCTGCTCGCGCAAAGATTGGCGCACCTGGCGCGCGGTGTCGGCTTCCAGCACGCCCTTTTTTTCGCGGCCGGAGGGTTCAAGTGCGGTGTATTCGAAGGCGCCCATGCGATGACTGCGTGATGTGAAGAGGCCCCGAATGTGGGGCCCGTTTATCTTACACGACTTATCGGCGCGGAGTCGGTGTTACGCGAGTCGCTGGGCAATGCGCTGCGCCGCTTGTTTAAGCAATGGAACCCAGGCGTCGCGTCGGCGTTCAATTGGCGCGGAAATCGACAGCCCGGCCAGCACACCACCGTGCGCATCTCGCACCAATGTCCCAATACAGCCGACGCCAATTTCGGCTTCTTCGTTGTCATAGGCAAAACCACGTTGCAGGCATTCGGCCGCCGCTTTTTTCAGCTGCGCGGCTTTGGTGATCGTGTTTGCCGTGTAGCGCGGCAGCCCGGTGCGCCGCGCGTAGCCCGTGCATGCCTCATCACCGAGATCGCCGAGCATCAGCTTGCCCACCGCGGTCACATGCAGCGGCGCGTGGCTGCCAATGACCTGCTCCACACGCATCATGCGATTCGGCACTGCACGCTCGATGTAGATGACTTCGTCGCCTTCGCGCACCGTCAGGTTGACGGATTCGCCAACTTGATCGCGGAGCCATTCCATCGCGGGACGCGCCGCCTCGCGCAGATCCGGCGCCGGGGTCGCCTGTTTTGCCAGCCGGCGAAACAACCCGCCGACCCGGTAGTAACCACTGTCGTCGCGCTCGATCCAGCCGTGAGTTTGCATCGCAGTCAAAATGCGAAACGTGGTGGACGTATGCAGATGGGTGTGCGCTGAAAGGTATTTCAGGTTCGCGGCGTCCGGCGTATCGGCAATCGCCTGAAGCAACAGCATGGCCCGGTCCAGCACCTGGATTGAAGATTGCGGTTTCTCGCTCATATTCTCACTATGTGAAAACGATTCTGTATTGTGAGAATACGATAGCCGACGTTACAGTGGTTGCCAAGCACCAACTTATTTATCGAGGAGCAACCCCCATGACCCAGCCGGCAACCCAGATCGCGACGGACAGCGAAACCAAGATTCCTGCCTTCTGCGAAGGCATCGATTACTTCGGGGCGGCTTGGCCGAACTTCGAGCAGAATGCGAAAACAGCTGTCATTGGGCAGGGCAAGAAAGCGATCGCGGACCCAACGGACGCGAACGCGGTGTACCAGACGTTGCTTGGAGCCGATGCGCTGCGCTATCTCACCTTGCAGGTGACCGGCGCCAAGGCCTCTGGGCACCCGGGCGGATTCGCCTCCAGCGCCGAGGCCTATGCGGCTCTGGTGATGCTCGGCCATACCAACATCGTGACCGAAGTGGGTCACCACGCGCCGGGCTTTTATAGCGCGATGTTCATCGACACCTCGCTGGAGGAAATGGGCATCAGGACGGTAAAGCAGATGCGCGAGCGTTTCCGCGAAAAACACGGTCTGCTCGGCCATCTGTCCGGTGCGATTCCCGGCATTCTCGCCCCTGCGGGTCCGCTCGGGCAGGGCCAGCACTTTGCGATGGCCGGTGCCCTGCTGCATCCGGGCACGCTGTTCCCGTTTACGCTCGGCGATGGCGGCATGGGCGAACCCTACATTCTCTCGTCAATGATGCACTTCAACACGGCTTATCCGAAGGCGACGAATTTCCTGCCAGTGCTGATCTGGAATGGTTACTCGCAGGAGCACCACTCGATGGTGTCGACGATGGGCAATCAGGAAATGACCGCCTACTGGAAAGGTCACGGTTTCAAGAACGTGGTGATCGTCGATGCGAAGGATTTCGACGACTCCGGCCAAGACGGCGCGTACGTCGATAGCTCGTGCTTCTCGTTCAAGCAGCGCCTCGCGTTCACCCAGGCCGTGCTCGAAGGCATGGATCGCGCCGCGCGCGCCGCGCTGGACGGCACACTCTCGTGCTTCATCGTGAAGCAGCTGAAAGGCACCGGCGTACATGCCGTCGGCGCGAAATCCCACAACCTGTATCCGGCCGACACGCTGGACAAGCAACACATCATCGACGGCCTCACGCGCCGCGCGCTGCCGCCACAGGCCTGGCAGATTGTGCGCGACAACTTCTCGCGCGCCGGTGGCGGTCCCGCTGCAAAAACCGTGGTGACCGAAAAGGTTCTCGAAATCGCCGCACTGGGCAAATTGCCAATGACGGACTACGCGATCGGCGACAAGCCGGTACCGTCCACCGCGATGGGCGCGCTGGTCGGCGCCGTAGCCAAAGCCGATCCGCGCTTCCTGGTGAGCAACGCCGACGGCAACGAAGCTTCGGGCATGAAGAACATCAACGAGGCAATGCAGATTCGCCATCCCACGGCCGACGGCCTGTACAACCAGGGCCCGAACGGTCGCGTGTATGAACCGCTCAACGAAGACGCCTGTGCAGGTCTGGCAGCCGGTCTCGCATTGTTCGGTTCACGCGCGCTGTGGCTCTCGTACGAAAGTTTCGCCATCAACGGCCTGCCGATCATCCAGACCGTCACGCAGGCGATGGCCGAACTGCGCCGCAAGACGCCGTCGATCGTGTGCATGTACACCGCCGGCGCGCTGGAACAGGGTCGTAACGGTTGGACGCACCAGCGCCCCGAAGTGGAAAACTATTTCGCGGCGATGATGCGCAACGGCAATGTGTACCCGCTGTTCCCGTACGACGCGAACTCAATTCAGACCGCGTATGCGTGGGGCACCGAAAGCAGCAACAAGGGTGTGGCGATCTTTGCTTCGAAAAGCCCGCTGCTGATCTATACCTCGCTCGAAGACAGCCAGCGCGCGCTCGAAGATGGCGCGATCACGCTGTACGAAAGCAAAACCGGCGGCAAGACGGTCGTGCTCGCAGCAAATGGCGACATGGTGTTCCTGCCCGTGTTCGCCGCGAAGGACGAACTGGAGAAACAGGGCTACCGCGTGCGCATCGTCGCCGTGGTGAATCCCCGCCGCCTGTATCGCCCCACCGACATCGCCTGGGACACCGTGTCCGAGCCGGACAACAAGTTCCTCGACGACGCGCACTTTAACGCGCTGTTCGATGGCGATGCGTTGATCGGCATCAGCGGCGGCCCGAGTGCTTGCCTGGAGCCGGTGCTGTTGCGCACGCGCGCGGCGAAACGCGATACGGTGTGCTGGAAGCGCGGGGAAACCACCGCGTCGCCGGGCGAGCTGATGGACTTCAACAACATTACCGCGGAAGCGATCGCCAAACGCGCCGTGGCGTTGACGAAGTAAGCGTCGAAGACACGGGCCGATGAGCACGACGAAGATCATCGTTCTCGACGATGACCCGACCGGTTCGCAGACCGTTCACAGCTGCCTGCTGTTGACGCGTTGGGATGAAGCGACATTGCGCGAGGCATTCAACGATGCGGCGCCGCTGTTCTTCATCCTGACCAACACGCGCGCCATGGACGCAACGCAAGCCGCAAATGTCACGCGCGAGGTGTGCCGTAACGTACGTGCCGTGCTCAACGCGCTGCAACGCGAGGGCAAGGCAATCAACCCGATCGTGGTCAGTCGTTCGGACTCCACGTTGCGTGGTCACTATCCGGTGGAGACCGACGTCATCGCCGAGGAGCTCGGCCCGTTCGACGCCCATTTTCTCACTCCCGCGTTTTTTGAAGGCGGGCGCGTCACGCGCGACAGCGTGCACTACCTGCGTGTGAAAGATGAATGGGTGCCGGTGCATCAGACCGAGTTCGCGCGCGATTCGATCTTTGGCTACAAACACAGCTATCTCCCCGACTACGTCGAGGAAAAAACCAAAGGTCGCATTCGTGCGGCGAATGTACATCGCTTCACGCTGGTCGACGTGCGGGGTAATTTGGGTCCGCGCCTGCGCGCGCTCAGTGGCAATGCGTGCGGCGTGGTGGATGCCGAACAACAATGGGATCTGGACCGCTTTTGCGCCGCAATCAAGGAGGCCGCCGAGCACGGCAAGCGCTTTTTGTTTCGCAGCGCCGCCAGCCTGCTCACCTCGCTGGCGCAGCTTGGCCCGCAACCGACCGCGGCCGCTGAGATGGGACGCTGGACGCGCGATCGCAAACCCGGCGTGGTGATCGTCGGATCGCACGTGGCGAAAACCACGGCACAGCTCAGCTCATTGCTGCAACAGCCCAGCGTTGCCGGCATCGAATTGGACGTGGGCCGCTTGCCGCAGCAGCGAGAAACCCTGGTCAATGACGCGCTGCAGCGCATCAACGCCCATCATCGCGACGGCCTGACTTCCGTGGTTTACACCAGCCGAGTCGAGCGGCAGTTCGCCACGCCAGCGGAGCGCCTGGCCTTCGGCGAATTGGTATCGGGCCTGTTGATGGAGATTGAGCAGAACTTGCCCGGCGATCTGGGATTCTTGATCAGCAAGGGCGGCATCACGTCGAACGACACGCTCAGCACCGGTCTGGCGCTGCGCACCGCACGGCTGCTGGGGCAGGTGCTGGCGGGCGTGTCGATGGTGCGTTGTCCGCCAGATCATCCACGTTACCCGAATTTGCCCGTGGTCATTTTCCCCGGCAACGTGGGCGATGAGAATGCGCTGGCGACTGTATACAATCGACTGGCTTCGACGAAACACTAAACGAAAACAGTAGCCCGGATGCCGCGCAGCGAAATCCGGGGAGTTTTTCTTCGCTCAACTCTACACCCCGGATTCCGCTGCGCGCCATCCGGGCTACATCGAATATGACGAACGCCATCATCACCGAATTGCGCGCGCTGTTGCCCGCGCACGCCGTGCTGGCAACACCGGAAGAATTGCGCCCGTATGAGTGCGACGGCCTGTCAGCGTATCGGCAAGTCCCCATGGTCGTGGCGCTACCGGAGAATGTGGAGCAGGTGCAAGCCGTCGTGCGTTTGTGCCATCGCGAAAAAGTGCCGCTCGTTGCACGTGGCGCGGGCACCGGTCTCTCCGGAGGTGCGCTGCCGCTGAACAACGGTGTGCTGCTGAGCCTAGCCAAACTCAACAAGATTCTGGAACTCGATCCGCTCGCGCGCACCGCGCGCGTGCAGCCTGGCGTGCGCAACCTGGCCATCTCGCAGGCCGCCGCGCCGCACGGTCTGTATTACGCGCCGGATCCTTCATCGCAGATCGCCTGCACCATCGGCGGCAACGT
>DKAR01000012.1 GCA_002450895.1 Proteobacteria bacterium UBA6921
GTCGCCGCGGCATGGCGGTGGATTCAATGGTGTCTGGTGCCTGTATCATTTCCGGGGCTGTGGTACGTCGGTCCTTGCTGTTTTCAAATGTGCGCGTGGAAGCGCAATCGGTTGTATCGGATTCCGTCGTTCTGCCTGATGCGACCATCGGTCGCAATTGCCGAATCACGCGCGCCGTCATCGACAAGAGCTGCAAGATTCCAGACGGAACAGTGATTGGAGAAAATCGCGCGGACGACGCGGCACGGTTCCACATCAGCGAAGGTGGGGTTGTACTGGTCACGCCACTCATGTTGGGCCAGGAATTGCATCAGGTTCGATAGCGCAGGCGTTCTGTTGCACAATGGGCGCATCCCTGTTTTCTTATCTCGCACGGCGCACGCGCGCGTCGGCGCGACCGAGCGTAATCGACGAACGGTGGCGTCAACGGTTCCGGTTCAACGAGGCGACACAACACGCGAATGAACAATAAGATCAATGTCGTACTGTGCTGGCACATGCACCAGCCNNGTGCTGTGCTGGCACATGCACCAGCCGCAATACCAGGACCAGCTCACCGGAGAATACGTTCTCCCGTGGACGTACTTGCACGGCATCAAGGACTATGTGGATATGGCGGCGCACCTGGAAGCGCACCCCAAGGCCAAGTCTGTTGTCAATTTTGCACCAATACTCCTGGAGCAACTCGAGGACTACACGCAGCAAATTAGTGCATTTCGCGCCAATGGGACTCCGATTCGGGACTCACTGCTTGCGGTACTGGCCGGGTTGAAATTTCCGCGCCTCGCCGAAGAACGGCTTTCAATTATTACCGCATGCCTGCGCGTCAATCGCGAGCGTCTGATTAATCGTTTTGAACCCTATAAGAAACTCGCGGAGATGGCGGATCTGTTCATGCAGAACGCCAGTGCAATGATTTATGTCGCCAACCAGTTTTTGGTCGATCTTGTCGTTTGGTATCACCTGGCTTGGTTGGGTGAGACGGTGCGCCGCAATGATGCGCGCGTGCAGACGCTGATCACCAAGGGTGGGCAATTCAGCGCCGAAGATCAGGCCAGCTTGCTGGCTATCATGGGCGAACTGATTTCCAGCATCGTGCCGCGATACCGCGCATTGCGCGAGCGCGGCCAGGTTGAACTCGCATTTTCGCCTTACGCGCATCCGATCGTTCCTTTGCTGCTCGATCTGACAAGTGCGCTGGACGCCATGCCTGATGCACCCATGCCGTATTCGCCCCGCTATCCGGGCGGCGATGAACGTGCGCGCTGGCACATGGCGGAAGGTTTGCGAGTTTTTGAAAAACATTTTGGATTTCGCCCATCCGGTTGTTGGCCGTCAGAAGGAAGCGTGAGCATTCCCGCGCTGCGACTGTTCAGCGAGCACCAGATAAAATGGGTCGCGACCGGGTCCAATGTGTTGCGCAACAGCATCGCCAAGAGCGCCGTCGAACCCGCGCCGCATCCGCATCAACCGTTTCATTTCGACAATGGAGGAAACGTCGCGTGCTTTTTCCGCGACGATGGTTTATCCGATCTGATTGGATTTACCTACTCAACCTGGCACGCGGACGATGCCGTTGCGAATCTGATGCATCACATCGAAACGATTGCGCAGGCACAGAAAGATCCGCACAAGGCCGTGGTTTCGATCATCCTGGATGGTGAAAACGCGTGGGAATATTTTCCGGAGAATGGATACTATTTTCTGAGCGCGCTGTACCAGAAGCTCTGTGAGAATCCCAAGCTGAATGTCACGACATTTTCCGAGTGCCTCGACAACGGCATTCAGTCCGGGAAATTGCCGCAATTGATGGCCGGGAGCTGGGTCTACGGGACGTTTTCCACCTGGATCGGCGACAAGGACAAGAATCGCGGTTGGGACATGCTCGTCGATGTCAAACGCGCATTCGATCGCGTCGCTGTATCGGGGACCATTTCCGGTGAGCGACTTGCCAAGGCGCAGCAGCAGCTTGCTGTCTGCGAAGGATCAGACTGGTTCTGGTGGTTCGGCGGATATAATCCCGGCGATGTGGTCAGCGATTTTGAGCGGCTGTTCCGGCGCCATCTGACCGGCCTTTACAAGACATTGGGAGAAGAGCCGCCCGAATATCTGTCCTTTACGTTCACGCACGGCAGCGGCGCGCCCGCCGCCGGCGGCGTAATGCGACCGGGTTCGGCATAAGGGAACTTAACCGGCAAAATACTGCCACACAGGAATTCCGCGAGCGCGCCATGCGCGCCGCAAAAAGATTCATCCGTTTGCTTCCGCTGCCGATGCATAGCCCAGTTCATATCTGGTGTTGACGACACATGACCCATTCACGCGATGCTGGATTCCTTGATCGCCGCCGTGCGGGTGTGTTGCTGCATCCCACGTCGCTCCCGAGCCGCACGCTGGGGTCGGACGCCTACCGGTTTGTGGATTTCCTGTCCGCGTGTGGAATGTCGGTGTGGCAATTCCTGCCGCTCGGCCCGACGCACGGCGAATTCGGGTCGCCTTATCAATGCCTGTCGGTTCACGCTGGAAACCCGCAGCTGATCAGCGTGCAGGCATTGATCGATCAGGGCTGGTTGCGATCCAGCGATCCCGCCCGCAACGAAGGCATCGAAACGGTCATAGCCGCGGCGCATCGTCAATTTTCGTCGAGTGCCAGCGCGCAGCAGCGCGCGCAATATGACGAGTTTCTTCGCCATCACAGCTACTGGCTGGATGACTATGCGTTATTCACCGCGCTGCGTCGCGAGGCTGGAAACCGACAGTGGAAAGATTGGGAGCCGGCGCTGCGTGATCGTGAACCGCAGGCGCTTGCGCAAGCGCGCTCAAGACTCTCGCAACAAATCGATCAGGCACGCTTCGAACAGTTCACGTTTTACCAGCAGTGGCACCAGCTCAAGCGTTACGCCAACGAGCGGAATATTCTTTTATTTGGCGACATGCCGATCTTTGTGGCGCACGACAGTGCCGACGTCTGGGTCAATCGCGACCAGTTTGCGATCGACGCCAACGGCGAAATGCGCAACATGGCTGGAGTGCCACCCGACTATTTTTCCGCAACGGGGCAACTTTGGGGTAATCCGCACTACAACTGGGATGTCATGACGATTGATGACTTTCGTTGGTGGCGTCTGCGATTTCGCAGCCAGGCCGACATGATGGACGTGCTGCGCATTGATCACTTTCGCGGCTTCGAAGCATTCTGGGAAATTCCTGCCGGCGAGAAAACCGCCATCAACGGCCGTTGGGTGCAGGCGCCCGGGGATGCGCTGTTCACATCGATCCGTTCGCATTTTCCGAAGCTGCGTATTGTGGCCGAGGACCTTGGAATTATTACCGCGGAAGTGGAAGCGTTGCGGAAAAGGCATGGCTTCCCGGGCATGAAGATCCTGCAATTTGCGTTTGATAGCGACTCCAGGAATCCGTATCTCCCTCACAACTGCTCGGTCGACAGCGTGGTGTACACCGGTACGCATGACAACGATACGACGCAGGGTTGGTTCAATACGCTGTCTCCCGAGCTGAAAAAGCGCGTGTATGAGTATTTTGGGACGCCATCGGATTCCATCCCGTGGCTGCTGATTCGTGCGGCATTCGCCACCGTGTCACAGCTTGCCATCGTGCCAATGCAGGATCTGTTGGCGCTGGATGGTGGCCACCGCATGAATACTCCCGGTACCGTCAAAGACAACTGGAAGTGGAACTATCGTTGGGATCAGGTCGATCCGGGACTTTCTGCCCGCGTGCGCGCGCTCGTCGAGATGTACAGCCGCGCCTAGAAATACTGCGGGCCGCAAGCGGAAGTTCACGCCGTTGCGAATCCACGCGCCTTTTGTGAATCAAATTCGGTTTGTATTTTCATCTACGGCAAGACCGGAAGCTGCAGCGATGAATGATGTTTCAATCGAGATTCGTAGCGCCGGAAAATCAGACCTCCAGCAATTGCGCAGGGTTTTCAATTCGGCACGCACAGTGGCCGGTTGTTTCTCGTTCCCCACGGTTGATGAGAACGAGTTTTTTCAGCTCATCGAAGGTGAAGAGATCCATCTTGCGCGACTCGGTGAACGGGTTGTTGGCTTCGCATCAGTGTGGGCGGCGGACAGTTTCATTCACCATCTCTACGTCCGTCCGGACTTTCAGGGGCGTGGCGTGGGCACGGCGTTGCTCGAGCATTGCGCGGATGTGTACGGATTTCCGTTGTGCCTGAAGTGCGATATTCGTAACGAACGCGCGCAGGCATTCTACCAATCGCGAGGATGGATTCCCTTGGAGACGGGCGAAGGGGAGAACGGCACGTGGCAACGCTTGTGCCGTCCGGAATTCTGATCCGCGGTTACGACGACTCGGACTCTAGAGCCAAAGCATCCAGCCGGTTTCAAACGGATGACTCAGCAGATCGTGGTACGGATACATGCGGATTTGATAATGCACCAGGCCCGTCAGTTCCGGTTGCAGATCCAGCTGAAAAATCGTTTCCCCGGAATCGTTCTTGTTCGCCACCTCCAGGAAGTAGCGATGCTGAACGGTGAATGCGTCGTTCACGCCGACTTTTCCCAGCAGGCATTCGACGCGCACGTCGCCCGGCTGCAGCTCATGAAGGCGTGCCGCGAGTTGAATGCGCAGTGATTCACCGGCTTTCACGTTATTCGCTGCTGAATCCAGGCGGCGCAGCGAGACCTTGGGCCAGGTCAATGAGACCTTGCGTTTCCAGCTCGCCAGTTCACGCGCCGGTGCGCTGGATTGCTCGGTCATGCGGCGATGTTGCCGCGCCGCCGGACCGTAAAAGTTCAAGATGTAGTCACGCACCATGCGCTGCGCGTTGAAGCGCGGAATCAGGCTCTTCATCGAGGCCTTGGACATCTTCACCCATTTTTCCGAATAGCCGTAGCCATTGCGGTTGAAGTAGGTGGGAACAACCTGGTTTTCCAGAATGCTGAGCAGGTCTTTGGCTTCTTCCTGGTTCCGGTACGTTTCGTCGAAATGGGATTCGTGCGGCGCAATCGCCCAGCCATTGCCTGCGTTGTAGCCTTCGCCCCACCATCCGTCGAGTACGCTGAGATTCAGTACACCATTGATGCCGGCTTTCTGGCCGGACGTTCCGCTGGCTTCGAGCGGGTAGGTCGGCGTGTTGACCCAGACGTCAACGCCGATCACCAGATGGCGCGCCAGCGCGATGTCATACCCTTCCAGAAGAATGATGCGGCCCTCGAATTCCGGGCGCCGAGAATACTCGTGGATGGTTTTGATGAGTTGCTTTCCGGGCTGATCGTTGGGGTGTGCCTTTCCGGCGAACACGAGCAGAACCGGCCGTTTTGGATCGTTCAGCAGTTTCGCCAGCCGCGCCGGATCGGAAAACAGCAGCGTGGCCCGTTTGTACGTCGCAAAGCGACGCGCAAATCCGAGAATCAGAACGTCCGTTTCATTGGGTGTCAGGTGGCGCGTAAGGCGATCGACCTGCGCGGCGCTGCACCCATTGCGCTGATGTTGCAGCGTCGTGCGCGTGCGAATGATATCCAGCAGTCGCGATTTGAGCGACTGATGCAGGCTCCAGTAACCGTAGTCCGGGATGTTGTCGATTTTTTCCCAGTACGATTCGTTCAGCATTTCATTGCGCCATTCGCGCCCGAACTGCATGTCGAACAGGTTGGTCCAGCCGCGCGCAAGGAACGTGGGCACGTGCACGCCATTGGTTACGTAGCGAATCGGATTTTCGTCCGCAGGAACCTGGGGCCAAACGTAGCCTTCCATATGGGAAGCTACGCCGCCGTGAATCCGGCTGACGCCGTTATGGAAGCGCGAACCGCGCAGCGCGAGCGCCGTCATGTTGAACCCGTCCGGATTGGTCGGGCTGTTGCCGAGATTGCGGAAGCGTGACATGTCGATACCAAGCTGCGGGACAAATTCGCCGAAGTAGTTGCCGATCATGTCGTGATGAAAGATGTCGTGTCCCGCCGGAACGGGCGTATGCGTCGTGTAGACGGTTCCACTTGCGGTCTGTTCAAGCGCGCCGTCGAAATCCATGCCGGCTTCAACCAGCTCGCGGCACCGTTCCAAAATCATGAAAGCCGCATGGCCTTCGTTGATGTGCCACACGCTGGGCTTCAGTTCCAGCACTCGCAGCGCACGCACGCCGCCAATGCCGAGGACGATCTCCTGCTGGATGCGGGTGTTGATGTCGCCGCCGTACAACTGGTAGGTGATCGCCCGATCGTGCGGGTTATTCTGAGCGAGATCCGAGTCGAGCAAATAGATCGTAATGTGACCGGCTTTGGCCGCCCACACTTTGAGGTGAACGCGTCGACCGGGAAGGTCCACATGAACGTGAATCTCCTGGCCGCGTGCATCCTTCGCCGGTTTGATCGGGAGGTCGGCAAAATCGATCGGGTGGTAGTGCGAAACCTGGTGCCCGGCCGCGTCGATGGTCTGGGTGAAGTAGCCTTGCCGGTACAGGAGTCCGACGGCGACAAACGGAATTCCAAGATCGCTGGCCGCCTTGCAATGATCGCCGGCGAGAATGCCCAGGCCACCGGAGTAGATGGGCATACTTTCGTGCAGTCCGAATTCCGCGCAGAAATACGCGACCAAATCGTTGTTGGGGTCGAGATGCTCGACCAGGCCGGGTTTGATTTTCTCGCGGTGGTAGCTGTTGTAGGCTGAAAGGGTCCGGTGGTAATCCTCGAGATAAGTCCGATCCTCGGCTGCGGCGTCAAGGCGCTTTTGCGATATGCGGCGCAAAAAGACCTTGGGATTGTGGCCGCACGCGTTCCACAGCGGCGGGTCGAGCCGGATGAACAGGCGTCGAACATCGCGGTCCCAGCTGTACATCAGGTCGTTGGCGATCTCCGCCAAACCCTGTAATCGTTCTGGGATGACCGGTTGTATTTCCAGCGTGAATCGAGTGCCGCTCATAATGGTGAGTTCGTCGCTTGTGAAGTGGAACGCGAGTGTCTATAGACTCGAAACGGGCAGTCGATACCCTATTCGCGGTGGCGTGTGGCCAATACTACGGCACGCAAGCAATTAACTGCAATTTTTCGGCCCGGCAGCCGTTCTGGAGAAGAAAAACGTGGATGGATCAATATCCGACCATATCGCGCAGCGGCTGCAACAGCTCAACGAAATCGGCATCGCCCTCTCGTCTGAAAAAGACACGCCACGCCTGCTTGAAATGATCCTGTTGGGCGCCAAGCGCATCACTGGCGCGGACGGTGGGACCCTGTATACGGTGACGCCAGATCAAACGCTGAAGTTCGAAATCATCCGAACGGACTCCATGAAGATTGCCATGGGCGGGTCCAGCGGTCTTGAAATTCCGTATGCGCCGATTCCTTTGCTCGACCGCAATGGCAAGCCGAACGATCACATGGTTGTCGCGCATGCGGCGCTGCATGAGCGCACCGTGAGTATCGCAGATGCGTACACCGAGAAAGGATTCGATTTTTCCGGGACGCGTGCCTTCGATGCGCAGACTGGGTATCGCTCGCGGTCATTTCTGACGATTCCGATGAAGAATCATGAGAATGACGTCATCGGTGTGTTGCAACTGATAAATAAGCTCGATCCCGCCACCAATAACGTGATTGCGTTCGATACGGACGACCAGCGGCTGGCGGAATCGCTTGCGTCGCAGGCTGCTGTTGCATTGACCAACAAGCGACTGATTTCCGAGCTTAAGGCGCTTTTTGAAGCGTTCATTCAGTTGATCGCCGGCGCCATCGACGACAAATCGCCCTATACGGGCGGGCATTGCCGACGTGTGCCCGTGCTTACGATGTTGCTTGCGCGCGCGGCGAGTGATGCGGAATCCGGGCCGCTCAAGGATTTCAGTCTCAGTGAAAAGGACATCTACGAACTGGAAATCGCCGCCTGGTTGCACGACTGCGGAAAGATCACTGTGCCGGAGTACGTCGTCGACAAGTCCACCAAGCTCGAAACAATCTTTGATCGTATTGATCTCGTGAAAGCGCGCTATGAAATATTGCGGCGCGACGCGCGAATCCACTGCCTTGAGCGGCAATCGCGTTGTCAGAAAACGGGCGACGAACTGGGAATCATGCTGCTACAGCAGGAATACGAAATGGCGTGCCGGCAGTTCGACGAGGAAGTGGCATTTCTCGAGCGCAGCAACATCGGGGGCGAATTCATGACGCCGGCCGACCAGGAGAAGGTGCGCGCGCTAGGGAACCGTTTCTGGACCGATCGGACCGGCACACAGCGCGCGCTGCTGGACGAAAACGAAATCTACAATCTGTGCATTGCGCGCGGGACGCTCAACAATGAAGAGCGTAATGTCATCAACAATCACATTGTCGCGACGATCAAGATGCTCGAGGCATTGCCGTTCCCGAAGCATTTGCGCAATGTGCCAGAGTACGCCGGCGGGCATCATGAGCGCATGGATGGAAAGGGATATCCGAAAGGGCTGAAACGGGACCAGATGTCCGTCCAGGCTCGAATCATGGCGATTGCCGATATCTTTGAAGCACTCACGGCGGCCGACCGCCCCTACAAATCCGCCAAGCGACTGTCCGAATCGCTGGCCATCCTGGGAAAAATGAAAAAGGACAAGCACGTCGATCCGGATCTGTTCGACATCTTCATTAACACCAAGGTCTACCTTCAATACGCAGAGCAATTCCTGAAACCCGAACAGATTGACGTACGCGAGGCGTCGGATATTCCCGGATACCCCTTCGTATAGGCTTATTTCTTATAGCCTTCTAAAGCACATCCCCGTTGTTCCGAAATAGATATCGTCTTAGTGCGTAAAAGCGCGGGTTTGCGTGCGCCTTTTTTCAGCGCCGTCAAGACGATAGGGTCCGCGTCGCGGTCCCGCTAACCACTGATGGGGTAACCCAAGTGAAAAAAAGAAGCCTGAAGCTGACGATTGCAGTCATCGCCTCCTTAATTGCAGTGTCCGCGCCGCTGCATGCAGCAACGGAGTCGAGCACTACAACGAAGAAATCTGCCACAACAAAAACACCGGCAAAAAAGACATCCAAAACCAGCACGAAGGAAGTCAAAACGCCGCCACCAGCACCGGAAGAAGTTCCGCCGCCGCCACCACCACCGCCGCCTGTTACGACGGCGCCGGAGCCGGCGCCCGCGGCCCTGGCGACCGGCGATGCGGCCGTTGATGATCTGCTGCGCATTCTCGATGAAGAATCCGCCGCTGCAACCAAGACAAAACTGAACATAGACTTCGTGCCCGGCATGATCACGGTGTTGCATCGCCGCGACTTGTTGGCGAAAGGCGTACGGAACGTCTACGAAGCCCTCGCACTTGTGCCAGGAATCGAGTTGTCGATGACAGCGGAGGGACAACCGCAATTTCTCGTGCGCGGCATCGGAAAAACGTTTGCGTCGACAAAGATCAAATTCCTGCTCAATGGCATTGACGTTAATACGACGGTGGGTCCCCAGATCGGCGTGCACACCATTCCGATCGAACAGATCGATCGCATTGAGGTGGTGCGCGGCCCGGGCTCTGCGATTTACGGCGAGTACGCGCTCGCCGGCGTGGTTGATATCAAGACGCGTGAAGATACCAAGGGTGCGTACGCGCGCATCGGTGACGTCGCGGGTTATGCCGTGGGCGGGACCTACGCCAACGCGCCGCCCGGCGAAAAGTACAACTACAGTCTGATCGTCGGGAAGGGAAAAACCGATGGCGGTGATGTGAAAACCGGTAAAGATCGTTTGGGCAGCGCGCCGCCTGCGCTCGCGAACCTGTCGAATGCGCCGGGAAAAAGCAATGAACGCGAAAATATGCAGGATGTGCTGTTCAAGTTTAAATACGACCAGACAGAGTTTGTCGCGCAGCACGTCAAAACCGAATTTGGAGATCACTTCGGGGTGAACAACGTCTTGCCTGAAGACTCCGATCAGGTCGTGCGCAGCTGGACGGTCAATAGCGCCAAAATCTCTGTCCCGTGGATGCTGGAAAACGACACGCGACTGGAAGTAGGTCTCGACTGGATGAATTTCGTCGGCGACACGTCCGGTCAGATGGTCATGCCGGCGGGATATGCCTCCTTTGGAACCACTGGCGCGCTGGGTGGCCCGCATTACGAAGAAACACGGACCACGGTTCACGTTGCACTGGATGTTCCCGCGCAAGATCACCACAAGCTGATCGGCGGCTTCGAAGCGGCTTACGTCGAGCAGGGCGACTCCTGGAATGAACGTAACTTCGATCCGGATTTGTTGGGGCCGCCGCCGCAGCCCGGTGCACAGGTGCCGTACCAAAAATATACCGGAACTGAAAACTGGATCGAAGAAGGCCTTACGCGCCGGATCCTGAGTGTCTATGCGCAGGATCAATACGATGGTTTTGGAGCGTTGACGCTGACGGCAGGAATTCGCATCGATCGATACAGTGACATCGGCAACTCATTCTCACCACGTTTTGCGGCGGTTTATCAGGTATCACGTGGGCAAACGCTCAAATTCCAGTACTCGGACTCGTTCCGGCCACCGTCGTTTCTCGAGATGTACTCAAAGAACAATCCCATCGTCGAGGGCAATCCGGATATCAATCCCGAGCGCATGCACACTTATGAATTTGGCTACATCTACAACGACGGCGGCCGGGTTTTCCGCGCGACGTCGTTCGTCTCGGAGCTGCATGATGTCATTGTGGTGAATTCCACGACGCGGCGTTACGAAAACGGCGGCGAGGCCAATTTCCGCGGGCTGGAATTCGAGTTTGTCGTTCCGCTGATTCAGCGTCTGAAACTGGATGGAAACATTTCACTGCTGGACAGCGAAAGCACCAATGTTGCGAACCCAAACTCCGGTACGGCCCAGTCGCTCGCAAATCTCGGTGTGCTGTACCAGATATTGAACGATCAGTTCTTGAATGTTCAGTACCGATGGGTGGGCTCGCGTTCGCGCAGCGCAGGCGATACGCGTGACAATCTCGATCCGTACCAGACCGTGGATCTGACCTATAGCGCAACGGGAGTCAAATGGCCCGGTCTGACGTTGCGGGGCGGCATAAAGAACATTTTCGACGCTGACGTGAAGTATCCGGCGCCGGCGAATACTTACCCTGATGATTATCCACGGCCCGGACGGCAGTGGTGGGTCAGCGCGGAATACGCGTTTTAGTGGTGGAGCGATGACCGCTGTGAGTAGCGCGGTGATGTCAAGCGTGCTTCGGCAGGCGTTGTGCCTGCTGCTGCTCACGCTTGTCGCGATTCCAGTGGTGTACGGGAGCGAGCTGGACGAGCGCCGCACGCGAATTTCCCTGGAAATCTTTCCGCGCATTGTCGCGGTGGACCAGGAGCTGCGCGACAAGTTGTCGGAAGACGCAAAGGTGCGTTTGGTTGTTGTGTACAGCAAAGATGCCGTCGCTGCGCATCGGGTTGTCGATTCGTTGCAGGCGACGGTGAAGAACATTGGAGGACGTGAGGTCGAAGTGGTTTCACAAAGCATGGAAAGTGTCAGCCGTAGCGGTGTCTCGCGACCATCGGCGCTGTTTTTGGCCGAACAAATCGTTGACGCTGAGTTCGGCAAGTTGCTGCAACAGGCCGTGGTCAATCACGTGCTGTTGTTTTCGCCATTTGCAGGAGATGTAGAGCGTGGCGCGACGGTGGGCATCGCGATCAGTGCCCGGATACTTCCCTATTTCAATGTGCAGATGCTGAATCGATCGAAGATCAGCGTGAATGAGAAGCTGTTAAGCATATCGCAACGCTATGAATAACATCCTGCAACGACTGGTGACGCGAATCTCGATGGCCTTTGTCCTGCTGGCCGCGCTGATTGCTGCTGCCGTCTGGTATTACTGGTCGTTCGGGATTGTGCCGCTCGTGTCGTCGAGCGAACAGACCAAGGCGGATCTGCTGGTTTCGCACTACACGGAGCTCCTCCAGGACGTCGCCGAAGCCGGCATTCAGGAGGACATCGACAGCATCCTGAGTCAGATGATTCTGCTGACCGATCCAAAAACAAACGAACCCATGATTCGCAGCCTCAGTGTCGATCTGTTCAACGGTATTCGCATCACGAAGGAAAACAGTGCCGCGATCGATCGCAGTGAGTCCTTCAATGTCGAAACAGCGATCTTTTCACGTCGTTCAAACACAATGCTCGGAACGCTCCGGCTGGTTTACAACGGCGAATTCTTCCACCAGCTTCTCGCGGATGCGCGTGAGCGAATGCTCGTTGCCCTTGGTGTTCTGTTCGTGCTGTCACTCGTGATTCAGCGCTTTGTGTCGCGCCTGATCGCGCCCCTCGAGCGCCTGGCGAATAATCTGCGTGAAATCGACGCTCAACGCATGCCGACCCTGGTGGCGCTGGACGAAAAATCCAGTGCGGAAATTCTGCAAGTCTGGCGTG
>DKAR01000119.1 GCA_002450895.1 Proteobacteria bacterium UBA6921
ATCAAGCCGGCACCCGCCTCTGAACCGGCACCCAGCAAACCCCAAACACGCGAATCACGCCCGCACCATCGGGACCGTGGCGAACGCGGTTCCGGTGGCGGCAGAAACCGGTCCGGACATGGCGGACGTCACGACCGTTCACGAGGCGAGCACCGCTCCGAAGGACAGCGGAATGCACATCGCCGGGATCAGGAACAACGGCGCGATCGGCCACGCCAGGATCAGCAGCATCGCAATGAAACCGCAAACAACGCGGCGCCGGCGGCACAACCCACTCCGGCCCCGGCCGAAGGCTCACCAACGCCTCCCCAGACTGGACAGGAGCAGCGGCCGCGCCGCGAGGGTGAACGTCAGGGTTCGCGTCGTGGACGACGCGGTGGTCGCCGTCGAGGCGGTCGTGATCGCGGGAATCGTGCAGAAAATGCGGGCGACCAAACAAATGCACCCGCCGGCAGCAATGGGTCCGGTAATAGCGATTCCCACGCGGGGTCAGGACCGAAGGAGCCTACAGAGTTTTCCGGGACTCATCACGAGTCCGCTCCGACGCGATACGAAGCGCCACCGGCCGCGCCCCGTGAACCGGCCGCACGCCCAGAGCCGTCATACTCTGAACATGACTCGTCGGGTGACGTAAAACAGCATTAGAGAAATCGCCGCGCCATGCAGCCTTGCTCGGCGCGGTAATTCTCAATTTATTTATAGCGGATTATTTCGTAGCACCGCGGCCCAGAAAGCGAAGGGATGACCTGAATTGTCCGCAACCCTGTTAATTGCGGTTCAGATGTATGCGCTCGATATGTTCAAGCAGCCCTGTTGAAGCCGTCTCGATCATATCGATCACTCGTTCAAATCCAAGTTCACCGCCGTAGTAAGGATCGGGAACTTCCGATTCGTTCAGATGCGGGGCGAAATCCAGAAACATTTTCAGTTTGTAACGGGCTTCATCCGGGCACTGTCGCAGCAACGCGCTGTAATTTTCACCGTCCATTGCCAGGACAAAATCGAATTCGTCGAAATCCGAACGGATGAATCGCCGTGCCCGCAGTCCGCTTAAGTCCACACCACGGCGCCGCGCCGTACTTTGCGCACGCGGATCGGGTGGCTCGCCGACATGATAAGCGTGGGTTCCGGCGGAATCGACTTTCACATACGCGGCCAAACCGCGCTGCTGGACCAATGACGCGAACACGCCTTCCGCCGTCGGGGAACGGCAAATGTTGCCCATGCAGACGAACAGCACTTTTACGACCTGGTTCATGAGTTCAATTGTAGCAGCGCACGTTCTGCGACGATCAAATCGTCCGGAGTATCGACACCCGGCGGCGGAATCGCGCGTGCCACCTCAACGTGAATACGCTTGCCATGCCAAAGCGCGCGGAGCTGCTCCAATGACTCCGCCTGCTCGGTCGGCGCCGGCGACCAGTTGACAAACTCCCTCAGGAACTCGACTCGATACGCATAAAGTCCCAGGTGTCGAAAATAAGCAACGCCATCAGGCTGGTGATTTGGCAGAGCGGCAAACGCATCTCGGGCCCAGGGAATAGTGGCCCGGCTGAAGTAACTCGCATATCCGAAACGGTCCATAACTACCTTGACCGCGTTCGGGTTAAACAGTTCGGCGTCCGTGGTAATCGGAACACACAATGTCGCCATCGAGGCATCCTGCCGTGCATGCAAATTATTTGCGACCTGCGCAACACACGTCGAAGGCATCAGCGGTTCATCGCCCTGCAGATTGACGACGATCTCGTCGCTCGACAGTCCGAGCTTCGTTGCCGTCTCGGCGAGTCGGTCCGTTCCGCTGGGATGTGTGGCGGAAGTCATGCAGACCTCCGCGCCAAAAGACTCGCAAACATCACGAATTCGGGCGTCGTCAGTCGCAATGACAACGCGCGCCGCACCGCTGGCACGCGCGCGTTCGGCAACATGTTGAATCATCGGTTTTCCGGCGAGGACTTGCAGCGGCTTGCCGGGAAAGCGCGTCGCACCGTAGCGCGCCGGGATCAACACGGTAAACCGTGCTGTCACTTATACTCTTCCTCCGCGGCTAATTCGCGGGCTTCCTGCTCCAACATCACGGGAATGTCATCGCGAATCGGATACGCGACGCGATCGCCCTTGCAGATCAACTCGTGCTTATCCTTGAGATGAAGCAACGGCCCCTTGCACATCGGGCACACCAAAATTTCAAGTAACTTCTTGTCCATGTTGACGCTCCACGCGGAGTGAATGAAGCCGATCGACCACTTCTCGGACGATACGCGGGTCCAGCTCGGACCGCACCGTAACCGCCCAAATTCTGTCATCGGCGAACGACGCGCATTTTACCGCGTCCTTCTGGGTCATGAGTACCGGAGATTGATCCCCGAAAGCCAGATCCGCCGCGCTGAACCGGTGGTGGTCTGAAAATGCATGCCGGCGAAGGGTTAAACCCGCCGATTCCAGCTGGGCAAAGAAGCGCTCAGGAAACGCAATACCTGCGACGGCATGGACCGGCTGACCGGAAAACGAGGCGAGCGAACGGCTGAGGTCCGGTTTGTGGAGACTTCGTACCGGCCCCGCGACGACGGCAAACTCCACCCCGCGCTGGAGCGCTTCGCCCCGATGGACGACCCAATCCACGCTTTCCAGTCGACGACGGCTTTCGCGCAACGGACCGGCTGGGAGACGCAACCCATTGCCAACACCGACGCTGGGATCCACGATGGCGATTTCAAGATCGCGATCCAGCGCATAATGCTGGAGGCCATCATCGCAAATCAGGACGTCGCAGTCCGTTTGTTCCAATAAGAGTTGTGCTGCCGCCGCGCGCTTCGGCGCCACGGCCACGGGACACCCCGCCTCGCGCGCGATCTCAACAGGCTCGTCACCGACCGCAAAGGGATCACTGTCCCGCACTACGCGCTGCGGCCATACCTGCGAGTTCCCCCCGTAGCCGCGACTAACTACGCCAGGGCGGAAACCATGGTTTCGCAATTCGCGAACCAGCGCGATGGTTAGCGGTGTCTTGCCGGAACCACCGACGATAATATTGCCGATCACGATGACCGGCACGGAAAGTCGAGAAATCGGGAACACACCGGCGCGATAAAAAAATCGGCGTATCGCGGATAGAACAATGAACACCAGCGACAACGGCCATAACAGCGTGGAAACAGAATTTCTCGTCTTCCAATAGCGCGCCAGCCGCATGCGTAATGATTACCCCGCCTGCGCGCGCACCGCAGCAAACTGGCGCCGGTGCAATTGGGCGTAGATTCCATTGTGGGCGAGCAATTCCTGATGAGTTCCTTGCTCGACGATTTGCCCCGCGTCGAGAACAAGAATCCTGTCAGCACGCTCGATCGTCGACAAGCGATGCGCAATCACCAGCGTCGTGCGATTCGTCGTGAGGTTTTCCAGCGCCGCCTGGATATGATATTCGGACTCCGAGTCCAGCGCGGAGGTCGCTTCGTCCAGTATCAGAACCGGAGCATCTTTCAGCAGTGCGCGTGCGATCGCGATGCGCTGGCGCTGCCCACCGGACAATAACACGCCCTTTTCACCGATCAAGGTGTCAAAACCCTGCGGAAGCCGGTGAATGAATTCCCGCGCATGCGCCGCTTCAGCTGCCTTTTCAAGAGCGCCCTCTGCATTCTGCGCCAAGTGTCCGTACGATATATTTTGCGCCACCGTGTCATTGAACAGGACGACGTCCTGGCTGACATAGGCGATCTGATTGCGCAGCTCCGCCAAGCGATACTCGCGGATATCGATGTCATCGAGAAGGATGGTGCCGCGTGAAAGCTCATAAAAACGCGGGAGCAAGTTAACGATGGTCGATTTTCCGCTGCCGGATTTTCCGACCAGTGCCACGGTCTGGCCGGGCTCGACGGTGAACGTGACTCGCTCGAGCACATCACCGGATTCTGTTCCATACGAAAACGAAACGTCGCGGAATTCGATTCGGCCCTTTGCGCGCGCCAAGGTGCGTTTTCCCAGGTCGGGTTCTGTCGGAAGATCGAGGAACTGAAATATTCCCTGAGCCGCCGCAATCCCGCGCTGCGTCGTGTTGTTCACTTGCGTCAACCGCTTCAGCGGCGCAAACACCAGCATGAGGGCCGTCATGAACGACATGAACGTTCCGACGGTGAATGCGCCCTGCGTGGCCTGGCTCGTCACGATATAGAGAACGGCCGCGAAGGCGAACGAACCGATCAGTAACGTTATAGGCCCGGCCAGCGCACCGGTAATCGCAAGCTTCATCTGCTGTCGCGCGGTTGTGCGATTGGCGTCGTCGAAGTGTTTGCGTTCGTAGTCCTGTGTTCCATAGATTTTTATCACGCGATGACCGTCAATGGCTTCCTGCGCGACACTGGTGACGTCACCCATCGACGTCTGGATACGCCGCGCGATGCGCCGCAGGCGGCGGCTGATGTAGCGCACCAACAATCCAAGCGCAGGCCCAATTAACACGAAGAACAGGGACAACTGCCAGTTGTAATAAAGCATCAATCCAAACAAACCCACGATCGTCAGGCTATCCCGAACCAGGATCAGAATCGATTTCGTTGCTGCGCTGAAAACCTGTTCCGTATCGTAGATGAGCTGTGCGATCAACTTGCTCGAAGGCGTGCTGTCGTAGTGCGGCGTCGGCAGGACCAGCATGTGGGCAAACAGGTGCTGGCGCAGATCACGCGTCACATTGCGCCCGACCCGCATCATTTGCGTCTCCGCCGCGAATGAACCAAAGCCACGAATAAGAAACACTGCAACCAGTGCAATGGGCATGTATTTTATGATGTCGGGATCTTGCTGAACGAAGCTGCCGTCCAACATGGGCTTGACCATCGCGGCAAACGCCGTACTGCCGCCCGCCTCGATGATCATACCGAGGATGGCGATGGCAAAAACGCGCCAGTACTTGGCGACATAGCGCAACAGGCGGCGATAGGTCTCGGCCGCCTGGTACGAAGAAGCTGATTCAGGCATCTAGGGTTTGGCGGAGCCCGCGGATTTAGGTTGTTGAGCCGCGAGTGTAATACGAATCAGGCCTAGCTGCCGAGCGGCATCCATTGCGGTGATGACGGCCTGGTGGGGGGTCTTGGCGTCCGCGCTGATCACAACGATCATGTCTTTCTTGTCGCCGACGGTTTTCGCGATCGCCCGTTTTACGGTCTCGATCTCGGTATTCACGACTTCCTGGCGGTCCACGTAAAACCGCCCGGAAGCGTCAATCGCAATATCCAGCATGCGATTGTCCTGATTCGGGAGTTTCTGCTGGGACGCTTCCGGCAAATTAATGGAAATTTCCGCCGCGTGCTTAAACGTTGTGGCCAGCATAAAGAAGATCAGCAACATTAAAAGAATGTCGATGAGCGGGATCAACATGATCTCCGGCTCCTCCCGACGGCGCGGACGCATGTTCACTTTTTGGCTCCCTGCGCGGCAACCTGGGCCTGTGCTGCCGAGACGGATGATCCGTCGCGTTCACGCTCGCCCTGCATGACCTCCACCATCTTGATGGCTTCCTGCTCCATTTCGATGGCGATTTCGTCGACCTTACGCTGGAAGTATCGATAGAAAATCAGCGCGGGAATGGCGACGGCGAGACCTGCGGCCGTTGCAATCATGATTTTGGAAATTCCGGCGCCAAGCGCCTGCGGGTTTCCGACGCCCTGCGTGGTCATCGTGGAGAAGACTTCCATCAGTCCAACCACGGATCCGAACAATCCCAACAGTGGCGACACCGCCGCGATCGTTCCCAGCGTATTAAGGAAGCGCTCCATCTCGTGGACTTCGTGGCGTCCCGATTCTTCGATTGCTTCCTTCATGATGGTTCGGCTGTTCGCGCGATTGATGATGCCGGCGGCGAGGACGCGCCCGAGCGGGGAACCTTCGCGCAATTGGCGCAGGGTGTCGGCCGTCAGTTCGTTTTTCTTGTGCCAGTTCCAGACCTGTGCAACCAATCCTTTCGGAATGATCTTCTTTGACTGCAAGGCCCAAAATCGTTCGGCAATGATGGCAATAGAAATGATTGAGCACAGAATAAGCGGCCACATCAGCCAGCCGCCAGCTTTGATGAG
>DKAR01000050.1 GCA_002450895.1 Proteobacteria bacterium UBA6921
GACAACATCCGCAAATTCATCAAAGACACCATGAGTTCCAACAGTGGTGAAATCTGGACTCTGTTTCTGGCGCCGCTGTGCGGTCTGCCGATTCCACTGCTGCCTATCCACATCCTGTGGNNTCGCTGGCGGTGCGCGGCGAAACCCTGTCGCTGTTGCGCATCGGTATCACCAGCAATCGGCCCATGCTGCTGGCCATCGCTGCTGCTCTGCTGCTGCAACTGCTGTTGATCTATCATCCGCTGTTCAACGAATTGTTCCACACCCGGCCGCTGCCACTGCCCGACCTGGCGTTTTGTCTACTACTGTCGTCCCTGGTGCTGCTGGCGACGGAAGGGGAGAAATGGCTGCGGCGCAAGACATCACGGCGTCGGCCGTAGATGCTGTCTTGAAGCTTTGAAAGCAAGCCGATTATTTGGAGCAAAAGGCAACGCGGGTGTTGCGGACACCGTAAACGATTTGCGGAAGTTTGCGTACGGTCTGGGTGCGTGGTACGTAAGGTGTTCCCNNCCCCTGCCGCGGGCGGGAAAGCAAATATCATTATTCATCACCATCGGTGGACGCCATCGCTATTGCAGCGCGTAGGGTGCGTTGTACATACCGTCCAATTTGGCGGGTGATGTTTTGCAGCCGGTGTGTGTCGATGAAGCTTTCTGCGCGTCATGCGGTGCGCTAGTGGAAGGCGGTGGTGGTATCGGGCATAGTCCACGGGAAAGCACCACGGCCGATGTGGCGATGATGCTGATGTTGTGCATTTTATGCCAATGGGCAGGCATTTTTTCCCTGCGTTTAACTCTGATAGTTCAGTCTGTCATGATCGCAACGGCGTTCAGCGATGGTTCATGCTGCATGGCGTAGGGTGGAATCGTAAGAAAAAACAAGACAGGGAGAAAAGCCATGAAACATCGAATTTTACTTGTAATGTGGGTTGCCGTTTCGGGTCTGCTGACCGCGCAAATGGCCGCGGCACACAATGATCCGCGTAGTGACTACGACCAGCGTGAGCGTCATGAATGGCGCCACGACCAGCATCATTATCGCGATCGCGAATATCGTTACCACCACCGGCGAGATCGGGAACCGGTATTGATTACGCCGCGCGTGGTGGTGCTGCCGCGGGTGATTCTGCCCCTGCCCGCGCTGCTTGATCCACTGGGTGTGTTGTTCATCGATACCCGCCGTGATCGCCGCGATGGCGACAGAGCCTATTATGATCGGCCCGTTGACAATTATCGCCCGCGTGAACGCGATGCCTATGCCGACCGGCAGCATGGTTACCGTTGATCACTGATCACTGCGGATGCCTGTGCGCAGGGGCACGGTACCACCCCTGCGCCGGGATTGTCGAACCTTCTGACATTTGCCTCTGACATCTGAGTTTGCCTGGAGTTACGGCTGTGAAGGGCCGAAAAAATCAGGCTATTCGCCATAGACCACCGTCGTATATTTCTGATAAACACCGAAAACTACCGAAAAAACTTCGCTGTCCACATGGTGGATCTTGCTGACGCCGCCGGTCTTCATCGCCGCGGCGACGCTGCAGTCGCCAATCGCGACGACCCAGGCATAGGATACACAGGCGGATTTTCCCATCCTGGCGATGCTGTCGGAGCTGGTTGCCACCGTCAGATCGGACATCGGCGTCTTCAGGTCGTTGTAAAATGCCGCGCAGCCGGCGGACAGGGCTATTGTTCCAATCAAAATCGTATTACGAATTAAACCGCGGTAGTTGTTCATTGGTGTGCCTCCTCTGGTATCTATCGAGTATAGCTGTCGCTGGACAATGAGCTACTGTGTTGTTGTCCGCAGGCCACATCGCGGCGCGCCAGCGTCAAATCACTGTGTCGCTGGCGGCGTTTTGCTGCGGGTGACGCCCGGGTCGGCAGCGGGCGGGAAGGGGGGAGCGAATGGTGGGCGTTTTTTCAACCCGCAACTCTGATAGTCTGACCACAGGCCGTCGCGCAGGGCGGCCGGCTCGCAGGCCAGCGCCTCGCCGCCGGCGGCGTGCAGCAGGTCGAACAGGCGATCGAGGGCGATCTGGTGGGTCTGGCTGGTGCGGGCGTACAGCCAGTCACTCAAGCTCAGGAAGCGCTGGAACGGGTCATCACCCAGCAACAGCGGCAGGGTGCGGGCGAAGCGGCCGGAATTGCCCACCATATCCCAATAGCGGGCAAAGCGCGTCAGGCGCTGCAGGGTAGTGAAGTCCAGCAGGCTGGTGCTCAGTATGTTATACGGCGGGAACGGGCTGTAGATCATGGCGTATTCGCCGGTGTGGCGGATGATGGGCGAACCGCGCAGGCGTTTGAGAATTCCCACCTGGATTTCCTGCGGTTGCAGTGCGATCAACTGGTTGAAACTGCGGGCGATGCCGGCCAGGTCTTCGCCGGGCAGACCGAGAATGAGGTCGGCGTGGATATGGACCTGGCTGTGCGTGCGCAGCCAGTTGAAGTTAGCGGCGGTTTTGCCTGCGTCTTGGCGACGACTGATCAAGCTCTGCACCGCGGGAGTGAAGGTCTGGATGCCGATTTCGAATTGCAAACTGTCCGGCGGAAAGCGGGCGATCACTTCCCGCAGTCGCGCGGGCAGATGATCGGGGACCAGCTCGAAATGCAGAAACAAGGCCTCGTCCAGACGCTGCAGAAAGAATTCGAGGATGCGGATGCCGGTGTCGATTTTCAGATTGAAGGTGCGGTCGACGAATTTGAAATGGCGCGCGCCGCGTCTGTAAAGGTTGTCCATGTCCGCGAGAAAACGGTCAATTGCAAACGGCCATGCCGTCTTGTCGAGCGATGAAAGGCAGAACTCGCATTTGAATGGGCAGCCGCGCGACGCCTCGACGTAGATCAACCGTTTTTCAATATCGGCGTCCGTGTAGTGTGCGTAGGGCGACTGCAATTGATCGAGCGGCGGCCGTTCCGCTTGCAGTATCTTCGCGGCGGGTGCCTGTCCCTGCAGTAACTTCGCGCAGAGGTCACGAAACACCAGATCACCTTGTCCCTGTACGATGAAATCCGCGAGTTGCACAATGCGCTGTTCGTGCGCCTCGTAACTCACTTCGGGCCCGCCGAGGACGATGTGAATGTCCGGTCTGATGGTTTTCAACAGCGCAACGACTTCCGTCGTCTGCGTTACATTCCAGATGTAGATTCCAAACCCGACGACGCGTGGATTGCTGTCGAGAATGTGTTCGACAATGTCGATGGGGCGTTGATCAATGACAAATTCGCGAATTTCAGCATGGTCACGCAAATCATTCAGATTGGCGCACAGGTACCGCAGCCCCAACGAGGCGTGGATAAACTGCGCGTTCAGTGTCGCCAGGAGGATGTCGGCCATTCCGCAATGATAACCGGAGAAGTCTTCAAATCATGAGCAATGAATGCGCGCCGTGGCAGAACGGCGCGTCGAGCATTAACCGAAGGTGCTATTTTCGTGCGTAATAGGCCGCGATTGCGCGCAATTCGATGTCCGTCAGCACATCCGACATGGCATGCATTGCCGTGCTCTTGCGCAACTCGTGCTTGTATTCACGCATTGCGCTGAGAAGGTAGGCCTCCGATTGGCCGGCCAGGCGTGGTTTGCCGGGTTCAGTGCTGTAGCCGCGTTCGCCGTGGCAACGGTCGCAGCGCGCCGAGATTTCTATCGGCGATTCGGGGATTCGGACGGCAGGGGCTGTCGGTGTCTGGCGATTAAAAAAGTGTGCAAGTTCATTCGCCGCTTCGGACGTTAACCCCGCAACTGCTTTTTGCATGTCCGCATGGGCGCGTGCGCCAGATTTGTATTCGGCTATGGCATGTGCGAGATACGCAGCGTCCTGTCCGGCAAGGCTTGGTACCTTCGGATCTGTGCTATTTCCGCCGTCGCCATGACATGGCGTGCACGCAGACGCGGCTTCGACGGTGGCTATGTTCGCCGCATCGTTGTTGCTGATAATGGACGGGGCCTGGGATGCGTAGTAGAGCGCAATGGTATCGATTTCAGACTCATTCAGTTTCGCAGTGAATGTTTTCATCAACTCGTTCTTGCGCTTCCCAGCTCGGTAGGTCGCAATCGCGGACGCCAGATAGTCACTGTGCAATCCGGTGAGTCGCGGCATGCCCGCCTGCGGGGCCATCGCGGGGCCGCCATGACATCCCAAGCAAGGTTGCGCGGCACGCTCTCCGTCGCCCAGCGGATCAAACGCCGTGGTCTTCGCGATCGCGGCAGAGGGTGAAAGTGTCGCCGGTTCCCGGCTGGCATAGTAGGCCGCGATATTGTCGATCGTGGTGTCGGTCAATTTCCGGGCAACACGTTGCATCTGTTCGTTCTTGCGCGTGCCATCGCGATATTCACGCATGGCTTTGGCAAAGTAAGCCGCATCCAGTCCGGCAATGGACGGGAATTCCGCGACAGCCGAATTTCCTTCACGGCCGTGGCAACCGGCGCACGCTGAAGCATTCTTGCGTCCCGCCGCAACGTTTCCCTTTTCGGCGTCTGCTGTTTTTGCGCGTTGCAGACTGGAGAAAAAAATCGCCAGTTGATGCAACTCGGTATCATTGAGAGCGTCCTTGAAAGTCGACATAAAGGCATCGGTTCGAGCCCCCTCGAAATAGCCGCGCATCGCCTGGACAAAATATTCGGGGGAATTTCCGGCAATGCTCGGGATTCCCTTTCGAGTGCTATTGCCGTCCGGACCATGGCAGGAAAAACACGGCTTGGCGGAGTCCCTGACAGTATTCAATTCATCCGCGGTCAGGCTCGCCTGTTTGGCGGATTCCGGGCGGGTCGCCCCCTTCCAGTTTGCGGTGAGGCCACCGTAAAGTTCAGCAATCGCCAGAATCTGAGGTTCTTCCAATTTCCGAGCGACGTCCTGCATCGGCTTGTGGCTGCGCTGGCCCTTGGCATAGGCGCGCAAGGCGGCAGCGAGATAATTCGCGTTCTGTCCCGCCAGATAGGGCGCGCCTTTCGCGGTCTTGGCGCCGTCCGCGCCGTGGCAATCGACGCAATCCGCGATGACGGAGTTGGTTTTGGCTGCGTGGGCCGCGCGCGACGGCGGTGGATACGCGGCCGACGTGGCGAAAATGAAAGTCACCAGTAACGCCGAAAATATGGAATACGTTTTTGCTGTTGTTGTTTTAGCCATTCCGCTTCCCCGAAAGTACGAACATGCCGCACCGAACGCCGCCTGACACGGACGATTGCGTATGAGTGTGGTCAGGCGCATATTCTGCCGCGTCGGCAATCCATTTCCTATACAGGAGAACACGGACATGAAACGCCAGTCGACTCCGGCGGTAATTTTTGCGGCCCTCCTGGTTTCATTTGGCGGGTCAGCGGGTTCGGCAGAACCCGGGCCCGCCAATGGGCCCTGTTCGGCGGATATGAAGAAGTTCTGCGCGGATACAAAGCCCGGAGATGGTCGCCTGGTCGCGTGCATGAAACAGCACGAGGCCGAGTTGTCTCAGCAGTGCCGGGCGCAGCGTGAACAGGCGCGCGCCAACAGCGACGCCTTTCAGTCCGCCTGTGGGGACGATGTACAGAAAAACTGCGCGGACGTGCAGGTCGGTGGCGGTCGCATCTTCGCGTGCCTGAGCCAGAAGCGGGACACTCTTACCGCGGCGTGCAAGGAACACCTCGATGCGCGCGCGCAGGCCAAACCAAAGAAGCCAAAGCCGCCGGTCCCGAAGACGTAGTACACCGCATCGTTTGCGCGAGGAAAGTTGCAAGTTTGTTAACATGCGCGAATATGCGCGTTGCAGACTTTGAATTTAACCTCCCTGATGAGTTGATTGCCCAGCGTCCCACAGCGGAGCGAACGGGAAGCCGTTTGCTTGCTCTGGGCAATTCAGTATCAGAGTCAGAGGATTGCCAGTTCAAAGATCTCCCGAAAAAACTACGTTCCGGAGATCTGCTCATTTTCAATAACACCCGCGTCATTCCGGCGCGTTTGTTTGGGACCAAAGACACCGGCGGCAAGGTTGAAGTCCTTGTCGAACGCGTGTTGGACGAGCATCGCGTACTGGCTCATGTTCGCGCGAGCATCGCGCCGAAACCTGGTTCCAGCTTCATGCTCGAAAACGCGATTCGTGTCCACGTCCAGAGTCGCGCCGACGCTCTTTTTGAGCTGACATTTTCCGACTCCAGAAACGTTCTCGAAATTCTTGAAGCGATTGGGCACATGCCGTTGCCGCCCTACATCACGCGTTCGGACGAGGGGATGGATCGCAATCGCTACCAGACCGTGTATGCCGAGCGGCCGGGCGCCGTCGCTGCGCCAACGGCCGGATTGCATTTTGATGAAACGATGATCGAAACCCTTCGCCAAAACGGGATCGAGGTGGGATTCGTCACACTTCACGTCGGTGCGGGCACGTTTCAACCGGTCCGTGCCGAACTCATTGAGCAACACAAAATGCATTCCGAAATTGTCGAGGTATCCGCGCAGGTGTGTGATCAGATTCGTGCAACTCGAAAACGCGGTGGGCGCGTTGTTGCAGTAGGCACGACCAGTGTGCGAAGTCTCGAAGCTGCGTCGACCCGCGGTGCCATTCAGCCCTTTGTCGGAGAAACGCAGATTTTTATTTATCCGGGCTACGTGTTTCGAAGTGTCGATGCGTTAATAACGAATTTTCACCTGCCGCGGTCCACGCTTCTGATGTTGGTGTGCGCGTTCGGTGGATACGAGAAGGTCATGCGCGCCTACCGGCACGCCGTTGATCAACGCTATCGGTTTTTCAGTTACGGCGATGCAATGCTTCTCGAGCGCGAGAACACACAAGGTCTTTAGGACTCCTTAAAAAAACAGGTTTCGCATTTTTAAGTTGCTCCTTGTGTCGTCCGGGTAACCGTCCACTCCAGTCGAACCGGTCTTGTCGATTTTCGTTTTTTTGTGATGGCCATCCGTACGTTCAACAATTTCATGATGGATTCATCCGCGGTACATATCGTTGCACGGTAGATGACAAACCCTGTTTTCTAGCGGCTGAAACGTAGTTGGATCGAATCTATTTTTCACATCCCCATTCGTCGATTTGTCTGGAGACTCCTGTGTCATGCCTATAAGCGTTCGTTCAATCCTGGGTGGTACGGCGTTTGCGATGAGCCTGCCTTTCTTGGCTTCCGCAGCCCACGCCGCCGACGATCAGCCGACTTACGATCTGAAATCCGCCTATGAAAACAGCATCGTCATTGCCCAGGCCGAAGCTGCGGCGGCGGTCGGGAAACAAGGTGGTACTGCAGAAATGGAGACTCCGTTTGAGGAGTCGGCTTTCACGGCGAACAAAATTCACAAATATCTGGGAATCGGATCGCTCGGCCTCGTGGGTCTTGCCTTGCTGGCACCCAAAGAAGACGGCAACAGCCTTCACCACAATCTTGCGATCGGGGCGGCAACCCTGGGTGTGGGCGCAGTCGCTACTGGCCTGACGTTTCATTACAAGGATCTCAATTTCAAGCGCCTTACAGATCCCGACACGGTTCACGCCTTGCTCGGCACCCTTGCAGCGGCCTGCTTTTTGGCTGCAGTGAGTGAGGCTCCGGAAAGCGGTCATCCCGCGCTGGGTATCGCGGGCACGGTATTCATGCTGACCGCGGTGAAGGTGACCTGGTAATTCCAGATTGAATTGATTGGGGCGCATCGAGAGTGCCCCGCCGAAACACACTGTTGATTGGAGGCTTTAAATGCGTACGCGCAACGCCGTAATTATGGTTGGTTCCGCGCTGGCCCTGTTGTTGTCACAGGCCGTGTTTGCCGAAGAAGGTTTCTTTTCGTGGTTGGGATCATTTTCTCGTGAGAAAGAAATCGCTCCCGTGACCGACGCGACCTACAACAAGGAATGTGGTTCTTGCCATTTCCCGTTCCAGCCGGGCTTGTTGCCTGAAGCTTCGTGGCGCAAGCTGCTCGATGCGAAGGCGCTTTCGGATCATTTTGGCGACAATGCGGAACTGGATGATCAGACAAGACAGAAAATCCTTGATGTTCTGGTCGCCGATTCTGCCGACAAGTCTTATCGCAAGCGATCGCGGAAGATCATGAAATCGCTCGGCGAAGGAGATGCTCCGTTGCGGATTACCGAGATTCCCTACATCAAGGCGAAGCACAGTGAGATTCCGGAAAATCTCGTCAAGGGGAATCCCAAAGTCAAAGGGCTGAGTTTCTGCAACAAGTGCCATCAGAAGGCAGCGGACGGTGTCTATGACGACGACACGGTGCGCATTCCAGGGAAGAGCTGAACGGTTGAATGGATTCTCCCCGGTCGATGCCAAATTGCCTGGATTAATTCACCATGGTGAATATTCGGTAATCATGCTCGATCGGGAATCATTCGACGAGAGTAACCATGTCGACCAGTAACGGGAACGTACGTTCGGGTAGTTCAACTCTGGTGTGGGATCTGCCCACGCGCGTGTTTCACTGGGTGCTCGTCGTCAGCTTTGCGATTGCTTGGCTGACCTCTGAGAACGATCGCTTCATGTACGCCCATGTGTACGGCGGATATGTTCTCTTCTGTCTGCTGATGTTTCGACTGGTGTGGGGCGTGTACGGAAGTCGCCATGCGCGATTTCATTCCTTCGCTCACGATTGGAGTTCGGTAACGGAATACCTAAAGGCGCTTCTGAATGGGCAGGCCGAGCGCTACATCGGTCACAACCCCGCGGGCGGCTGGGCGATCTTCCTGATGTTGTTGTTATGCGTTCTCGCATCGATCTCGGGATTGATTGTGCTGGGCGGAGAAGAAGGGCACGGTCCCTTCAAGCACCTCATTGCCTATGACATCGGAGAAAACGCCAAAGAGATCCATGAGTTCCTCGCAAACGCGATGATCGCGATGGTGGGGCTGCACCTCGCTGGCGTCGTCGTTGAAAGTGTCATTCACAAAGAAAATCTGATCTGGGCCATGCTCAGTGGCCGAAAAACGGTGGAGAAGGAAGAACCCTCCGTAAGGGCGTTCCACATCATTGGTGCAGTATTGCTGATCACCGTACTGGGTACTGCAGGCTATTATTTTCGCGGCTACGTGGTTGAAAGCGATGCTGTTCCTTTCAAGCCCTATCGCAACGTCAAACTTGCTGACAATACGACGTGGCGAAAAGAGTGCGGCGAGTGCCATCTCGCGTTTCATCCTTCCTTGCTTCCTGCCCGATCGTGGGAACTGATGATGAAGCAGCAGAGCGACCATTTCGGTGATGCTCTCGAACTGGATCCGGAGACCACGAATGAGATAACCCAGTTTCTGGTTGAGAACTCCGCCGACAAAGGTACGTCCGAGCCGGCGCACAAGATCAATGCGCGAATTAAACCCGATGAAACGCCACTGCGCGTCACCGAGACGCGTTACTGGAAGCGTAAGCACAGTGCAGAATTCGTGGATGAAGTGTATTGGAAGAGCGAAAAGGTGAAGAGCAAGGCGAATTGTGGCGCGTGCCATCTCGATGCGAATACCGGCTGGTTCGAGGACTCCGACATGCGTTTGCCAAAACTTTCAACGAAGAGCGAGGAAACCCCGCGATGAATGTCACAAGAAAAATGTTTCTCGGATTGACGATCTTTGCAGCCGCGGCGGCCGTTCAAGCCAACGTGGTGGACGATGTGCTGAAGGGTTACGAGGCGCAAGGCGCCAAGAATTTCAGTGCGGCCAATGGCGAAAAGATGTGGATGACCGATCATCCGGACCCGGATGATGCCAGCAAGGTACGCAACTGCTCCACGTGCCACGGCAAAGACCTGCGCGCGAAGGGCAAGCACGTCAAATCCGGCAAGGAAATTGACCCTCTTGCGCCGTCGGCGAACAAGGAACGGCTTACCGATCCGAAGTTCATCGAAAAATGGTTTACCCGCAACTGCAAATGGGTACTGAATCGCGAGTGCACGCCGCAGGAGAAAGGGGACTTCCTGTCCTATCTGCGCAGCAAGTAGATCGCGTCTTCAGGTACAATTGCCCCGGAACGCCGCGCTGAGCGCGGCGTTTTGCTTTTCCGGGGCAGCGGTTCTCGTTTCGTGCGGGGCTCGGATGGTACGATTCGGCGCGAATTAAGGCGCCGCAAGCGCCACAATAACGCGTGCGGAAAATGGCTCGCTGGATGAATTAAGCGTCAAATGAACTTTGAGTTGTTAAAAAGTGATGGTGCCGCCCGTCGCGGGCGGATCACCACAGCGCGGGGCGCAATCGAAACGCCGGTATTCATGCCGGTGGGCACGTATGCCACCGTGAAAGCCATGACCCCTGAAGAATTGAAGGACATCGGGGCGCAAATCATCCTTGGCAACACCTTCCATCTGATGCTTCGCCCGGGAACCGACGTGATCGGGGCCCACGGGGGCTTGCACAACTTCATGCATTGGGATGGACCCATCCTCACCGATTCCGGTGGCTTCCAGGTGTTCAGCCTGGGTCATGCGCGAAAGATCAGCGAGCAGGGCGTAACGTTTGCGTCCCCCGTCGATGGCAACAAGACGTTCTTGGGACCTGAAGAGTCGATGGCGGTACAGCGCGCCTTGGGTTCCGACATCGTAATGATTTTCGATGAGTGCACGCCGCATCCCGCGGATGAAGATACGGCAAAGGCGTCGATGGAACTCTCCCTGCGCTGGGCGGCCCGCAGCAAGAAAGCGCACGGTGACAATCCGAATGCGCTGTTTGGCATCGTCCAGGGTGGAATGTACGAACATCTTCGCGACGTGTCGCTGCGCGGACTGGTCGAAATTGGGTTTGATGGCTACGCGATCGGCGGGTTGTCGGTCGGTGAGCCCAAGGAGGACATGCTGCGTATCCTTTCGCATGTCGCGCCGCAAATGCCAAAGGAAAAGCCGCGCTATCTCATGGGCGTGGGAACGCCCGAAGATCTGGTCGAAGCGGTCCGGCGCGGCATCGACATGTTCGACTG